>JAFGIR010000016.1 GCA_016929515.1 Pirellulales bacterium | reverse complement strand
GCCGGGCAGCAAGGGCAAGGTAACCACTCGGCTAAATAATCGTCAGGGGCCCCACGGGCCAGTACATTTGGTTGTCAACTCGTTCAACTGTCGACGCTCCCCTTATGAAGCAGATGCCGTGCCAATACGTCGCCGAGATTCGATCAGATTTCGAGAATCGATGTAACGCTTTGTCATAAAAAGACTTGCGAATTTCTCGTGTGTGGCCTGCGACCATGCAACCAACGTGGCTGACCCCCAAGGGACAGTGTCTCATTCCGATGCAATTGAGTTATCCTGGTGTGGTAAAAGGGTTTCCGATCGTGAGTAAGACGCCAGCCAGTCCTGTTCTTTAGGGGGGGTGTCATTGGTGGAAAGGACGGTGTTCTTGGCAATGTTGAGTGTTCTCGCAGGTTCGGGCGTTCAGGTTGCTCATTCATGGGTTGCCGCACATGCGACGCCTTCAGGAGACGAGCCGTCCCGTTCGACGGGCTGACCGCAGGCCGTTGCATTCCCGAGAAGACCGAGCCTATTGACTAGGTTGACGAACCGGCGGATTCTATCGTGAGAGACCAAAAGGCTCCGTCCGAACCTGGGGGGCTTGGTCTTTCGCGAGCGGCAAAAAACAGCGAAGATAATCGGCTCGCCAGCCAGTTTGCCCTCCGGAAACGAGCTTTTCCGGGGAAATCTCTCGACCCGGTTCAAAACGATTTGGCCCGTATCGGCGTAGAGAGAAGTGGCGGCACAGAGCGATGCACGGGAAAATCAGCCGAAGGCGTTTCAAAACCAGTGGGCTGATGGTTGTCATCCTGAGCGCAGCGAAGGATCTCGTTTGTACAGAACGACTTGAGATCCTTCGCTCCGCTCGGGATGACGTGTTCCGCCGGGTTCTCCGATAAGCTCCTAACGCGGTTGGGTTATTCCATGTCCGAGCGGCAAACGCTGTCCCCCGACGCACGCGAAGTCCTTATCTCGGTCAACCCGACGGCGGGCGTCGGGGCCATGGACGTCGAGGTCAAGCGACTGGTCGAGTTGCTCGGCGCGCGCGACTTCAACGCCCAGGTCCTGACCGATTTGGACGAGGTGTCTGCCCAGGCCAATCAGATGCACCGGGACGGTACGCTGCGGGCATTGGTCGGTGTCGGAGGAGACGGCACGGCGGCCGAACTGGTCAATCGGACCGAGCCGGGCGTGCCCATCACGATGCTGCCCGGCGGTACCGAGAATCTGTTGGCACGCTATCTCCAGCTTCGCCGGTCGGCCGACGCGTTGGCCGAGATCATAGCGGCGGGTCGGTTTATCCGGCTCGACGCGGGCCGGGCCGGGGAGCGGTTGTTTCTGCTGATGATCGGTTGTGGGTTTGACGCCGAGGTGGTTCGAAGGCTCGAAGAGCAACGCACGGGCCATATCGGCCACTACTCCTACGCTCGACCGATTGTCGAGACCGTTGCCCATTACGAATACCCGAAAATGGTGATATACTCTAGCGATTCGGAGGCGAGACAGCAGCCGAGTGAGTCGTTACCCAGTAGTGCGTGTTGGATATTTGCGTTCAATCTTCCCTGCTATGCTTGGGGGTTTCGGTTCGCGCCCGAGGCGACCGGCACGGACGGGCTGTTGGACGTCTGTACGTTTCGCCGTGGCACGAGGTGGCACGGTTTGCGTTATTTTTCGGCGTTGGTGTTGCGTCGACATCGGCGGCTGGCCGACTGCCGGTTTTTTCGAAGCGGCCGGTTGCGAATCGAAGCCGAAGCCAAGGTGCCCTACCAACTCGACGGCGATTTTGCCGGCTATTTGCCGGTGGAAGTCGAAGTGGTGCCCCGTCGGCTGACGTTCGTGGTTCCTTCGGACACTGCGGAGCGGTTGGGTGAATGAGGAGTGTTTGGGCCCATGGAACGGAGGATCCCGTGCCTGAAAACCCGGTGACCATCAGCACTTTTCGGTGCGGCCGCGGCGAGCCTTTGACAGTGATCGCCGGACCTTGCGTTCTGGAGAGCGAGGATCTCGTGCTGCGAATCGCCGAGCAATTGAAAACGCTTGCCGATTCCCTGCCGATCAACGTGATCTTCAAGGCCTCGTTCGACAAAGCCAACCGGACCAGCGTTGAGTCGTTCCGTGGGCCGGGGCTGGACAAGGGGTTGGCCATGTTGCGGCGGGTGAAGGAGTCGACCGGCCTGCCCGTGGTCACCGATATTCACGAACCGGCTCAAGCGGCCCCGGTGGCCGAAGTGTGCGATCTACTGCAGATTCCCGCCTTTCTCGCGCGTCAGACCGATTTGCTGGTGGCGGCGGCCGCGACGGGTCGCCCGGTCAACGTGAAGAAAGGGCAGTTCATGGCCCCCGAGGATATGCGGCACGTGGTCGGCAAACTCGAGGCCGCCGGGTGCCGTCACATTCTGCTTTGCGAACGCGGGACATTTTTCGGCTATGGGCGGTTGGTCAACGACATGAGCGCTTTGCCGCGAATGAGGGCCCTGGGTACGCCGGTCGTCTTCGATGCGACCCACAGCGTGCAGGAGCCCGGCGGGTTGGGGTCGGCGACCGGCGGCAACCGCGCGATGGTCGAACCGTTGGCCCGAGCCGCCGTGGCCGTTGGTGTCGACGCTCTGTTCTTTGAAACCCATCCCGAGCCCGACCGCGCGAAGAGCGACGGGCCCAACATGGTGCCCCTGGACCAATTCGGATCCCTGCTCGGCCGTCTGGTCGATCTTCGTCAAACCGTGGAGAGGTTATCGTGAAATCCTTCATCAAATCGTTTGTCCCGACGCTACCCTGGCGCCGTCTTGCGACGGCCGCATTGGGTTTGTCATTCATCGCGATCTGTGTTTTGCCGGTGACGACCGGTTGTCGCAACGACCAGAACGCCGAGGACGATCTGGCCGCGACCGACACGAGCGGCGAGTGGCGAGAACGCTGTTTCTCGTTCGCCGTCGACAACCTGCAACGGCTTGAGCAGTTCGCCGGAGACCAGATGCGTCAAAAGGTTATCGACCGGCTCAACCAATGGGCACAATACGAGAAACGGCCGGCCGACTGGGAAATCGATCCGCTCGTTGCCACTTTGCCCAAGCCGTTGGTCGAAATGCCCGAGGTCCGCTCGCTCGGGGACATGACGTTTTTGCCCTACGATGGATACGCACTTCAGGAGGCCGTCTGGCTTCGCGACCTCTCGAATTGGGCTCGGGGCCCGGAGCACGCGAACCTGGCCCGAGCCGAGAGTTTGTTCGATTGGACCATTCGCAATATCCAACTCGCGCCGGGCACGGGCCGAGAGCCGGACCGCATTGCGCAGCAGCCCTGGGAAACGCTCCTTTGGGGCAAGGGCACGGCGGTCGATCGCGCTTGGGTTTTCGTCTTGTTGCTTCGCCAGCAAGGCATCGACGCGGTGCTCCTCGGTTTGCCCGGGGCTGACAAAGCGGACGGCGAAAACCTCGACGTTTGGGCCGTGGGCGTGTTGATCGACGGCCAGCTCCATCTGTTCGATCCGGCATTGGGACTGCCGATCCCCGGGCCAAAAGGGGTTAAATACGAAAAGAACCGGTTGATCATCCCTCCGGCCACGCTTTCCGAGGTCGTCAAGGACCCGGCCCTGCTGCGAAATCTGGACATCGAAGGGCATCGCTACCCGGTCGACGCCGAGCGGCTGGCCGGGGTGGTGGCGATGGTCGAGGCGTCGCCGGCTTATCTCGCGGCGCGGATGAAGTCGGTTGAATCGCGGCTGGTCGGCGATCAGCAGGTCGTGTTGACGAGCGATCCGAGCGCCCTCGTCGACCGCTTGAAAGGCGTGGCGGGCCTGGCCGATTGCCGGCTTTGGACCTGGCCTTACGAAGTTCTTCTGCGGAGCGGCCAATTGACCAAGGAGCAACGGCGACAGCTCGACCTGATCCGAGCGCCTTTCCAAGTCGGCCGGGACACCTATCTCTGGAAAGGGCGTGTTTTGCACCTGAAGGGAGTCTTCTCCGGCGTGCACAATGCCACGTATTGCTATCAACAAGCGAGGCCTTCGAAACGCAATCTCGCCATGATTAAGCGGGAGATTGCCGAGACCGTGAATCCCCAGGAGATCGCGCAGAAGCGCGGAATACTCGACGCCCTGACCCGGGGCAAGGGAGACGCCACCTACTGGCTCGGTCTGGTCGCGCTGGCTCAAGAAAAACCCCAGCCCGAGGTCGCCGTTGATTACTTCCGCATGGAGTCGTTGATCGGGGCGTGGGCACAAGGTGCCCGGTACAACCTGGGGCGGATTGCCGAAGAGGCCGGACTTCCGAACGACGCGGCCGTGTTCTACCGCACGGCGCCCGCCGGACCCGACACCCACGGCAACCTGCTCCGCGCGCGGTGGCTCGTCCCGCCGCAGCAGGAGATTGCACTGCCCGGCGTCGAGGAAACGGCGGAACCCGAGAAGGAGAAGTCCGAAACGCCGAAACCCGAGACGGAGAAGCCCGAATAGCTGTTGTCCAAGCCTGGTTTTTCTTCGGGTGAGACTGCCGGGTGATGGGCGGTCGTCTTGGAGGACATTATTGTCTTGGCCGATCGGATGAGGCATAATAAGAGGGTTTTCTGCCCCGTCCCACCTCTCGACCTTCCTCGCAAAGGACCGGCCCCCATGGATTCGACCCACCGCACCGCGAAGAGTCCGTCGAAACGCTGCCCGCGATTCTTGAGCCTCTTGATAATGGTCGCCGCTTTCGGCGCGCTGGGTGTCGTGTTTGCGTACGCGGTGAATTACGAATGGAAGAGCGGGGTCGTGTGGCCCGAGCCGCCCGTGGTCGACCCGGGCCCGGTGGGCGGCCCGCCGTCGGACGCGATCGTGTTGTTTGGCGGGAAGGACTTGTCGCAATGGAACGGCGGCCATCGGTGGCTCGTCGAGGACGGCGTGGCCACGGCCCGTGGACGCAGCATCACGACCAAGGCCAGTTTCGGCGACTGCCAGTTGCACGTCGAATGGGCCTCGCCGGCGAAGGTCGAGGGAAAGGGCCAGACTCGCGGCAACAGCGGCGTCTACATCATGGGCAAATACGAAGTGCAGATTCTCGACTCGTGCAAGAACGAGACGTACTTCGACGGCCAGGCCGGGGCCATCTACAAGCAGTCGCCCCCGATGGTCAACGCGTGCCGCCGGCCGGGCCAGTGGCAGACGTTCGACATCATTTTTCGCGCGCCGCGGTTTGCCAAGGACGGCGCCGTCGTACGGCCGGCGGCGATGACCGTGTTGCACAACGGCGTGTTGATCCAAAACCATTTCGAGTTGACCGGCGGAACGTGTTGGGACCAGCCGCCCGAGTACGAACCGCACGCCGAGCGATTGCCCCTCAGACTCCAATACCACGGCGACCCGGTGCGGTTTCGGAACATCTGGCTCCGGGAACTCGCGCCGCTGGTCGGCAAGCCGTCGGGCAAGACCGGGTATGCCCGGGAGACGGTCGCCGGCATGGTCTCGCTCGACGGACGGCCGCTCGCGAAAGCCAGGGTTGCGTTGTATGACGACCGCATGAAGGAAGTGGCCTCGGCCAAGACCAGCGACGACGGCAAATTCGCGATGAAACGCCTATTGGCCGACACCTACACGGTTACGGTCCAGGCGGCCTCGTCGACCCACTTGCCGAAGAAATACGGCGAAACCGACAAGAGCGGACTGAAGCTTTCGGTGGATGAAGGGAACAACGACGTGCGCATCGAGCTTGCGAGTGAGTAGACCCAATTTGATCCCGAGGCGTGAAAGATGGCGCGAATCAAGCCGATTTTGCTTCTACTCCTGACGGTCGCGCTGTGCCCCGGTTGTGGCGAAAGGGCCCTGCCGCCGACCTTGGTCATCCATGTGCACGACGGCGTTTTCGACCTGATCGACCATGCGGGAACCGTCCTGACGACGGTCGGCGATTGCGATGCCGTCGGCGCGTCGCTCGAAGATCCAAACGTTGCCAAGTGGGTCGCGCGAGGCAGAGTGATCATACGATCCAAGGGCGTGCGGGCCCCGGAAGGCGGGCTTACACCATCGGAGGAAGCGGTTGGATTGTGCGCGACGCTCATGCAATGCGGCATCACGCAATGCCATTTTGACTATGCCGGCAAACAGGACGAGTCGCCTTGATTAAATCGAGTTGACGGTACATCAAGACGAGCGTTCATGGCGATTTTCGCTCGGGATTCAAATTCCCACCGATCCCTATCGGTTGCCGGCGTCATTCACTAGAATCCTAGCTGCGATGCGCGAAGCCGCAGGTCATTCTCCACAAGAACAGTACGCATGAAACAAATTCGGAACTTCTGCATTATCGCCCATATCGATCATGGAAAGTCGACTCTGGCCGATCGGTTGATCCAGGCGTGTGGCGGCGTTACGCAACGTGAGTTCCGCGACCAGTTGCTCGACGCGATGGATATCGAGCGTGAACGTGGTATTACGATCAAGAGCAATACGATTACGCTCTCCTACCGCGCGCCGGACGGCCAGGACTATCTGCTGAACCTCATCGATACGCCGGGCCATGTCGACTTTTCGCACGAAGTGCGGCGTTCCCTGATGGCTTGTGAAGGGGCGTTGATCGTGATCGATGCTTCCCAGGGCGTCGAGGCGCAGACGGTCGCCAACCTCTATCTGGCCCTCGACAACAATCTGGAGCTTCTGCCCGTGATCAATAAGATCGATCTTCCGGCCGCGGACGTCGAGCGCGTGCGCGAGGAGATTGACGCGGATTTGGGGCTCGATCCGTTCGAGGCGATCGCGGTTTCCGCGAAGACGGGCGCCGGCATCGAAGACGTGCTTGCCGGCATCGTCGAAAAGCTGCCCAGTCCCAAGGGCGACCCGGCCGCGCCGCTGAAAGCCTTGGTCTTCGACGCCCATTTCGATCGGTATCGCGGAGTGATCCTTCAATGCCGCGTCATGGAAGGCACGCTCAAACCACGCGACACCATTCATTTCATGCACCGGGGCTGCAATTACACGGTGGAGGAATTGGGCTACCATCGGTTGAGGCTCGATCCAAGAGAGCAACTCAGCTCCGGCGAGGTGGGCTATATCGTCGCCGGAATCAAGAGCGTGCGGGAAATCGAAATCGGCGATACCATCACTCACCTCGATCGCCAGGCGGCCGAACCGGTGCCAGGCTACAAGAAAGCCAAGCAGGTCGTTTTCTCCTCGATCTATCCGATGAACGCGGACGAGTACAGGGATCTCACGAAGGCCCTGGACAAGCTGGCGATCAACGACGCGGCGCTCACCTACGAAAAAGACAGTTCGGCGGCTCTCGGTTTTGGATTTCGCTGTGGGTTTCTCGGCCTTCTTCACCTGGACGTGATCCAGGAGCGTTTGCAGCGAGAATTCGACATCGGCTTGGTTATCTCCGCCCCGTCGGTCAAGTACAAAGTGACCTTAAAGGACGGCCGTTCGATCGAGGTGGACAATCCCAGCCACTGGCCCGATCCGACGAAGGTCGACTCGGTCACCGAGCCCTACATCAAGGCGTCGATCCTTACGCCCGAAGAGTACGTCGGTCCCGTCATGGAACTGTGCCGCGAACATCGCTCGGAGAGTCAGACGATGACTTACCTTTCCGTGGGGCGGGTCGAAGTGATCAGCGAGATGCCGCTCGGCGAGGTGCTCTTCGATTTTTACGGCAAGCTCAAGACGATCACCCGGGGATACGGATCGTTTGACTACGCGCCGATCGAGTATCGAGACACCGACGTGGTGAAGGTCGACATCCTGGTAAACAAGGAGCCGGTCGACACGCTTTCTTACCTGGTTCACCGCGACAAGGCGCGAACTCGGGCACTCCACTACTGTGAACAACTGGCCGAAGCGATTCCCCGTCACCAGTTCAAGATCCCGATCCAGGGCACGATTGGCGGCACGATCATCGCGCGATCGACGATCCAGCCTTATCGAAAAGACGTGACCGCAAAACTCTACGGGGGCGACGTGACGCGCAAGAATAAGCTCCTCGACAAGCAAAAGAAGGGCAAGGCAAAGATGAAGTTGATCGGCAAAGTCAATATACCCCAGAAAGCGTTCGTCTCGGTCCTTTGCGCCGACAGGGACTAACGAGTGCGTCCGATTTTTGTTCCGGTCGTGCTGGCCAGAGACCCGTTTATGCGACTTGCTGCCGGTTCGGTGTTCCAGGCTTCGGTCTTGTCGGAAATCCCCACGGACCCCTACTCCGATCGGCCGATGCGGATGACGACCGTCGACGGGCAACCGGTGGTCTACTCGGTCGGACTCGACGGCAAGGACGATCGGGCACGCACGGAGTGGGGCCTCGGAACGAGGAATCCCACAGGCGACTTGTTGTTTCGTTTGTCCGTGACGCGATAGTCATTGGCCGGCGTTCGGCTCGCCTGGATCGAAGTCGTGTGGCTGCCGCGTGACCGTGGTAAGGCCGTCGGTATCCGAACTCGCGCAACCGCGCGAGCGACGGCAGCAACTGGTCGTAACACTTATTGGCCCTTGCATATTGAATGAACGGAGGGCGACCAACGGGAGCCCGGTTTCAAGCAGTTGGGCCGCGGCTGGCCGTTCGGTGAATATGCAATCATCAATGAAACTTGCAGTCATGGCCTGCCACGATTAGAATGGATGACCGTCGAAGGACTTTCGGCCGTGTTGGCGATTTCTTCCAATCGCGGGGTCAGCAAGAATGGGCATTGCGATCAACATGAATCGAAGACGATTTCTCGAAGCGGCCACGCAATCGGCTTTTGGTGTCGGTGTGGCTTCATGCTTTCCCGCAGCCGTTCTCGCCGGGGCTGGCAAGCACCGAAGGCGACAACTTACGGCACGCGAATTTCTTGAATCACGGCTGTATACTCGCGAAGAGGTCGAGCGATGGCTTGCAGGCAAGGCATTTCCGTTCGCCAAGTACCACAGCGACTTCGGATGGTTGCTTCCCAACGCGAGGTTCCGCGACGGCGTTGACAAGAGCGTTTGTGTCTACACCTACGTCCAGCCGGACGGAGAGCGAACGTTGGGCAACTACGCGGATCAACCTTGCCGAATCAACACGTACGGCAACAGTTTCACCCAGTGTCATCAGGTCAGTGACCACGAAACGTGGCAAGAGCAACTGGCGGCGCATCTCCAGGAGCCGGTGCGCAATTTCGGGATCGGTGGGTGGTCGGTTTATCAGGCCTATCTGCGGATGCTCAAAGAAGAACAGAGAAAGCCGGCCAAGGTCATCATCTTCAATATCTACGACGACGATCATCGCAGAAATCTGGATTCGTGGCGGAATATTCGCAGGGGAAAGCACGTGCGGTTCATTGAGCCGACGTTGCCGCACGTGCGCGTGAACTTGGCACGGGATGCGTTCGAGGAACGGCCCAACCCGTGCCCCACACCGGAATCGCTCTACGACCTGTGCGACCTGGAGAAGACCCATGAGCTCTTCAAGGACGATTTCGTGTTGAAGATCATCCTGGCGCACAACAACGCGAAGACCAGAAATCCGTTTCAGAGTTACCGGGACGTCATGGCACTGGCGTCGACCCATGGCATTGAAACGTCGATTGAAACCAACGAGCATCTTTCGCAGACCGCTCATGGAATACACAATCAAGCAGCGTTGTTTTCAACGCGGAAGATCGTGGAGAAGATCGAGGCCTACGCGCGTGCTCATGGCAAGAAGGTCCTCTATGTGCTCTCCTATCCGCCCACGTCCATCGCGAGAAGAATCAAGGAGGGCTCACGTTGGGACCAGCCCTTTGTCGACTTCCTTAAACGGAAGAACCTGCCCGTGGTCGACATGATCGACGCCCATTTGAAGGATTTCGAGAAGTACAAGATCGACGTGAAGGAATACCTCAGACAATACTTCGTCGGGCACTACAACCCGAGAGGGAATCATTTCTGTGCGTTTGCGATCAAGGACCGGCTGGTCGCGATGATGGATCCCAAGCCGATTCCCTATCGCAAGGACTCGGCCGTGTTGCGGTAGACTGGAATGGCCACTCGGCAGCGGCGAGCTTGCATTAGCCTAACGGGGGGCATTAGCTTCCCCCGGACGGCGATGCCCTTGTCGAGCCGTGTCGTGGGCGGTAAACTATGAGATTCTGAATATCTAGTGGAAGCGATGGCACCGGACCGAGCCAGGCGGACGGTTGTCTGACGCAACGCGGGTCGCTTTCACGGCTGAAGCACGACACGGTGAAACCATGAAAGACGGCATCCATCCCAAGTACGTCGAGACCAAAGTCACCTGCGGTTGCGGCAACACCTTTACGACCCGAAGCACCCAGGCCGAACTCAAGGTCGATATCTGCAACGTGTGTCATCCGTTTTATACGGGCAAACTCAAGTACGTCGACACGGCGGGCCGGATCGAAAAGTTCAACAAGAAATTCGGCGGCGGCGGTTACGCCAGCCTGAAGCCAAAGAAGAAGAAACCGGTCAGACCGGCACCGGTCGACGACGACGAGCTGTAGAGCGCGTCCTTGCTTGGACTTCGTTTTCTTATCCCTGCCGATTGGTGATGGTTTTCACCCAAGCGTGAATTTATGCGCGATCTGCTGGAGCAGAAACTCCGACGTTTCGAAGAGTTGGAGAAGCTGTTGGTCGACCCGGACGTGTTGGCCAATTCGGCGCGTCTGTCGGCCGTGGCGCGCGAACACGGCTCGTTGGCCAAATTGGCCATGAAATATCGCCGCTTCAAAGAGCTCAACGCCGAAATCAACGAAGCTCGCGAGCTCGCCAAGAACCCCGACGCCGAGATGCGCGAACTGGCCGAAGCGGAACTGCCCGAGTTGAAAAGCGAGCGAGAAGGCTACTGGAACGAACTGTTGGACCTGACCATCGGCGGCGAGGACGCCAACCGTTCGCGATGCGTGATGGAGATTCGCGCGGGCACGGGCGGCGAGGAGGCGGCCCTGTTCGCTCGCGACTTGTACGAGATGTACAAACACTACGCGGAGCAGAAGCACTGGAAGGTCGAAATCCTGGGCATGAATCCGACCGAGTTGGGTGGGTTCAAGGAAATCTCGCTGGGCCTCGAAGGCGAGGGCGTTTATCGCCATCTGCAGTACGAAAGCGGCGGCCATCGGGTCCAACGCGTGCCCGAGACCGAAGCCAAGGGCCGAATCCACACGTCGGCGGCCACCGTGGCGGTGATGGCCGAGCCCGAGGACGTCGAAGTCAACATCAAACCGGACGACTATCGAAAAGACATCTTCCACGCCAGCGGACCCGGCGGACAGCACGTCAACAAAACGGCCTCGGCGATTCGGCTCACCCATTACGAATCGGGCATTGTCGTCTCGTGCCAGGACGAAAAAAGTCAACACAAGAACCTGGCCAAGGCGCTTCGCGTCTTGAAAACTCGCCTCTATGAACACAAGCAGCAAGAAGCCGACGCCAAACGCTCCGACGAACGCAAGACCAAGATCGGCTCGGGCGACCGGAGCCAACGAATCCGGACGTACAACTTCCCCGAGAATCGGCTGACCGACCATCGCATCAACCTGACGCTCTACAAGCTCGACAGCATCCTGGCCGGTGGAGTCGATCCGGTGATCGAAGGACTGTTGGAGTACGAACGCCAAGCGCTCCGCGATGCGTTCGGCACCATCGAGTAGGTGGGGATTTCACACTCTATACTTCACACTTGATACTTCTGTCGTGCCCGATACCGAAACATGGACCGTCGGCCGATTGCTTGCGTGGACGCAAGACTATCTTGCCTCGCGCGGGGCGGACAGCCCTCGGCTGGACGCCGAGGTGCTTCTGGCCGAGGCGCTTGGGTGCCAGCGGATCGATCTGTACACGCGTTTCGACGACGTGCCCGACGACGCGCCCCGGAGTCTGTTTCGCGAGTTGATCCAGCGCCGGGCGAAACATGTGCCGGTGGCCTATCTGGTCGGCCGTCGCGAGTTCTACTCGCTCTCGTTTCGCGTCACGCCCGAGGTGCTCATTCCCCGGCCCGAGACCGAACTGCTGGTCGTCGCCGCGTTGGATCGGGCGAGGGAATACGGCGACGGCGGGCCGGTGACGATTTGCGACGTGGGCACCGGCAGCGGCGCGATCGCCGTTTGCCTGGCAAAACATCTGCCGCGCGCTCGCGTGACGGCCGTCGACCTGAGCGCGGCGGCGTTGGGTGTCGCCCAGGCAAACGCCCAGCGGCACGGCGTGGCCGAGCGAATCCGATTCGTGGAAAGCGACCTGCTCGACGCGCTGCCGGCCGAGTTGCGGTTCGATCTTGTGGTGAGCAACCCGCCCTACGTGAAAGAGTCGGAATGGGCCGAATTGGTGCCCGAAGTCCGCGAGCACGAGCCGCGCGCCGCGCTGGTCGCCGGCCAACGCGGTACCGAGGTGATCGAGCGGCTCTTGCCCCAGGCCGCGGCCTATCTCAAACCGGCCGGGCATCTTCTGTTGGAAATCGGCCCGATGATCCACGAAGCGGTCTGCACACTGATCGAAGCCGACCCGAATTTCGGCTCGCCTGTGACCACCAAAGACCTTGCACGACTGCCGCGGATCGTTCAAGCTAAGAAACGTGAAAAGACATCTCAGAACCGTCATTCTGAGCAGGCAAAGCCGTAGGGTGGGCATCGCCCACCGCAACCCTTGACCATACAAGGGAATCTTGTGAAGAGACAACGCGAGAAACGTACACGAGCGGCCCGTGGTCGCCTTGCCGTTTTGCTCATGGCGCTCGCGGCGGCGGCTTGCACGGCTCCTTCGGCCGAGCCGCCCGTGGCAGCCCGCTCCGGCGCCCGGCCTCTGATCGGAATCACCTCGACGGTCAGGAAGCGATCGGTCACCGTTCCTTTGGCCTATGCCAGGGCCGTCTACGAGGCGGGCGGCGCGCCTGTGATCGTGCCGGCGGTCGACGATGATGCGCTTCGCGCGGAATTCGTTCGGCGGCTCGATGGTCTCGTGTTGACCGGCGGCGGCGACGTTCCGCCGTCGGCCTATGGCGAGGAACCGCACGCGACGGTCAAACTCATGACCGAGGCCCGGTGGAATTTCGAACCGAAACTGATCGACCAGTGGCTCGACTCAGGCAAGCCGCTGTTGGGCGTGTGTCTCGGGGCGCAGATGGTCAACGTGGTCCAAGGCGGCTCGCTCGTGCAGGACGTTCCCGGCGAGGTGGGCCGTTCGGTCGTCCACGCCCATCCGCCCGACAAGAAAGACTCGGAGAAGAAAAAAACCCGTGCCGAGAGCGACGGAAAAAAGAAAGCCGTCGAAAAAGAACCAATAACCCATCGCGTGACGCTTGCGGCCGACAGCCGGCTACGCGAGATTCTCGGAGTCGATCAGCTCACGGTCGTCTCGTCGCATCATCAGGCGGCCAGGCGTCTCGGCCGAGGCATTCGTGCCGCCGCACACAGCGACGACGGAGTGATCGAAGCCCTGGAAATACCCGACCACCGCTGGGCCGTCTTCGTCCAATGGCATCCGGAGCAGATGGACCGTGCGCACCGCCAGGCCTTGTTCGGCTCGCTGGTTCGTGCGTGCGGCAGTGCCCACACGGGCAAGATGCCCGTGGCGCGCTGAATTATTTGAGCGACAGACCACCAGGGGGCCGATCGTCTTGGTCGACGTCGTCGGGGTCGTTCTTGTCGGGAACCTGCCACTCCCAAACGGCCCCGACCAGCGCGCACAGACCGCTCCAGATCGCCAATTCAACCGGCCAGTGTTCGCGAAACGCCCCTTTGAGCCACCAGCCGACCACGTAAATCACGGCACCGGCGGCGCCCGTGATCGCCGCGTGTCGCAGAACGCTCCACGGCGTGGCTTTCGGGTTGGTTTTGTCGAGCAACCCCATTTCAGAAGTTCCGAGGGGAAGGGAGACACCGTTATCCACGGTTCCTCGACGCCAATCTTCCACGCCGAAAGCCGCGATCCC
This sequence comes from Pirellulales bacterium, assembly GCA_016929515.1. GTDB lineage: Bacteria > Planctomycetota > Planctomycetia > Pirellulales > Thermoguttaceae > UBA11386. The sequence continues at coordinate 82,342 of JAFGIR010000016.1, read as the reverse complement.
TCATTCGCCCTTCTTCAGCATGAACCCGACGACGAACCAACCGTCTTCCTCGGTCTTGCCGAACGTGCCGGCGGGGCCCAGGTAGCCACGCACGAGGTCGTAGTCGGGCATCTCGCTTCCGTCGACTTGCTGCTTGCGGACAAAGCCTTTCTTGTGCGGCCCGAAGAGCGAATTGAGCATCCGGCCAAACATGGTTTCGGCCTCGGGCATCTTGCCCATGCGGATCAGTTCATAGGTCGGCCGATACTCCTCGTCGGTTCGCGAGAAGGCTCGCAGACAATCTTGCCGGGCACCCAGATTCCGCATGGCCGAGTCGACCGTCTTGTAGTCGGGGCTGTCGGCCAGCAGGTCCGACTTCTTGGCCCGCTCCAAAATGTCGACCAGGAAATCGTAGTGCGACGCGATCAACAGGTGGCCATTGGCCACGGTAACCGCGGCGTGGGGCAACAGCAATTCCTCCTCGTCTTCCGCTTCACCCCGGAATCGCCGTTCCCGCTTGATCACCGTTTCCTTCTTCTTGGGCGCCAGGTTGGGCAGGTCGATCGTCGGGGCGTCGGGCAGCTTCATTTGTTCTTGCTCGACCGTTTCCCAAATCTCGAGATTCCCGAGCACACGGCGCCGGATCGTCGGATCGTCCTTGAGCATCTTCTTGACGCCGTCGGCGACGTCTTGAACCTTGTCCGGCTTGATCCTTATGGCAAACAGCAGCCGCTCGCTCTTCGTCGTAATCGGCAACACGTAGTCGCTGATGACCGTGACGCGATGGTCGAGGTGCTGAATCAGTTCCTTGCGGAGGTCGATTTGCGGGCCGTCCTCGTCCTCCTTCAAGCTTTCGAGCACGTCGTCCCAGATGCCTGTCTCGCCCTCGCCGAACAGCTCGTCGAATGTCGGCCCGAAATTGTCGAACGCCTTGAGAATGTCCCAGTGGAACATGGTGCACGTGGCCACGTCGTTGGGGATGAACGACGGCAGCGCGTAGTTGGCGCTGTTCGGGAAGGTAAGCATGTCCATCGAGACTTTGTCCTTGTACGGCTCGGGCGCCTTGACGTAGGGGCCCGGGGCGTAGACCGACGTGCGATGGAGAATCTCGTACTGCCCCACCTTGAAATCGATGTATCCGCCGATTCCTTGAATCGCGCAGAAACCCTGGTCGCGGAACACGTCGAGCACGGTGACGCCCTGGCGGCGTTTGCTCTCGGGCGTGACGGTGCGGACGCACTCGATATAGCTCAGCGGGTCGATGAACCAGCGAATCTGAGGTTTGGTTTCGCCGGTGTGTTTCTGGCACCGGCCCATCACGTGTTTGAAGGACGGCACGTCGCCCAACGAATCGCCGGGCGTGCCTTGACCCATCTTCCGCCTGATAATGCCCTTCATCACTTCCATGTTGTCGGCGGCTCCCAACAGGCTGTCTTCCTCGCAGAGGAAGTAGGCCACCTGGCCGGCCGGATAGTCGCGACTCTCCGGCACGTCGAACACGATGAGCATCAAGCTGCCGACCGAGTCTTCGCTTCGCTTCGCGCCCTGCGCGATGAGATTCGCCGATACCTTGCCGAGCAGTTCCTTGGCCTGGGGCAGATGGCCCGCCACGTCCACCAGCAAGGCAACGGCGGCCTGTTCCTTGGCGGGCTGGATCATCGCCACGTCCATCTCGCCGCTGGGTACCCCACGGAGATCGTCGAGTTTCAGCCCGAGCCGCTCGCGGAGCCGAGAAAACCGATCCTGAAATTGTCGCCGAAGGTCCTTGGCGAACGGCTCCATGGCGGGGTCGTTCATCAATTGGCCCAACTGCGTTTGTTCCCATTGGCTGGTGAGATATTCGACGTTGGTCACCAAGAAAACGCCCTTGGTGCTCTTCGGCAGAAGACGTTCACCGAAACCGGATTGCCCAGCACGAACCGGGGGGCCGAAAACCAACACGATGGCGAAAACGAGCAATAGACGGGAAAGGAATCGGGGCACAATAGATCTCCTGGGAATGCCGTATGGCTTCGAGAATACACGTCTCGTGGCCGAGCCGAGAGAGCCGGTCGGCCAAAAGACGCAAGAAAACCTCGCGCAAGGGGAAAATGGCTAGTCGGTGACGACGGTGGTGATTCGCCAATCCGTTGGCCGTCGCGCCACTTTCGGGTCGTTGTGATTGTACTTTCGCCCCTCGCATCTCGTACGATCGAAAGGCAAGTGACCGAAGCTCCACTTCAGAGCAATCGGCAACCGCCCACTGCGGACCAACATGCAAACCTCAGCAAGACGGTTGGGGGCTTGTTCAAAATAGAACAGCTAACGCAGTTTAGTCGGAGTGGCGAATCGATACCAGATCGTTCGGGCCAAAACGGCCCACGCGACGCCTGCCTACACCGCTGCCGGAGGCGTGGCTCTACCACCAACGATCGGTGTATCGAGCCTGGCCATGTCGTTGGTCGGCAAACAAACCGCAAACATGCACCCCCAGACGCCTCATCTTGCCCATGCTTTCATTCGCACATCTCTTGCTTTGTTTGTCTATTCGCTCATGCAGTCACGATCTTTTTGGTCCCGGCGAAGTCCGTGCCGACGGCCGGCCGACATTCTCGTCGGATCAACCGCCTGCTGGACGCACGCTTCGCGGCCGGTCATAATCTGCCTTATGAATCCGTTCCAACGTGAAAGCCTGATCAACGATCCGATCCACGGGTACATTCCCTTTACCTCGACCGGGGGTGTGCCGGAGGGCGAGGTTGCCGAACAACAGATCATCGATCACCCGTGGCTGCAACGGCTCCGCCAGATTCATCAACTCCAGACGGCGTGGTGGGTTTTTCCGGCGGCCGAGCACACGCGATTCCAGCACGTGCTCGGCGCGATGCATTTGGCCAGCCGCGCGGCCGAGTCGCTCTACGGCAGTCTGCGCGAAGTCTGCCCCGACGTGCCCAGCCGGGGTTACGTCGAATCGTTGCTGCGAATGGCCGGACTCTTGCACGACGTGGGCCATGGACCGTTCGGCCACTTTTTCGACGCTCATTTTCTCCAAGACTATGGGCTGAATCACGAGGTGCTCGGCGGCCAGATCATCTGCCGCGAGTTGGGCGCGTTGCTCCGCGGCATCCGGCGGAGTCCGTGCGCGGCGATGGAAGACGGCGAAACGCTCGACCCCGAGCAGATCGTCATTCTCATCACGCGTCCCAAGGCCAACTCGGGCGAGTCGATTCCCGACTGGCTACGTCTGTTGCGATGCCTGTTCAGCGGCCTCTACACGATCGACAACATGGATTTCGTGTTGCGCGACGCCTACATGTCGGGCTACAGCGCTCGATCGTTCGACCTGCAGCGCCTGCTGCGTTACAGCACGTTTACCCAGGCCGGACTGACGATCCACGACCGGGGCCTGGCCGCGCTGGTCCGGTTTCTCGCGGTTCGCGGCGAGTTGTTCCAGGCGATCTACTTTCACCGCACGGTTCGAGCGATCGACTTGGATCTTGAAGAACTGTTCACCGACAGTAAGTCCCATCTGTTCCCCGGCAATCCGTTGGACCACTTGGAGGAGTACTCGCGATTGACCGAGTGGTCGATTCTGGTTCGGGTGGGCGATTGGGCGCGAGGCGACGATCCCGTGTTGTGCGAGTTGGGCCGGCGGTGGCAACGTCTGCTGCGGCGCGAGGTGCAGTGGAAAATGGCCTGCGAGCGGACGATCTTCTTTCAGCCCGACCAGCCGGAGCAAAGCAGCGTCTTCAGCGGCCCGGAGGTTTTCGAAGCGGCGGTGCGCGGCCATTTGCCGAAACCGTTGCGCGACATGCCGCTGCGCGTCGACACGGCGCGGCACGTTCACCGGCCCGGTTCGAGCACGCCGGCGGCCGGCCAGAATTTCCTTTACGATTCGGCGAGCGACCAGATTCGCAGCCTGGACGACCGAGCCTTGTTCCGCCAGTTGCCCGTCAGTTGCCGCATCTGCCGCATCTATGCACGCGACAACCGTCACGACCGCGAGTTGGCCGGCGCCATGGACCGATTGCTCACGTCGGGCGACGCCGACGAGGTAACGAATATGTGAGGCGGGGGATTTCGGGATTCGCGCGTAGGGTGGGCACCGCCCACCGAAATCACCGCTTTCAACAACGGAAGATTCACGGTGGGCGGTGCCCACCCTACGACGACAAAGACATGAGGCCGTCCGGGAATTCAGACCGTGTATTCCAGAGGGTGACACCGATGATTCCGCGGAGCAAAGTCTGCTACTCGGACAAGACTACGCCGCGGAATCGTCGGTGCCGCCGAGCGGCAAGAGGCGTTGGACCGTTGACCAACAAGACCTCTTGTTGCTTCGCAACACCGACGATTTTCCGAAAAGCGACCGAGAAGTTGCAGCATCGCTGGCGGAAAATCATCGGTGCTACCCGGAATGTGAATCCTCGGACGGCCTCAAAGACATATCTATGTATATCTGTGTTCATCTGTGGTTCCTTATCTTCATCCGCATTGTGATTGACTATGCCAGAACTCGATCAATACGAAAACCCGTTGATTTCGCGCTACGCTTCGTCCGAGATGAGCGCGATCTTTAGCCCTCGGCGCAAATTCACCACGTGGCGCCGGCTTTGGATCGCGCTGGCCGAAGCGGAGGCCGAACTGGGCTTGCCGGTCCGCCAGAAGCAGATCGATCAACTCAAGGCCCACGCCGCCGACGTTGATTTCGCGACGGCCGCCCGATATGAAAAGCAACTCCGCCACGACGTCATGGCCCATGTGCACGCCTTCGGCGACGCGTGTCCCGACGCGCGAGCCATCATCCACCTGGGCGCGACGAGTTGTTTCGTCGGCGACAACACCGATTTGCTGCAAATCCGCGACGCCCTCCGGCTGGTCCGCGACCGGCTGGTCGGGGTGATCGATCGGCTGGGCCGGTTCGCCGCCGACTATCGCGATCTGCCGTGCCTGGCCTTTACCCACATGCAACCGGCCCAGCCGACGACGGTCGGACGCCGGGCGTGTCTCTGGGCCTATGAGCTGGCGCTCGATCTGGCCGAGCTCGAACATCGGCTCAGTCAGCTAAAGGCCCGGGGTGTCAAGGGCACGACCGGCACCCAGGCGAGCTTTCTGCAACTGTTCGACGGCGATCACGAAAAAGTCCGCCGGCTCGACGAGTTGGTCTGCCAGAAGATGGGCTTCGACGAGACCTACGCCGTGACCGGCCAGACCTACTCGCGCAAAGTCGACTCGCAAGTGCTCGCGGTCCTCTCGGGCATCGCCCAGAGCGCGCACAAAATGGCCACCGATCTGCGGTTGCTGCAACACCGCAAGGAGGTCGAGGAGCCGTTCGAGAAGAGCCAGATCGGCTCGTCGGCCATGGCCTACAAGCGCAATCCGATGCGCAGCGAGCGGATCTGCTCGTTGGCGCGTTTCGCGATGAGCCTGCAGTCGAGCGCCGACGCGACCGCCGCCACGCAGTGGTTCGAGCGGACGTTGGACGACAGCGCCAACCGGCGGCTGATGCTGCCCCAGGCCTTCTTGGCGGTCGACGCCGTGCTGATTCTCTATCAAAACGTGACCGAAGGGTTGGTCGTCTATCCCAAGGTGATCGCGGCCGGCCTGGCCGCCGAATTGCCCTTCATGGCGACCGAAAACATCCTCATGGCGGCCGTCGCGGCGGGCGGCGATCGGCAAGACCTGCACGAGCGTATTCGAAAACACAGCCAGGCCGCCGCCGCGGTCGTCAAAGAGCAGGGCAGGGCGAACGACCTGTTGGAACGGCTGGCCGGCGACAAGGCTTTTTCGTCGGTCGACCTTGAGGCGGCCCTCGACCCGGCGACGTTCGTCGGCCGCGCGCCCGAACAAGTCGACGAGTTCCTCGCGACGGTCGTCGAACCGATCCGAAAACGTTATCCCGACGCCCTGGGCGGCTCGGCCGAGGTGAACGTCTGACGTTCATTACACAAATAACTGTTATTATACAACTTATGTATTAGTGACGGTGGGTTTCTAGGAGACAACGGAACCAAAGTGGTTCAAGAACTTGCCTCGCAAGGACGAATAAGGTATCATATGGTACCATATGAGTTGCTTGCGGGTGTGCAACGGCGTTGCGGGGGAGCAAGCAATGGCCGGCAACTCGGCTGATTCAAATGAACGTGCGGAGATCCGTCGGCTGGCGTCGGACCCGACCGAAGTCCGTGTGACGAAGTCCGTCGAGTACAGCTTGCTGACGCACCATCTTAGCAAGGAAGATGTGTGCGATGAGATCGTGGCGTGGATTGACACCGGCAACCGGGTGAAGAAGGTCGTTTTGCGTGGCCGGCACGTGGGGCAAGCGGCGTTCGAGATGAAGCCCCGCATCAACAATGTGCTCTTCTATTTCAAGCTAACGCTCTGTGAGTTAGGTGAACCTGGCGAGTACGCGCTGCTCATTTCGGTCCATCCCGACTACTGAGAACGCGCGGCAGCCGTGATGATGGGAGGTACGCCATGGCTACAAAACACTGCCCCCTGTGTGGCGAGAATACGCTCGTGGACATGCAGGGCGAGTTCCGGATGGATCCCCCGCCGAATATCCCTGGCGGTGTGATCATCATTCCCGACGCCTCGTGGCTCCATTGCAGATCGTGCGGCGAGGACATTTTGTCCCATGAACTCGATACGGTGATCGGCCAGGAAAGGTATCGACGCCTCGGCTTACTCGCACCCGAGGACATTCGTGGTGTCCGCGAGAAGACTGGGCTGTCGGCCGTCGACATGAGTCACCTGTTGGGTGTGGGTGAAAAGACTTACACCCGCTGGGAGAACGGTCGCTCCCTGCAGACGAAGGCCAGCGACACACTCATCCGACTGATCGACAGAAATGCCGAGATGTTTGCGATTGTCGACGCCGAACGCGAGCCGGGCCGCGATGCACTCATCGGTCGGTACTTTACGGAGTTGGAGGAACTCAAAGGCAGCAACCGGCTGGCGATGGCTGCGCACGGAGCGGACATGAGTACCGAGGGACTAGAAGCTGTCCGCAAATCGCTTGGCGTACTTCGCAAGGACAGGGTGCTCCCGTCATGACTTCGTTCCGTGCAGGTTATCTGGAAATCGAGCCGCGGGAACTGGTGCGCTACCTGCTCCGCAACGCTGGTCAGTTCGACCGAGAGTATATCAATCCCCAGGAGTTGCTGGAGTTCCTGAAGCTCGACTATACGAGCTTCCATTTCGCCACCGAACTGCCAGAGGAGGCCAGATGCACGCTGGCGGGGGCATCGCCCCGTGCTCTTCTGTCGTTTGCCGACCGTCTGATTGCGACGGACGATTCCTTGAGCGTCAAGCGCGAGCGCTTCAGCGTGCTGCATGAGATCGGCCACTACGTCCTACCGCATCACGAGCATGCACTGTATGTGTGTGATGATATCGGACTCAGCTTTGGTACGCGGCTGATGCTGGAGAAGGAGGCGAACGATTTTGCCGCCGATCTGCTGTTTCTCGGCGACCGTTTCTCCGCAGAGGCCAATTCCCGCCAGATCAGTACTTCCACTGTTAAGGAGCTCGCTACGCGATATCAGAGTTCCTTTGAAGCAACTGCGAGAAGGCTGGTCGAGAAGAACTTTCGCCCGTGCATGTTGATCGTCTTCAAGCAGAAGAACCGTCAGCACAATATCGACGTGGACGCCACTCCAAGCTGGGACGTTCGCTACTGCGCCGCATCACCCATTTTCAAAACGAGGTTTTTTGAGAAGCTGCGGGGTGAAGTGCCCCCGGAGGCAGTTGCGGCGGTTACACAATCGGGGAAAGGCATAGAGGATAGCTATGTATGTGAGATCAGTGTTTCTGATTCTGCTACCGACAAGCAGACCATATTCCAGGCGGAGTTCTTCTTCAACACGTACAACATTTTCTGTCTGCTAACGCCGAAGACATGAGCGGCTACTGCTCTGATGGCCAGTTGTCTGATTGACTTCCCAATGGGCCTCAATACAAGCAGAATGCGCCGGATGCCCTTGCTGCAACGCGGTTAATTCTTGTGTGGCATTCCTTCGCAGAAACAGCGCGTGCCCTCGTCCCGCAATGGGAATGGCCGAGCCGTAGCGCGCGTGCTTGCACGCACCGATGGGGCGGAAGGACTCCATTTCCCGGCGTGAAGATTTCTGGATCAGAGCAACATGGCAGACACCGCGCAAGCAACGTTTGAGCAGCTTCGAGTGCTCATTGGCCTGAAGCTCTCGGGCACCGGCCGCGCGTGCGACATGCGCATGTTCGACTTTGGTGAGTTGCGTCCGTATGAAAAAGGGGAATGCGGCCAGTACGCGCTCCACGTGCAATGTCCGTGGCGTATCGAGACGGCGGATCGGATTCTCACCGGACGGCATGATCTGTTCCACCCGGCGGAAGAGACCGACGAGTTCGACGCCGACGCCTGGGATTGGACCGAGAACGAAACGCTCCAAGACCGAAAAGTCAGGCAGTTCATCGAGACGGCGTGCCCCACCGTCGAAGACGTTGCCACCGATGCTCACGGAGGCGCCGTCATGCAGTTGTCGGGCACGTACCGTCTCGTTCTCTTTCCCGCCGGCACGCAGGGCGAAGACTGGCGGCTGTTCCGCCCGGCGAGCGAGAAACGTCATTTTGTTGTCCGCGGCGGTCGAGTGGAGGAAGAAGCGTAGAGGCTTCAATTCGGTAGTGTATTCCCGTCTCAGACGTCCCAGAGAGCGTCGGAAGGGAAGATCTGAAGTCGGAGCTTGACTTGCCGGGGTTCGGATGGGAGATTGAAACGAGGACGCCGGCCCAATCGCCCGCCTGTTCAGGAGACGGTCATGACCATCCGTAATCGCCCGCTTTGTTGCACGGTCGTTCCCGCGATGCTGGCCGGTCTGGCCGTTTCGCTTGCGTGTTTTGCATCGGCATCGCTTGCCGCCGAAGGACCGGCGCTTGTTCCGCGGCCGGTCGAGATCGCAATCGAATCGGGTGAGTTCACCATTACGCCCGCGACGAAAGTCCTCTACACCAAGGGCGACGCGCGTCTGGCCGATGCGGCCGATTACCTGGCAAGTCGTTTGTCGCTGGCTCTCGGAGAGCAGGTGACGGCCGCGCCCACCGGCGCGACCGACGCCGTGCCCGGGGCCATCCTGATGACGACGGCCGGAGCCGACCGAACCCTGGGCGAGGAAGGCTATTCTCTTGTGGTGACGGACAACGGCACCGTTATCCGCGCCCCGAAAGCGGCCGGCGTGTTTTACGGCGGGATAACGCTCCTGCAACTCGCTCCGCCCGAGGCGTTTCGCTCACCGGCGATGGTCGAAGGGAAGTTGGGCGGTCGGCAGACGATTCCTCCGCCGCGCCCGGCCGACGAGCCGAACGTCTCGAAGACGCTTCCCGTCGAGAAACTGGTGGTTCCTTGTGCGACGATCCGGGACAAGCCCCGGTTTGCATGGCGGGCGCTGCTGATCGACCCGGCCCGGCACTTCTGGACGATCGACGAGCTGAAGCAGTACGTCGATTACCTGGCGCTTCACAAGTTGAACGTACTGCAGATCCACTTCACCGATGACAGCAATTGGACGGTCGAAGTGCGGCGCTATCCTAGCCTGACTCCCCAGAAGGCGCTCAACGCGGCCGACCCGGAGCGTGAGAAGAACCAGACCTATTACCGCCTGGCTCGGCATTATTATACGCAAGACGAGCTGAAATCACTGGTCGCCTTTGCCCGGAAGCGTTTTGTCACGATCGTGCCCGAGATCGAGATGCCGAGCCACGCCGACGGTTTGCTGCGAGGTTGCCCGGAGTGTGGCTGCACGGTTGACTTGACAGGGCCGGACCGCGGCGAGCTCTGTCCCGGCCGGGAAGCGACCTACGAGATCGTGCAAAACATCCTTGACGAGATACTGGAGGTCTTTCCCAGCCAATACATCCACATCGGCGCCGATGAATCCATGAAAACGAACTGGAAGAAATGCGACCACTGCCGCAAGCGGATGAAGGACGAAGGACTCAAGAGCGTCGCCGAGTTGCACGGCTATTTCGTCCGCCGCATGGCCGACTACCTCAAGAAGAAGGGTCGCACGCTCGTCGGCTGGGATGAGATTCTTGAAAGCGGGGCCAAGCCCGGGTCAATCGCCATGTGCTACCGTTTGAACCGCAAAGCCCAGGAACAAATCCAAAAGGCCGCGGCCAACGGTCAGCTTCTCGTGATGGCCCCGTTCACGCACTGCTATTTTGACTACTGGCAGTCGCCCGAGAAACAAAACGAGCCGAAGGGCGTCGGCCGTATCATCACGCTCCGCCGGGCCTACGAATTCGAGCCGCTGCCCGACGACATCAAGCGGGTCAATCCCGATCTGGTCGTCGGCGTCGAAGGCGCGCTGTGGGGCGAGGCGATGAAGAGCTTCCCTCATCTCCTTTACCAGACCTACCCCCGCGCGTGCGCCCTATGCGAGGTCGCCTGGTCGCCGGAGCCCGACCAGCGCCGCGACTACGCCGAGTTCTTCCGGCGCCTGCGGACCCATTTCAAACGTCTCGACGCCGCGGGGATCAACTATCGAGAGCCGACGGAGATCGACAAGCCGAAGGAGTAAGCCAAGCCAACGGTCTGGTCGGACTCGCGCCGGGCGTCCTTGCTTCAACGTGGTCACTTTTTGCGTGGCACTGCTTCTCGCAGAAGCAAGGCGAGCCGTTGTGCCGCTCCCGTGTCGCTCATCAGATGTCCTGCGTCTTCATGGCCTTCTCGGCAAGAAGGACATGGTGTGTGCAAACACGTGCCTTGCACGTTCAGACCTTTCCTCTGCGTCCTCCGTGTTCTCCGTCGTGAATCTCTTGTCGTCATGGTACCCGTCCATCTTCGTGTCCTTCGCGAACTTCGTGGTGAAAGAAGGGGGGTGGCCAAAAACTCGACTGGAAAATCCGATTGGGCTGTGGTATGCATGGACCTAGGATCGGCGAGGGATTTCCCATGGTTGGTCAGGTCGAAACGTCGAACCACGGTTGCCGGGCGGTGACGCTCTGGGGCACCGCTACGCTATGCCCCAGCCACCCTGCCGAGACTGGGCCGCACTGCTTGCAGATTATCTCCTGGCCAATGGTCTCCGGCAAGCTGTGCCGTCGCTCTGATTCAACACCACGAGGAGCTTCCGCAAGCGGTGGCACACCGAGATTTGTACGGCCAATCAATCAAGGGCACCCGCGCGCCCAGCTAGTTACCTTGGTTCTTTATCCATTGCCTGTCTTCTTGCGACAGTTTCTCAAGCGGCAAGTTGATAGACGTTCCGTCCGCCTTTATCAACTTGACCTTTCCGGATTCAACCCCAGCAAACGTGCCTTCCGTCTTGTAACGGCCGGTAGCATCGGTCCACGTTCTCACTGTTGGCACCTTGGGTGCCGGCTCTCGGACCACTACCTTGGGTGTTGGAATAGCCTTGACTCCAGTGATAGCCGAAGGATCACGAATCGCCTTGACATACTCAATCCGATAGTCCGTCGCATCGGCTGACAACTGCCCAATCCGCAACACGGATTCTTGTTTGTTCCCTTCGAGGAAGAAATCCACCACTTTCCGAGTCCGTGGGTCAAAGGTTACCAGCAACTGACAACCGTTTTTCTCAAAGACATTTTCCCATTGGTCAACGCCGGTATCCAGTTGTAGTTCCGACGGCTCAATTTCCGAGTCCAGAGGTTTGCCAAGTGTGCTTCGGATTTCGTCAATGGTCTTGCCGATGAGGGAAGGAACGTCGTATACCGGCTTGGCGGTAGCCACATCGGGTGCCGCGGTGTCGCTGGAAGAATCGCGGCCGGGCGTAGTTGCAGCCACGGGGCTTGACATATCAAGGCTTGCCACAACGATCGATAGAACAAGAAGGAAGCCACCAAGAGCAAGTACCGGTGGACCAAACCGCAGAAGTGTGCTACCTCCATAGCCACAAGTCTGACAACGCCAGCCACCAATTCGGATGGAAGCCAGAATCCAAACCGGCAACCAGAATCCGCAGAGAAAAAAGGTCAAGAAAGCATGGAGAAGATGATTAGTTCCCGGTCGTGCATGGAGAGACTGTTCTTGACACTTCTTACAGTACTTGTGAGATTGATCCATCGTTGCCACAGTGAACCCCTTTGACAGAATGCCATTTCAATAAGCTGGGAGTAGCGTCTTTAGTCAAGAAGAATTCTCTGTTCTGCAATATCCGTTGTCAAGTACCTTTTTCGGCCACCGACGATCCGCTACGATTCCGTTTGCGTCACAAACACTTGCTCCGGTGTCGCTGCTTGCCTCGAAGAACGTCGATGTCCGAGACGGGGCCGCACTGCTTGCCGATTATCTCCTGGTTAATGGTCTCCGGCAAGCAGTGCCGTCGCACCGATTCAACGCCACGAGAAACTCCGCAAGCAGTCGCACACCGAGATCTGTCCGGCCAATCCATCAAGGCCACCTACCGTCTTCGTGTTTTTCGTGGCCAATCTTCGTCGCTCGACCACCGGCCCGGCGTACGTCCTCTCCAGTTTTTCCCTCCATCTTGTGTCGATTCGTGTCCATCCGTGGTTCCCGTTCGTCGTCGGGCACGCGGCAACAAAGAGGGGTGGCCAAAAAGTTGACTTGAAAAAACCTGTGTGCCCATGGTATACAGACTACCATGATCCACGAGGGACGTCTCATGCATGATCAGGTCGAAGGGCCGGACCACGGTCGCCGGGCGGCAGGAGCCCTGGGCCGCCGCTGGGCCATGGCCCAGTTCTCGGACTTCCGGGGCACCGCTCCGCTATGCCCCAGCCACCCTGCCGGCGACGTGTTTGTCATCCTGAGCGAAGCGAAGGATCTCGCATGGTCTGGTGGGGACGAGATTCCTCGCTTCGCTCGGAATGACAGATCGTTCGGTATGACAGGTGACGCCCTGCTCGACGTGCGGTCAAAGAGACGTAGGGTGGGCATCGCCCACCGGGATTTTTCCCGAAGGATCGACCGGATGGGGGAGAAAAAGTCGCAGTGGTCTCCCTCAACCCGGGGGATTTAGTCCCAAGAAAAAAATGAGCCACTCGATTTTACGACGATATGACATGACGCAAAGCATTACAAAACATCAGGTTACAGAAAAACCAATCAACGCAAATTAAAGTCCAAATCGAGGGGGTGGGGACAATACTTCCGAGACCGCACAAGGAACTCATTCATGGCCATCATGCATAGTCTTTATCGCGAGGCGGGCACCGTTCGGGTAGACGAAGCCGCTTGCATCCAGTGTGGGCAGTGTGCCGAGGTCTGCGCGGGCGAGGTGTTGAGCCTGGACGACGGGCGGATCGTGGTCCACGCCGACAGCCCTTTCGGTTGCATCGCCTGCGGCCACTGCATGATGGTCTGCCCCGAGGGAGCGATTCGAGTAAGCGGTCGCGGCATCTCGCCGGACGATCTGCTGCCGGCGCCGCAATCAGGCGAGAAGGCCACGGCCGACGCGCTTGCCGCGCTGATGCGCGGTCGCCGCAGCGTTCGCCATTTCACCGACCAGGCGGTCGACCAGGAGCTTCTCGATCGAGTAGTCGAAATGGCCTCGTCGGCCCCAATGGGCATTCCGCCGTGGGACGTCGGCTGCGTGGTAGTCCGCGGGCGGAAGGCCGTGCGGGAGCTTGCCGACCAGATCATCGAAGGATACGAGGGATTCCTGAAGTTCTTCAGGCCCTGGGTTCTGACGTTGATGCGTCCGATGATGAGCCGGGCCAAATACGAGCAGTTTCGCGATTTCATTCGCCCATTGGCTGAAACTTACGTCCAGCACCACCGCGCGGGCCGCGACGCGGTCTTCTACGACGCGCCGGCCGTGATTGTTTTCCACCACTCGCCCTATACCGACGTGCCCGATGCGATGATCGCATGCACCTACGCGATGCTGGCGGCCGAGTCGCTCGGGCTGGGCACGACGATGATCGGCGGCGCCGCGCCGATCATCCAGCGCAACAAGGCACTGTGCCGGAAGCTGGGGGTGCCCGAGGGAAACACGCCGGCCATGGCCCTGATTCTCGGCTACCCAAGCGTCGAGTTTCAACGAACCATCCGCCGGCGGTTTTCATCGGTCGAGACGTTTGCTCTTGACTCGGACGAGAAGACCGTTGTTGACTGACCGCGTCAGAAAGCCGAGTGGCCGCCGGTTTTGATTCACCGCAAAAGGCGTTTTGGCCCCCGAGACTTTCCACAAAGGCTTGCCACTGTTGGCCTTGAGTGCCGTGCGCGCGGGAGATGGAGAAACGTTTGAAACGAACAGGAAAGACCTGTAGAATGACAGGATGAAACTGGAGGTGGCAGACTCTCGTTTCCTGCGCGGCACGAGTTTCCCACCTACTTGTCGCGCTTCTGCCTCCTCCTTCCCGCCGCGATTAGAGGAGAACGATCATGAATCGCCTTGAGAGCCTTTCCGCGTGCGCCTGTTGTCCGGTCAGCCGGCGTCGATTTCTTGCTGCCGGTTGCGCGGCGTGTGCCGGCGCGACGGGGCTTATGGCGGGCAGCGGCCTTGCTCGGGCAGCCGAGAAAACGGATAAGACGCGGATCCGGATCATCTACGCTCTGCATGGCCCCACACAGCTGAGCGCGGACTGGCCGAACGTTGGGTTCGATTTCCGGCCCGTCATGGCGCAAATCGAGGCCGTGTTGAAGAGGGGATGCCCAAACATCGAGTTCGTCACGTCGATGGCCACCGGCGCGAAGCAGACCCAGGAGATCCTCGAACAGGACAAGTCGGCCAAGATCGACGGCTACCTCGTTTATCAGATGAACTGCTGGAATCACGTGGTGCAGCCTGTGGTTACCACCGGCAAGCCGACGCTCTACGCCGACTTTCAATTCGGTGGCAGCGGCGGATTCCTCGTTTACACGGCGAGCTTGCTGCGTCGCAACACGCCGAACTTGGGTTTCGTCGCCTCGTCGAACCCGGACGATCTGGTCGCGGCGGTGGGTTGTTTTGAACTGATCAAGAAAGGCGGCTCGGTTGCGGACTTTGTCGCGGCCACCGAGCGGGTGCGCAAGAACGGGACGCCCGCGTCGAGTGACTTGATCTGCAAACCCGACCCGCTCAAGACGCTCGATACAAAAGACTGCCTCACGGCGATGAAGCAGAGCAAGATTCTGACGGTGGGTCGCTTTTTTCCGAAGATCGGTCCGGCCGTCACCGAGCAGATGGGCATCGAAATCGTCGAGGTGCCCTTTGCCGAGTTGAACGCGGCTTGGGAGGCGGCCGACAAGGACCAGTCGCGAGAAATCGCCGACCGCTGGCAGAAAACGGCTGCAAAGATCGAGGATGTTTCGCGCGAGACGCTGGAACAGTCGGCGGCCATGTATCTAGCCGAAAAAGAGGTGCTCAAGAAGCACGGCGCCAACGCGATCACGATCAATTGCCTCGGAGGCTTTTACGGAGGGCATATCCACGCCTATCCGTGCCTGGGTTTCCACGAATTGAACAACCGAGGCCTCATCGGGGCGTGCGAGTGCGACTTGCGAGCTACTGCGACGATGGTGGCCATGACGGCTATGACCGGGGGTCGGCCGGGGTTCATCTCCGATCCGGTCGTTGACACCGCCAAGCGGCAAATTATTTACGCCCATTGCGTCGCATCGAACCGGGTCTTCGGACCACAAGGCGAAACAAACCCATTCGAGATTCTCACGCACAGCGAAGATCGCAACGGTGCCGCAGTCCGCTCGATCTTCCCCGTGGGCTACATGACGACGACGGTCAAGTTCAGTTCCGAGCGGAAGGCCATTCTCTTTCACCAAGGCAAGGCCGTGGAGAACGTCGACGACGATCGGGCGTGTCGCACGAAGCTGGCGGTCGAACCGGTGGGTGACATCGAGAAACTCTTCCGCCAGTGGGACCAGTGGGGCTGGCACCGCGTGACCTACTACGGTGACCTGAAAGAGCCTGTCTTCGCCCTGGCCGACGCGTTGGGGTGGAAGGTATTGGAGGAGGCGTAGTCACGTCGTCGAGAGCGTTTACAACAAGGAAACCGCACACCGCTTTGTTTTGCCTTGGCCGAGTCGCGCCGATCGGCCCTACTGTTTCTTGCGGCATCAACCCATATTCCTCCCATTTCGCGGCATGCGTCCTGCCCACCTCAATCAAAGGAAGATCATGATGAAACACTCCGAGTCTTCTTCCATGTGTGCTTGTTGTTCGGTGAACCGCCGTCGGTTTCTTGAAGCCAGCTGCGCGGCGTGTGCCGGGGCGACCGGTCTTCTGAGGGCGGGCAGCCTTGCCCGAGCGGCCGAGAAGACGAAGAAGACTCGGATTCGGGTCATCTATGCGTTCCAGGATCTGAAGCAGGTCCGCCCGGACTGGCCGAACGTTGGGTTTGACTTTCGGCCGGTCATCGCCCGAATCGACGCCAAGCTCAAGGAGGATTGCCCGGAGTTCGAGTTCGTCACCGCGACGGTCAATGGCGCCGAGCAGGCCAAGAAAATCCTCGAACAGGACAAGGCGTTGCCCGTCGACGGCTATCTGGTCTATCAATTGAACAACCGGACCCGCGCGGTACGGACCGTGCTTGCCGCGGGCAAGCCGACGCTTTACGCCGATTTCCCGTATGGCGGTACGGGCCGATTTCTCAGCAACACGGCGCGATCGTTGCGCGAGACGCAGCCGCGACTCGGTTTTGTCTCGTCCTCCGACTTGGATGATCTGGTCGCGGCGGTCAAGTGTTTCCACGTCGTCGAGCAAGGCGGTTCCAGGGAGCAGTTCGCCGCGGCGGTCGCCCAGACTCGCCGCGAGCGCACGCCCGCACCCGGCGATCTCTCGTGCAAGCCCGATGCACCGCGCGCGCTGGAGCCGAAAGACTGCCTTGCCGCGATGAAACGAGGCAAGATTCTGGCCGTGGGTCGTGGGCGAGGACGGCTCTGGCAGGCGATCGAAGAGCAAATGGGTATTCAGGTCGTCCAGGTTTCGTTCGCCGAGCTCGACGCAGCCTGGCGGGCAGCCGACAAGGACCAATCGCAGGAAATCGCCGACCGCTGGCAGCAGGCGGCCCGGCGTATCGAAGACGTCTCGCGCGAGACGCTCGAAGCGTCGGCCGCGATGTACTTGGCCGAAAAAGAGCTGCTCAAGCGGCACGACGCCACCGGGATCACGATCCACTGCCTCGGTGGGTTCTACGGAGGTCATCTGCACGCGTATCCTTGCTTGGGGTTTCATGAGTTGAATAACCAGGGGATGATCGGCGGGTGCGAGTGCGACGTACGGTCGGCCTCGACCATGGTTGCGATGACGGCACTTGCCGGGGGCCGTCCCGGTTTCATCTCCGATCCGGTGATCGACGCGGCGAAGCGGCAAATCATCTATGCCCATTGTGTCGCCTCGAACAGGGTATTCGGACCGGAGGGCCCGTCCAACCCGTTCGAAATCCTCACCCACAGCGAAGACCGCAAGGGCGCTGCGGTTCGGTCGATCTTTCCGACGGGCTATATGACCACGACCGTCGAGTTCGGTCCGGAGTGGAAGACCATTCTCTTTCACCAAGGCAAGGCGGTGGAGAACGTGGACGACGATCGGGCGTGTCGCACGAAACTGGCGGTTGAGCCGGTCGGCGATATCGAGAAGTTGTTTGGCCAGTGGGACCAATGGGGGTGGCACCGAGTGACCTACTATGGCGATCTGAAAGAGCCCGTCTACGCTCTGGCCGACGCACTGGGTTGGAAAGTGCTCGAAGAGGCGTAGTCGCGGTCGTGGAAACGCTCACAAGACGATACGAGAAAGCAAGCAGAAAGCCTTGTGGAACATCCTGACGGTGATCAGGCCATGGCGAAGCGGTGCCCGGAGGACCGAAAACCGGGGCCTCATCGCGTTTATTCCCTAACCACCCGTCGGTTCGTAAGGGCCTTCCACGGCCAGAAACCGTTGGAGGTGGCGCGAGCCGGTGGTGACCATGTTTGTAGCCCCCCTTTGTTACCGGTCCTCACAAAAAGGAAACCTGTGATGAAACACTCCGAATTAGTTTCTTCGTGTTCCTGTTGTCCTCTGAGCCGGCGGCGATTCCTGGCAGCCGGCTGCGCGGCCTGCGCCGGGGTGACGGGCTTGCTGGCCACTGATCGTCTGGCTCGGGCAGCCGTGGCCGCTGACAAGCCGCGGATCCGAATCATCTACAGCTTGTATGACAAGGTCCAACCACGTCCGACCTGGCCACACGTGGGGTACGATTTTAGGCCGGTCATGGCCGGCATCGAGACACAATTGAAGGCGGCGTGTCCTGGTTTCGAGTTCGTCACGTCGATGGCCGATGGGTCTGAGCAGGCCAAGAAGATTCTCGCTCAAGACAAATCGTCGCCGGTCGACGGCTATTTAGTCATGCAAATGAACAACTGGCCCCGCGTGGTGCAGACGGTGGTGACCTCGGGTAAACCGACGCTTTTTGCCGACTTCACCTATGGCGGCAGCGGCGGGTTCCTTCTATACACGGCCAAAATGCTTCGGCAGAAGCGACCCAACGTTGGCTATGTCGCCTCGTCCGATCCGGACGACTTGTCGGCGGCCGTCCAGTGTTTTGAAATCGTTGCCAGGGGAGGTGCGATGGGACAATTCGTCGAGGCGACCGAACGGGTGCGCCGGCAACGAACGCCCGCACCCGGAGATCTTTCCTCGCTGCCCGATCCCGTCGCGACGCTCGATATGAAAGACTGCTTGGCCGCAATGAAGCGGGGCAAGATCCTCGCGGTGGGTGGAAGACACGGGGGACTCTGGAGTGCCATCAAGAAAGAGATGGGCATTGAAGTGGTCGACGTGCCGTACGCCGAATTGAACGCAGCCTGGCAGTCGGCCGACAGGGATCAGTCGATCGAAATAGCCGAAAAGTGGCAGAAGACGGCTCGAAGAATCGAAAATGTCTCACCAGAAACACTTAAACAGTCGGCCGCCATGTACCTAGCCCAAAAGGAAGTCCTCAAGCGGCACGGCGCGAATGCGATCACGATCAATTGCCTCGGCGGGTTCTATGGAGGACATATCCACGCCTATCCGTGTATGGGTTTCCACGAGTTGAATAACGAGGGGCTCATTGGCGCGTGCGAGTGCGATCTGCTGTCGACCGCCACGATGATCGCCATGACGGCCTTGACACGAGGACGGCCCGGCTTCATTTCCGATCCGGTCATCGATACATCGACGCGGCAGATCATTTACGCCCATTGCGTTGCGTCGAACAAGGTGTTCGGGCCGGAGGGTGAGACCAGCCCATTCGAGATCCTCACGCACAGCGAGGATCGCCGGGGGGCGGCGGTTCGATCACTCTGCCCGCTGGGTTACATGACGACCACGGTCAAATTCAACCCTGCCCGAAAGGCGATCGCTTTCCACCAGGGCAAGGCGATGGCCAACGTGGACGACGATCGGGCGTGCCGGACGAAACTGGCCGTGGAGCCGGTCGGCGACCTGGAGAAGTTGCTCCGCCAGTGGGACAAATGGGGCTGGCACCGGGTGACCTACTACGGCGACCTGAAGGAGCCCGTCTTCACCCTGGCCGACGCGCTGGGATGGAAGATGCTCGAAGAGGCGTAGGCTAATCGGACTACCGCGATTCCCTTCGCTGGCAGTCGGCGCAGATACCCGTGACGAATGTCCGGTGGCTGTTCACCTGGAATTCGTGCTGCACGGCCGCTTCGCGGACGAGCCGTTCCAACTCGGGGCTGTGGAATTCGATCAGCCGGTTGCAGACCTCGCAGTGCAGATGGTCGTGCCGTGGGTAGCCGTATTGATGTTCGTAGACACTGCGGCCAGAGAGCACCATCTTGCGAATCAGGCCTGCCTCGGTCAGTTCACCGAGCGTGCGGTAGACGGTCGGCCGGCTCAACTCGCGCCGGCGGAGCAACCCCTGGAGATGAGCCATCAGTTCGTCGGCATCGAAGTGATCATGATGGCTGAAGACAACATCGACGATGAGCTGTCGTTGCCGGGTCATTCGTTTGCCCTTGGCCTGCAGAAACTGGGCAAACCGTTCTCGCGGCGACAGCGGGACTTTCACGGTGCGAAGTGAGTAGTCCTTTGACATGCCAAGGCGCTAACCGATCTCGTCCAGAAGCCGATCCAACGCAATGTCAAGCTTCTCGGGCGTCTCGTAAGTGCCGGCTGCAATCTGCTGCCGGATGGCGTCAACGCGATCTTGACGGATGTCAGGAGTCTGCTTGACTTGTTCAATTAGTCGAGCCGCATCGGAAATCTGGAGTTCGTCTTGAATCGGACCCGAAAAGGTCGTCGTGTCGGACTTCGCCACGCGAGATGAGTGTGGCGCGCCGACCGGCTGAGGGCCGTGCAAATGAGACGGGCCGTGAATATGCATCCCTTTGTTTCTCCCAAGGATCGCAGTGGGCAAGACGCGCCGGAACGAATGCCCGGCCTCCTTCAACGTCTCGAAATCATACCTTTTCGTTCGCTATGCGATTGTTCACCGGCGGCTAAGGAGCACCGCGCAAATCTATCGTGGGCAGTTCCTGACGGGTGCAAGTGAACTCGGCCCATCCGGATCATCGACCACCCCGTGATTTCGGTCCAAACAATTCTCTAATGCCCGAGTCGTATCAAATACTGGTTTCTTAATGACTTGTAACGTCTGTGACAGTCTCGGGCAAGAGTGCCAACGTTGTCAATCGTATTCAAGGTGGCCACTGCAACACACACACGTCTTCGAAAATCACTCCAGGTCGGTTGTTCTTGGTCGACCTTGTCGACAATCGGCAACACGACGATGGGGCTTCGCTGCAACATCCTCTGCCACCGGTCTATTGTGTCATCAGGTGGCCTGTTCTCCAAGGCGGAAAACCTGATGAGCCAGCCGCCGGACTACTATACGCATCTTCAGTAAGAAGAGTTCGTTGGCGAAAATCGGTGGATTATAGGGGCTAGCCGGGGGGCGGACAACATTGGCAAAGTCTTGTGTTATGTCTGGGACGAAACCGTCGCTCCAGGCTATTGTCGGCGAGAAAATGGCCACGAGAATGTACGCCAAGTCTCCCAATTTACTTACTTTGCTACTACAGATTAAATAGATCCCCCCAAACAGACTAGAGCTGACGATTCCTTTGGAATTAATCGACACTCCTGAGCGATCACGCGGTTTATGAAGGTGATTCGCTGGCTGTCTACGCGCTAGCGCGCACGACTGGTCCCCCTATTCTGTTCCCGCATTAGGAGAAAAGGAACATGTATCGACCACTCCCCATTCTGACGATTGCCCTGGCGATCGTGCTGCTGCCGTCGCTCTTGATGGCCGAGGAAGCCAAACGTCCACCGATGGCGCGGCCTGGTCCCGAAGGCTTCTTCAAGCGTCTGGACGCCAACAACGACGGCCAAATCACTCTCGACGAAATGCCCGGCCCGATGAAGGAGCATTTCGGAAGACTGCTCGAGCGCGTCGACAAGAACGGCGACAAGAAAATCTCGCTCGACGAACTGAAGCTGTCGCAACTGAAGGCGTCGCGGAAGAGCCTCGGAGCACCGGGTCGGCACCGACCCGACGGTCCGAAGGTGGGCAACCGTGAGCATCATGAAGGACACCCGGGACGTGACCGCGACGCGAAAGCCGCGCCGGCGCACGTCTGGTGGTCTGCCAACAAGGGCAAGCCTGGCATGGCGAAATTGGCCCGGCGCGGCTCCGAGGCGCCCGGCATGAAAGGCAAGGGCAAGAAGCCCAATCCCGAGCAAATTTTCAAGCGGCTCGACAAGGATGGCAACAACCAACTGAGTTTGGACGAATTCAAGCAGGGCATGCAAAAACTGCACGCTCAAATGAAAAAGCACTGCGGCGGTCCCGATCATGCCATGCTCGGCCCTGGCAAAGGTGGCCATGGCAAGAAGGGCCCCGGTATGAAGGGGCCTGGCAAAGGTCACCCCAAGGCGTTGGCGATGCGTGGTCCTGGTCAGCGTGGCCATGGCAAGGAGGGCTTCGGTATGAAGGGGCCTGGCAAGGGTCACCCCAAGGCGTTGGCGATGCGTGGTCCTGGTCAGCGTGGCCATGGCAAGAAGGGCCCAGGCATGCGTGGTCCGAATCGCGAGGCGTTGTACCATCTGGCCCAGTATCATTTGGCCATGTATCAACTCGAGGGCGGCAAACTACAACCTGGGATGCGCGGTCTCGGCGTGCACGGCAAACACGGCCCGGGCACGCGTGGTCCCGGTCGTCCGGCCATGGGTCCCGGCAAGGGTTATCCCAAGGCGCTTGCGATGCGTGGCGGCCCGGGCACGCGTGGTCCCGGCATGAAGAGCCCCGGCGGACACCCGTGGATGAAGCCCGCCAAGCGGCCCGGCATGGGCGGATCTGGCATGAAGGGTCCCGGCAAGGGTAGTCCGCAACGTCCGAATGTCGCCATTGTTGGGCGGATCATGATGGGCGCCAACAAGGTCTTCGACAAGATCGACGCCAACAAGGACGGCAAGGTTGATGCCAAGGAAGCTGCCGTTGCGCACAAGGAGTGCTTTGTCCGCATCCTCAAAAAGGTTGACAAGGACGACGACAAGGCGATCAGCAAGCAGGAAGCCAAGGTGGCCTTGGTCTCGATGGTCAAGCGATTTCACGCTGCCCGAGCGGGTGGCATGAAAGGTCCTGGCATGCACCACGGCATGAAGGGCAAGAAGGCCGGCAAGAAACCCGGCAAGATCGACCGCGAGAAGATCAAGGCTGTCATGGCCGCTCGATTCAAGAAAGTCGACAAGGACGGAAATGGTACGCTCGGTCGTGATGAAGTGCCCGAAAGCATGAAGGAGCGTTTTAGCAAAATCGACACGGACGCCGACGGCCAACTGACCGAGAAAGAACTGAAGGCAGCCTTCGCGGCTCATCACAAGGATGCGGCAAAGAAAGGTTGCCCCAAGGCAAAGAAGAAGGATTAAAAGCCTGGGGGTCGGAAGCGGTCCGTCGACTAAAGCGAGCCGCTCGGGACGATTTAAGGGAGTAGTGATTTGGTTGTCAACGTGTCATAACACGATCATAACACGTTTGCCACCGAGACGAAGAGAACGAGCCGTCCTTGGCCGGCTCGTTTTCGGAACGGTTTTTGTCGACAAAAAACTGTCTCTTTAGGCGGCATGAAAAAATCTGCCACATCAGTACCCGCCGTAATCCCAAGATTACGGCGGGTTTCTGTTGCGCGGCACTTGACGATAACCGGTTTGTCATCTTGCACAAACAACCGCTCCGTATAATGAAATCGGTGCGGCCACGCCAAGAGGAATCTCATGGGCCGGTCGCACTCTCATCATTTCGGAACAGTGCGATTCGCGGAGGGTCCCTTGGATGACCCTTTCTGGGCTGAGTACTGTCCAAGTGAACCTGAACCGGATATCGGCGTCTTGCGTAAAGGAGGGCATGGGGACGACGGGCCAGTGTGAACGACCCTATCGGGTCCACGACAACGATTCGCGATGGGCAAACCAGATGGAAGCCGCGTGCGAGAGGAGGTCGTCATGAGTACTGACAGATTCGGCCGACAGGATGACTGGGGCGACTTGGATCATTGTACTTCGGCGGTTCAATGCAAGATCCGCTCGTTCGCCCAGTTCAGTCGATGGCTTGACGGAGAACTGGCCAAGTTGGAGCGTCGTTGGTTGCACCTCGCCGTGAAACCGTCCGATCGGGATCGCCCTTTCCATCCGTCCCAACCACGCTAAGAGTTTGCCTGGCGGAGGGCCGTAACGAACCGAGACAATAACCGCGCCGCGCCCAAGTGCCAAGCGACGATTGCCCGCTGGTTCGAAGGTGAGTAGGTGCTGATTTCTTGCTGTCGGCGTATTCTGGCTGTCGAACCCGATTTCCAATTCTGGTGCGGTTCAGACCTTCTCACCCCGGTGTCCGTCGGACGCTGTTCGTACATGCGGTTTTCCTCGGGCCGGCGAATTGGTATGATTTGCCTGGGTGCGAGTTCACCGTTTTCAAACTTTCGCCGGGAGGTTTCCGATGGAAGACCGTCAGGTTGTGGTTTATGTGGCCGGCTCGACGCAGCAGGCCCATATGCTCAAGAACCGGCTGGCTGAGCAAGGGATCCAGGCGGTCGTTACGAATGCGGCGTTGGAGAAAGGCTCGGGCGTGGACTACGTGGGCTGGGCAACCCTGCCTCGCGTTGTTGTCGACGAGAAAGACGCCACGCTGGCCCGGCGAATTGCATTGTCTCACGATTGCCAGGGGACCCAGATGGCGCTCCAAGGTCAACCTCTTGAAGATGACGAGGACACGGACGTCGGATCCAAGTCACTGCCCGACGCCTGGCCCCGATGCCCCGAGTGCAACTCGCCGCGAATTACGCAGTGCCCAATCTGCAAGACGACGGGCATCGACTTTCCCGAGGCCGACGACGAATTTGTCTGGGGCATGGGCCTCGACGAAGTGTCCGACGAAAAACGGTCTTGCGCCAGTTGTGCCACCTGTGGCGGGCATGGTTCCACGCGGGCCGTTGAAGACCACGAATCGGGCGACTCAGCCGACGAACCCGACGACCCGACGCCCGAGCGGCTCGTGTTGATGTGCCCCACGTGTAGCGAGCCGTTTCTTCCAGAGTTTCCACGCCGCTGTGCCTGGTGCGATCACGAGTTCGACGAGGGTTTCGAATCGGACCAGATTGTCCAGCCTCTGGTCGAATCCAACAACCGGGTTGTAGCGATTGGCGTCGGGCTGCTGATCCTGGGAGCCATCGTCTTAGGCTATTTCTGGTTTGTCGTGTAATCGGGTGCTATTCTGTGCTGTAACGCGTGTGGTCTACGCGCACGAAAGTCCTGGTTGTCACGCCCACGCCAAGTGCCTCGCGGGATGGCCTTGGATCGTGTGTCCTGCCGGCTCGATATCTTGGCGGCGGACATGGCCGAGGTATCTGCGTTGACCGAACGCCGGATTGATCGACTTTCCTTACCGTTACGCTGGGCTGGACGGCGATCGTTCGGTCGAGGCTTGGTTGTCGTACGGGTGTTGAGAATCAACCTAGCTCTCGGGAGGGGGTGTTTTTGGCGATGGCCGTACCCATAACGAGGAAAAGCTCCCCTCCAGAAAAGGTAAGCTAGATTTGAAAGGGCGGTGGACTGAGTCCACATTCTTTTCGGTTCAAGGGGAGGAACAATGAACGCGCCAAAAAACCAAGTGGCAGACACCGCTCGGGCACAGACTGCTGAGCTTGAAGACCGCCGGAAATGGAGCCGGATTCCTGATGCAGAGAATTCGGCGGTCCGATTCTCCACCTCGACGCTAGGCGAGCAGCGGGGACAATTGACAGAAGTTGCGTTAGGAGGATTTGCCCTTAGGGTAACCGACGCCTCGGGACTTCTACCCGGCCAGGAGGTGACGGTCTACTTTGAAGAGGGAGTGATTCGAGCGATCATCAAGTACGTTCTTGCCGACGGCGAGACGAATTATCGCGTGGGGATGGAGTGGATTCAACCCAGATCACCTACGGTGATATCTCTCTTGAGACGTTGTTTCGAGGGATGACAGGCTTCCAGTTGGCTTCCGGGAATCTGGTGGTCTGTCATGACCGAACACTACCCGCCGAACTCGGGGCGCCGTCGGCCGAGTTGTTCCTGAAGTCGCTGGACAATCGAGCTATGCATCTGGCTGACGCGGCTTTCGCTCAAGCGCAGCGTGGCACCGATTTCCTTCATCGTTAGCTCTTCATAGTAATAGAGGATGATGATAAGCCGTTCGTTGCGGTTGAGGCCTTTGGTCACGAGTCGCATGAGATCGGCCTTCTGGACGCGTCGCGTGGGATCCTCGCCCTTCTTGTCCTCGAGAATATCAATTTCGCGGACGTCCTTGTAGCTATCTGTCTCATACCATTTTTTGTTCAAGCTGATCAGGCTGACCGCGTTGGCATCGAGCAGCATTTTTTCGATTTCGGGTAAGGTAACGTTCATGTGCTGAGCCAACTCATTTTCGTTCGGCATGCGACCCAACTGGGCCTGAAGCGTTTTCATGGCTTCGTTGAGTTTGCTGGCCTTCGAACGGACCAATCGGGGCACCCAATCCATCGTGCGGAGTTCGTCGAGCATTGCGCCACGGATTCGAGGAACGCAATAAGTCTCAAATTTCACCCCGCGCAACAGATCAAAAGCGTCGATCGCGTCCATCAGCCCAAAGACGCCGGCCGAAATCAGATCGTCCAACTCGACGCCGTCCGGCAGCCGAGCCCAAATCCGTTCACCGTTATACTTGACCAAGGGCAAGTAGATTTCGATGAGCCGATTGCGCAGTTCCTGATTCGTCGTATCCTTCTTGAACTCGACCCAAAGCTGTTCGACGTCCTCGGATACAAAAGTGGTTGCCATGCAATCCTCCGTGATCATGCTCTTCGGCAGCCAGGGGATCAAGAGCGTGCGGTCCGCTTTGGCTCACCTCGCGCGGCGAACAAGGCCTTGGCGGGCGGCACCCTCCCGATCCGATAATCCTTGATACGCGACGCGTGGCGCTCGGGCTGCATCGCTTCTATCGTGTCTTTGCAGCAAAAGGGGCTTGGTGAACCACGAGACGGTGCCCCGTGGCTCATCTCGCCACGTTGTTCCAACGTCACTGTCCCCGCTCGAATCTTTGCATCTGATACACGGCGTTGAGGGTCTCGATAGCTCAAAGCTGACGTGATTTATGTAGTTTAGCGGCAAAGTGCCTATTGGTGGTGGTCACTCTATCGGACGCCGATTGTCCCGGGTTGAGTCATTCTTCCGTCATAGCTCCGGGTTTTCTTGGTTTCTCGTCAGGTGGCCGATCAGACGGCTGTTCCCGGATTGGCTTCCGGTGGCAACAAGGGGACCGGCAAATTCTGAGCGAAGCATGCCGTAGACCTTTCGGCGAAGATACACCTATCTCTCCCTTCCGCCCCGCGCAAGGCGATCCGCATGGTCCGTGCCAGTTGGTTGAATTCTCGTGCCCACAGCGATTCCGATGACGCAAGATCCTGATCGGCCAAGTTTGCCGATAGGTCTTGTCCGACCATCACGTGTCCGGCGCTATCTAAATGAAAGCCCAGGAATCGCCAAACCGCTCGCGCAAGCCGCCCGTGCGCGTCGTAGGCGACCGCCGTCTCGGTAACTCGATTAATCAGGGTGTGGATCGCCGGCGGAGAGGTTCGCTTGGCCAATGTCTTGATCGAAGCGTAGGTGTCGATGATCGAGGGCAGTTCGATTGTAGTCACCAAGAGCACCAGATCAGACGCTTCCCAAAGCATCTTGACCGAGCGCGCCGAGCGGTTACCCGTGTCGACGACCACACAGTCAAAAGGCTCTTCCGCCTCGCGTGCGGCTCGAATCCACCGCTGATGGAAACGATCGGTTGACGGCTCGGTGGCTGCAGCACGTCCCGCGCCGGTGAGCACCAAGATTCCGTTGGGTCCCGGCGCAATCACTTCATCGAGCGTTCGGCGCGCTTCGACCAGATCAGCCAAATCGTAGTCCGTCGCGAGCCCGCACAGCGTGGCCACGTCAGCCCGATCGGGATCGGCATCGACCAGTAGCACGCGATCGGATTGACGCGACATTGCGATGGCCAGATGGGTCGCGACCGTGGTGGTGCCGACGCCGCCTTTGCCGCCGGTAACGGCGATGATTCTCGGTCGGGTGCTCGCCGCTCTGGTCAACTGCTCGGTCTGTTGCCGAATGAGTTGCCGAAGTTCATTCGCCTGATCGATCATGATTTCTTGCTCGGGAGATATGACCATCATTGGGACAAGATTGGCTTACCAGTCGTTTCCAGAGGATTCTCCAGACAGGATCAGATTAGCCAGTCGCGTTGGCTCTGCGGTTTCGATGTCGTCGGGCACGTTTTGGCCGTTGGTCAAGTAGCTCAAAGGCAATGCGTCTGATTGAAGTAGGGGGAGGAGGTTGCCCAAGCCCGCAGCTTCGTCGAGCTTGGTGAGGATCAGGGACGTGGTTCCCACTGCGGCGAATCGATCGACCGTTTGCTCCAGACTTCGAGCCCCGGCCATGCTACTGAGCACGAGATGGACTTCGTCGGCCCCGGCTTCGGTAAGAAATGCCTTGAGTTCCTGAATCTTGATTTCATCGCGTGGGCTGCGGCCGGCCGTATCCATCAGAATCAGATCGAGTCCAGACAATCGTCGCACGGCCTGACGCATCTCGCGCGGTGTTGAAACCACTTGCATCGGCAAGTCGATGATGTCGGCATACGTTCGCAATTGCTCAACAGCGGCAATGCGATACGTGTCGACCGTGATCAGGCCCACGTTTAGGCGACGTTTGAGACGATAGTTGGCCGCCAACTTGGCGATCGTCGTCGTCTTGCCCACGCCCGTCGGTCCCACCAAAGCCACAAGCCTGTGTTGTCCGGGCATCACGTGGATCGGTCCGGCGACCGAGATTTCCGACTCGATAATTCTCGCGATCCGCGATTTGACCAAGACCGGGTCGGTCAGTTCGACATTGGGTGCCTCCGCACGGACCCGCTCGATTAGCGCGCCGGCCGTTGTCTCGTCAATGTCCACGTCGATCAAATCGGTAAACAGCCGGAAGAGTGAGTCTGGCAAGTCGTGCCGCAAGCGGACGTCCGGCCGGCGGCAGAGATCCTGCACCATGCCCTGCAAACGCGTCGCCTGTCCTCTCAGTTGTCCCTCCAACGCTGGTCGAGATCCGGCCGTGGCGCCCGCAGCAGGGCGATCAATAGGCTGGGCGGGAGCATGGGCGTCGAGCACCGACAGCCCCTCGGACGTTGCGAGACCCTGGGGGCCGGCCGATGCCGCGGCCGCAACTGTCGGTCGCAGCGAGGGTAGACGGCTAGGCACGTTGACTCCGGCCGAAGCGGTGACCTCGACCTGATGCGGCCTGGCAAATAAACCAAGCAGCCGGCGTGACCGTACGTTCCGTGTCTGCATCACGACGGCCTCTGGTCCCAAGTCGCAACGCACCATCTGCAACGCTTCGTACATACTTGCCGCGCGATAGGTTTTTACTTCCATGGCTATTTCATCCTGCGGAAAAGCAGTCTTGTATCTGCTCGTCATAAAAATCAACTTTTCGATCGTCCATGACGTTCCACGGGTTCTTGCCCACGGTCATCAATCCAAAAATCCCCAATCCCTGAACTCCCAACCATTGCTACCGATTCGAGCTTCGTGTCCCGCGTGATCTCGTTGTAGCTCAGCACGGTCAACTTTGGAATCTGCAATTCAGTAATGCGACGAACGGCGGGCCGAATTTGCGGGTCGACCAGGAGCACGGGCGGATAATCGGCCTCGGTCAACAACTCGATTTTCGTGGCGATGAGTCGGCCGATTTCCTCGATCACTTGCGGTGACATCCGGATAAACATACCTCGCTCGTCGTGTTCCACGGCTGAGTGAATCCGATCTGCCAGGGCCGGATCGAGTGTGACCAAATGAAGCCGGTTTTCCGGATCACGATGGGCTGAGCAAAGTGTCCGGGCCAACCGGCTGCGGACATGTTCGGCTCGTAGCGTCGGGTCCTTCGTTCGCAATGCGCACTCGCCGAGTGCTTCGAGGATGACACCCAACTGCCGAATCGGCACTTGTTCGCGAAGCAGCATCTGGAGAATCTGCTGCACCTCGGCCAATTTCATCACGCTTGGCACCAACTCGTCGACCACGGCCGGCGAAGTCTGCTTCAACTCGTCGATCAGGTGCTTCGTGGCGTCCCGGGTGAGCAACTCGTCGGCGTGTTCGTGAACCAAAGCCGTCAAGTGGTTGGCCAGTACGTCGCCGGGTAAGACTACCGTGTATCCGCAACGCTCGGCCTGATCCCCCAGGTTGGAATCGATCCAGAGTGCACGCGACCCGGATACCGGATCAACAGTCGACGTGCCGGGCACCTGACCGGTCGTGTTTCCGGCATCGATCGCGAGACGCTGGTTGGCGGAAATCTGTCCACCGGCGATAGGGATGCCATCGAGCTTGATCCGATACTCGTTGTGGGGCAACTGGAGATTGTCGCGCATTCGCACCTTGGGCAAGATGATACCGAGGTCCGTGGCGATGCTGCGGCGAACGTTCTGGATCCGCTGCATCAGATCGCCCCCCCGACGGGGATCGGCCAGCCGAAGCAATCCGAGTCCCAGTTCGAACTCGATAGGACTCGTGGTGAGACAGTCTTCGACGCGTTGGTCCGTAGACACGGCTTCCCGGGCGACGCGATCGGCCTCGGACCGCAGTCTGGTTTGTCGGGTCCGGCGCGAAAGGACTATTGCCAGCGCGACACAAATCGAACCAAGCAGCAACAACGGGAATCGCGGCAGCGAGGTGAAGGCCAGAAGGCCTAAGAAGAGACCGGCTGTGACCAACGTCTGTGGATGGCGGAGCAACTGGTGGACAAACTCGCCTGGCAGATTCGTTGCTGTAGTGCTTCGTGTTACTAGCAGACCGGCGGCTAGGCAGATCAATAACGCGGGCACTTGGCTGACCAGTCCATCGCCAATGGTCAACTTCGTAAACAACTCAGCCGCTTCGCCCACGGACATGCCGGTCTGAACAACGCCGATGAATAGCCCACCAAGGATATTGATCAAGGTGATGACAATTCCGGCAATCGCATCGCCCCGCACAAACTTGCTTGCCCCATCCATGGCCGCGAAAAAATCGGCCTGCGCCGTGATCTCTTCGCGGCGTCTCCGGGCTTCGTGTTCGTCGATCAGACCCGCGTTCAGGTCGGCGTCGATGGCCATTTGCCGGCCAGGCATTCCGTCGAGAGCAAATCGGGCGGCCACCTCGCTGATCCGCGTGGCCCCTTTGGTGATGACCACGAACTGTATCACGACAATGATGACAAAGATGATCAGCCCGACCACAACTTTGTCGCCGGCCACGAACTCACCGAACGCACGGACTACCCCGCCGGCCGCGTACAGTCCCTCGGTTTCCGCGCCGGTGAGAATCAGCCGCGTCGTGGCCACATTCAACACGAGTCGGGCCAAGGTCGTGGCCAACAACAGCGACGGAAAAATGCTGAACTCCAGCGGGGTCTTCACGTAGATCGTGGTTAGCAGGATGATGACGGCCACCGTAATATTGGCCGACAGAAGCAAGCTCATCAAACCGGCGTACATCGGCACGATGATGACCAGCACGCTGGCAACCACGCCGATCGGCAGAATCAACTCGGCAGCGCGTTGTGCCGAGCCAAGGAAATCTGCGCGAGGATTGCTCACCGTAGCCATCCGTCACTCCGGTGGTGGGGTTCGTTCGAGAAGGAATCGGTTTTCGGTAGAAGAAGAGAGGGGGGACAGTACCGAATCAGGTCGAGAATGTCCAGATCGGTTTGCCGAGGGGGGCGGCTCTGCCCGCTTGCCCAAGGACAACACGAACTGTTAGCATGGCAAATTAGTTACCAGCCTGTCGAAAAGACCCCAGGGTGGCTGGGGCATAGCGCCAGCGCTGTCCCAGAGGTTTCATTTTTCGGCCCAACAGCGACCCACGTCAAGCGAATGATCCGCAGGGTTCCTTCTTAAAACACTAGAGTTACCCATCCTGCGATAACTCGCCAATCTCAAGGAATCGCCATGGCGAAAAAGCCCAATGCGAAAACATCCGGAAGAACCGGAGGATCGAAGGACCGATTTTGGTATCCACGCTTTTGGGACGGCATGGGCATGCGAGCCTACTGGCGTCTGATGACGAGCAATCGCCTCGCCGTGACTCCGAAGCGTTGGGGTATGGCCACGATCATCGGCGGCGTGAGCTTGCTGAATAGCGTGCTTTGGGTAATCCAGGAACTTTTTCTCGGCCGCAGAATCCGCCGCACTCAGATCGAGCATCATCCGATTTTCATCATCGGCCATTGGCGAAGCGGCACGACCTTGTTGCACGAGTTGTTGGTTCTCGACCGCCGACACACCTGCCCGAACAACTACTGCTGCTTCGCGCCGAACCATTTTGTGTTGACGGGTCGGCTTTTTCCGCGAATGCTCTGGTTCCTGATGCCGTCGCGCCGTCCGATGGACAACATGAAACTAGGCTGGTACCGCCCCCAGGAGGACGAGTTCGCCTTGTGCAACATGGGCGTGCCGAGCCCCTATCTGACGATTGCCTTTGCGAATCGGCCACCGCAGTATCAGGAGTACTTCGATCTCGAATCGCTGCCACCCGACCGGTTGGCCCACTGGAAGGAGCGGTTCACCTGGTTTTTGAAATGCCTGACGGCCGCCAACCCGGGCCGGGTCGTTTTGAAGTCGCCGCCGCATACGTTTCGGATCAAGCATCTTCTGGAGATGTTTCCCGACGCCCGATTCGTGCACATTGTCCGCGATCCCTATGTTCTGTTCCCATCGACGATGCATCTCTGGCGGCAACTCTATCGCGTACACGGTTTCCAGATACCGAAATGCGAGGGCCTGGAGGATCATGTCTTCGACACGCTGAACCGGATGTACGATACGTTCGACGCCCAGCGCGATTTGATACCGCCGGGCCGCTACAGCGAGATTCGCTACGAGGATCTCGTGGCCGATCCGGTCGACGGGATACGGCGGATCTATGAGGAATTGGAACTGGGCGAGTTCGACGAGGCGCTGCCGGCACTGCGGGAACACACGGCCGCCGCGGCCGGCTACAAGACGAACCGCTACGAGCTTCCGGCCGAAACACGCGACGAGATCACTCGCCGCTGGGGCTCCTTCATCGAGCGCTACGGCTACGGTAGCGAATAGTAGCCAGTGATTCTTCCACGGCCCCTCGTCGGATGGCGAACGGACCAGGGATAGCCGAGCGTGGCGGCCCTTATAGTGGCACGCGAATCGGTCGTGGTTCCAGCTCTTACCGCGAAGCGGTTCCATAACATGACCCTTGACAGGAAAACCCCTTGCCGGGAAGGGCAGCGGCAAAGCATGTCCGTGGCGAGCGTGAGACTGTGCCCCGGCCTGTCATCCTGAGCGAAGCGAAGAATCTTGCCCCACAAGACGACGCGAGATCCTTCGCTTCGCTCAGGATGACACGTGGCCGAAAGAGACGGCCGGATGGGGGGCATTGGCGACGTTTTTATCCCTAGGCCTGGGAAGTTATTAATCCGAGGAAACCCCCGGTTTTGCCGGGGGACTGGCAGTATTTAATGAAAGACTTCAATAAATCGAGCCGCCTGCCGGGTCTCCTCCTTCGGAAGGCAACACCGGGAGACGTGATGGATCCAATGCGGAGTGAGTTGGCGGCCGGGCAGCACGAGGCTTTCGCCGCGCTCTACGACGCGCTGGCCGATCGGCTGCACCACTACCTGGTCGCCACGCTCGGTTCGCGGGCCGACGCCGACGACGTGCTCCAGGAAACGTTCGTCCGGCTCGTGCGCCACCGGCGGAAACTCCGCGACGCGAAGAACCTGACGGCCTATGTCTTCACGGTCGCCCGCAACGAGGCCTTGCGGTTTCGCGAGCGAGCGTCGCGCCGTCGAGCCAAGCAGACGCGCCTGTCGCCCGAGGAGCTGTTCGTGCCGGCCGCCCAACAAACGCATCTGGACGACGCGGCCGAACGGATTGCCCATGGACTTGCCCAACTCCGCGACGAACAACGCGAGGTGGTCGAACTCAAGGCATTCGCCGGGCTGACGCTCGCCGAGATTGCCGACGTGTCGGGGCTGCCTCAAGGAACCGTGGCCTCGCGCTATCGGGCGGCACTGTTCCGGCTCCAGGTCCTTCTCCGGGAGGAAGAATTATGAACGACGACGTCGAAAAGCTACTGAGCGACCTCGGCCCACGCGGCGCGCCGCCCGAGTTGCGCGACCAGACGCTCAAACGAGTGGCCGACGCGCTGGCCGGCGAGGCAACGTCGGGCGCCACGGCTGGCTTGTCCAGCAGTGCCGAGAATCCGTTTGAGCAACCTGCTCGTGGCGCACGGCGTCGCACGGCGTGGGACAGCCGTCTGGCATGGGGCGTGGCGGCCGCGCTTTTGCTGGGGGTCGTGCTCAACGTCGCCGTGTTTCGAATCGGCGACGCGCGGCTTGCGGCCTACGACCCTTCGGAACCTGAGCCTCTGTCGATCAGCCAGATCGCCACGGCGATTGCCCAGGGCGACGACGGCTTCGATCACTGGGAAAATCGGCTGCTGGCGGCCCGGTGGTCGAGACGAGCCCAACCGAGCGAAAACGCCTTCCGGCGATACCAAGACATTCTCAATCAAACCCTCTCCATCGCAAAGGAATTGACCCATGAGGTCTCTGAAAAAGCCGCTGAAGTGGACATTCATCATCCTCGGCAGTTTGGTGGTGGTCATACTGGTTGTCAACGCTTGTTTCGTGTGGACCACCGGTTCACGGCTTGAGCGGAAGCTGGCCGAGATTCGCGCGGCGGGCGATCCGACGTCGCTGGCCGATTTCCGGCCCAAGCCGGTCGCGCCCGAGCAGAACGCGGTCACCTATCTGCGGCGAGCGCAGGAGGATCTCAAGGCGATAGAACATGAGCTTACGCCCGTCGTGAAAGCCAACGACGACCCGCGGAGCCGCAAGCGGCTCGCCGCGATTCGATCGGCCATGGAAGCCTATCCTGAAGTGATTCCGTTGCTCGAAAAAGCGGCCAACTGCCCGGAGTACTCGGTGGCCGAGCCGTTTGGCCCGGCGGGCACGGGCGACCCCAACGCGGCTCTTGAAACGGTCATGTCGCGTTCTCGGGAATACCGATCCGCCGCGCGACTGTTGGGTTCCTACCGGTGCAGTGTGCTTCTTTCCGAAGGCCAGTACGATGAGGCAGCCAAGAGCGCCATCGCCCTGATGAAGCTCACGCGACATTTCGACAACGAGCCAAGTCTAGTGGCCTTCCTTGTGGCGGTCGCGTGCCGGGGTTACGCCTTCGAGCCCTTGAACGAAGCCCTGCAATCGAGAGCCGTCTCGGAAGAAGTCCATCAGGCATTGGAGGAAGAACTGGCCAGGCACGACCTGAGGCGGGCCTTTCAGCAAAACCTGAAGACCGAGCGGGCATTCGGCTTGGAGCAATTCCTAACCTTCCCGGGCGCTCGCACCTGGTTTGCCCGGGCGTTCTACAACCGGTACAAACTCAATTATCTCGGACTCATCGAGTGGTATCTGACCGACACCGAGAAGGCCGCTTCGTCCGGTCCCGGCGGGCCTGCGACACCGCCCGAGCCGACCGACATATTCAGTTCGCTTCTGGTTCCGGCCCTCGAGGCGACTCGCAAGGCGGCGACACGCACCGAATCGATGGTGCGCGCCGTTCGCGTGCTCAACGCGCTCGAGCGTCGTGGCGATCCGGACGCCCTGCCGGCGGCCGACCTTTCAGACCTGGGCCTTCCGAAAGAGGCAACGCTCGACGCGTTCAACGGCAAGCCGCTGATCGTCAAGAAGGTGCCCGGCGGTTGGCTGATCTACTCGGTCGGCCCGGATCTGAAAGACGACGACGGAGACCTCGGCGACCGAGAGACGGAGGGCCTTGACCGGGGCTTCGGCCCGCCGGAGAAACACTCGAAACAGACCGACAGCGAAACCGAAGATTGAAGCTTGCATCCTACGATGTCAGCGCGTCGACGAGCCGGCCGACGTCCTCTTCGTTGTTGTAGGCGTGAAGACTGATCCGCAGCCGGCCGCTGCGGCAGCTCAGAATCACGTCCCTGTTGAAGCACTGCTTGGCAAGCTCGTGGCTGTCGCGGCCGGGCAGTTCGAAAACCACGATGCCGCTCTCGTGGC
Organism: Pirellulales bacterium; assembly: GCA_016929515.1. Classification (GTDB taxonomy): domain Bacteria; phylum Planctomycetota; class Planctomycetia; order Pirellulales; family Thermoguttaceae; genus UBA11386. The sequence goes on along the minus strand of JAFGIR010000016.1, from coordinate 46,853 downwards.
CCGGCTGCCGGTCGGTCGCGATCGTGGCTCCGATTTCGTCCAGTCGCCGGCAAGCTAGATCGGTCATTTCGATAATGCGTCGCGAGAGGGCCGCCTGACCGTAGGAATTCAATAGCTTCAGGCTCTCGCCCAGGGCGATCATACCGACCATGTTTTGCGAGCCGCCTTCGTAGCGCGAGGCGTCGCGGCGGAGATCGAGTTCGATCCGCGTGAAGTCATGGGCGTGAACCACGCTGTGCCAGCCGACGCCCAAGGGGCGCAGCTGATCGAGGTGCTCGCGCCGCAGATAGAACAGCCCGGCACCCTCGGGCCCCAGCATCCACTTATGGCCGTCGGCCGCGAGAAAATCGACCGGCGTCTTGACGACGTTCAACTCGAAGACACCCAGCGCCTGGATCGCGTCGAGAAACAGCAGGGCACCCCGGTCGTGGGCCAACCGGGCCAGCCGGTCGACGTCGTTGCGCCAACCGCTGGAAAAGCTGACCCAACTGACCGTGAGAATTCGCGTCCGCTCATCCATGGCCGCCGTCAGCCGGTCGAGATCGACCTGGCCGCGTTCGGTCGGCACGCGGCGCGTTTCGACACCCCGGTCGGCCAGGTTCATCCAGGGATACTGGTTCGCGGGAAATTCGTCGGCCAGCGTGACCACGTTGTCGCCCGGCTTCCACGGATAGCCTTCGGCCACGAAGTTGATTCCCTCGGTCGTGCTCTTGACCAGGGCGATTTCTTCCTCGCCGCAACCGAGCATCCGTGCCGCCGTGGTTCGAACAGCGTCGACTTGGCTGCTCCAGTCGGGCCAATGGGCGTCGCCGTTGGTCGAGGCGTCGTCAACCCAACGGAGCACGGCCGCCCGAGCCGGCTCGGGCAAAGGCGCCACGGCCGCATGATCCATATAGGCCCATCGCTGGGCAACAGGCATCTGGCGCCGAAAAGCTGCCCAATCGATTTGCGCAGGCTTCTCACCACCCAAATGGGTATGTTCTGTCGACGGGGATGTCACGTTGCTGATCTCCTTTCGTGGGCACCGATCCGTGGCCAACTGCCTACCTTACGTTAATCGCTTGACCACGTCCAACCGTCATACCCTGTGGTAAATGCCCGACTCGTGGACTATACTAGGGAAGAAGTCGTGGGGCGTTCTCTGCCCTACGTGCGATCTCGTCGCCGGAACGGAAGTCTAGTCGGAACAGATCCATGCCGAAAGCTCTCACGATTGCCGGAATGGCCATTTCAGGACTGTTGTTGCTGGTCTTTGGTCTTGATTTGGCAATCGGATTCCCGTTTGGCCGGGCCAATATGTTGATGAGCATTAGTTTTGTCGTCATTTCGGCCATTCTGGTCTATTTGAGCTGGTCCACGTTACGCGAGATCAGTTGAACCGCATCTTCTCGCGATGGCATGCCGCTGCCCGCCCGAACACGAGAGGGTCCGCAGATCCGTACGTGTACGATAAACGGCTATATGGCTGACGATGCGTTCGCGACCTCGACCCGGAGCAGCTTCCCTAGGAAATTCCTTCCTGACGCACTGACATGCAGAAGACTTCGCGGATGAAGACCCTAGCGAAAGCGAGGGACGTTTCTCGCGGAAAAACAGACCGGCCGCCTGCCCGACGTGGCTTTCGGCACGACTCCGATTATTCTAGAATGGCGTCAGTGACGGTAAGGAACTGAGTGAGGAACAAGGCAGGTCGTCGGGCACGACCGTCGGTCGGCAATTGATTCATCGTGCAATGGGACGGGCGTAACATGACATCGGACGACGTCCACGACAACGACTCCCCGACTTCAGGGCGACAGCCTCTTTCGCAGGCTCAACGCAAGCGGTTCCAGAAGTGCTTCGTCCACGCGAGCAAGCAGGCGTCGGCGAGCAACTTCGACTACGCCACTGAACTTTTCAGCCAGTGTGCATTGGGCGACAAGGACAACAGTGCTTACTGGCAGAGCCTTCTCGGCAATCTTCGCCGGAAATACAACGACAATAAGAAAGGGATCAAGTTCGCCTCGGTCCGCACGGGCAAAGAGCGGGCGACCGTGAAGAAATGCCAGCTTCAGAAGGACTGGGACGGTGTGTTCAAGCACGGCCTGGAGGTTCTCAAACTCAATCCTTGGGACACCTCGACGCTGATGGCGATGGCCGCCGCCGGCGAACAAATCGAGTTGGACGAAGTCCCTTTGATCTTTCTCCACATGGCCCTGGACGCTGACCGAATGGACCCAGATGTCAATCGGGCCGCCGGCCACGCTCTGCGGGCTCGACAGCAATACGACCAGGCTAGTGCCTGCTGGCTTCGCGTCTTGGAAGTCAAGAAGGACGACGACGAGGCTAGGCGACAACTGGGCGAATTGGCGACCGAGAAGGTCATTGACAAGGGGGGCTACGAAGGAGCCGAGTCGTCGCGCGACGTAAAGGCCGACGACAAGACCGAACAGGGTCAGAAAGAGATTGGCCGAGGAGAGTTGACCCCCCAGCAGAAGCTTGAAAAAGCGATCCGTGCGAATCCATCGGAGATGGGGCCCTATCGCGAACTGGCCGAAATGCTCTGCCAAAAGGAAGACTACGAAAGAGCCGTCAAGGTACTCCAAAAGGCTTACGAGGTCTCGAACCGCGCACCTGACATCCTTGTTCATTTGGAAGACGTCGAGATACGCGCTCTACGAAAGAGACTCCGCGTCCTTGAGGCCCAGTTCAAGAAAACGGGCGAAAAAGAGGTCAAGGAGAAGTGGTTGGAGGTCCGAAAGCAGTTTGACTTGAAATCGCTCGATAGGATTAAACACCTGGCCGAACGCAACCCCAACAATCTCACCTACGAGTTCCAACTCGGCGAGGCCTATCAGCGGGTTGGCCAATTCAAGGAAGCCATCGAACACTACCAAAAAGGGCGCAATGACCCACATCACAGGGGGGAGTGCCTTTTGTATCTTGGGCAGTGTTTTTGTCAGATCAACCAGCCCCGGCTGGCCGCTAACAACTTCGATGCGGCACTGGCCGAAATGGGCGGCCAGGACCCTGAACTACTCAAGGATGCCCTCTACTGGGCGGGAAAGCTGGCCATTGACATGAAAGACCTGGACAAAGCCGACCAACATTTGACTACGCTGGCCGGACTGGATTTTGGCTACAAGGAAGTCTCGGCCCTGCTGGACAAGATCAACGAATTACGCGATACTGAGTAACTCCTTGTTTCTACAGTCGCCAACCTGACGGCGGCCCCCGGCCGCGAAACCCTTTCGGATTAAACAAGATAACGACCATGCCCAACACGAAAAGCGCCAGAAAACGTCTTCGCCAGACCGAAACGCGGAAAGAGCACCGGCTGTCCATGAAGCGAGCATTACGAACTCAGATCCGCAAAGTCCGCGAGGCCGTCACGGCTGGCAATGCCGAGCTGGCTGATAGCGAATTCCGCCTGGCAGCCAAGAAACTCGATCGGGCCGGTTCGCAAAACATCATCCACCGGAACGCGGCTGCCCGGATGAAGTCTCGCCTTTCCACCCGAATCAAGGCCATCAAAAAAGCCTAGCCATAGTCGCACGTCTGCTAATCGGGTGTCTGAGAATCCAAGAAACTGGGCCTTTCCCAATGCGCTGGGAATTGTCCCCAGGCACCACCTGCGGCCAATTCGTTTCCAGATTATCCTCTGGGTGCTATGCTTTCTCGAACTCGACGTTCTCGGCGTCGAAGACCGGCCCCTCGACACACGTTCGCCGGTAGTCCCAATTCCCTTGCCGATCGCGGATCTTCGCCACGCAACTGAAACAGATACCCATGCCGCAGGCCATGGGCCGCTCGAGCGAGACCTCGCAGGGCACGTTCAATTCCTTCGCGATTCGGGTCGTGGCGGCCATCATCGGTTCGGGCCCACAACTAACGATCCGGCACGGCGAGGTCGATTCATTGACAACCGGGCGTATCAACTCGGTGACCAGCCCATGATGACCCTCCGAACCATCGTCGGTGGCTAGGCGAATCTCAACACCCGCTGCTCGAAAATCGTCGACGCAAGCCAGCTCAGGCTTCGACTTGACGCCGTAGCAAAGGGTTACTTGCTCGGCCCGAGGTACAACACGCGGCGGATCGCCGTAGGTTCGCCAACCAAGGTACTCGCGTGAAAGCATTAGAAAGGGCGTCTGGCCGATGCCACCAGCCACGATAACAAGATGGCCCACCGCGTCGGGCGCAAATCCGTTGCCTAGCGGTCCCCAGATCTCCAACAGGCTGCCACGTCCGAGTTGGGCCAGTTGCCGCGTCATGTGCCCAACAGTCACGTAGACAACATCCAAAACAGCCGGTTCACCTTGTTCGTCAAGAACATCGTAGACCGCCAATGGGCGGCCCAACAGCGGGTCAAGCATGCCGGGCAACCGGAGCATGACAAACTGGCCAGGCACGACCCGACGAGCAATTTCCGGCGCACGGAAACGAACTCGATAGGTATGGCGAGCGATTTCGACGCTTTGATCGATCAAAACAGTACCCTGCCACGGGGAGTCAGCATAGGCGGGCGTCTTTGAGAATGCGTGGTTCATGGAATCGTGTTTGTTCTGCTTCGCTCGGCGTTGGACAAACAACGCCGGCACAGAATTGTCATGGATCGAGGGTTCCGCGTGTCACATTCCTGTCGTCTTGCGTAGAGCTTGGATTTCTTGTCGACTAAGGGGGCGACACTCGCCTGGCGCGAGTTTCCCGAGCCGCACTGGTCCGACCGCGATCCGCACAAGCCGGAGCACCTTGTGGCCCAACTTGGCCAACACGCGGCGAATCTCGCGGTTGCGTCCTTCTTCTAGCACCATCTCCAAGACGGCACACCTCTTCTGACGCGACATTACTTTGACAACCGGCACGCGGACCCACGCCTCGGCCAGCCGAATGCCACGACGCAGTTGGTCCAGGACATCACGTTCCGGGCACCCGGCGACCATCACTCGGTAGGTTTTCTCAATGCCGTAGCGCGGATGGGTCAAACGATTGGCCAACTCGCCGTCATTGGTAAGCAGGATCAAGCCCTCGCTGTGCAGGTCGAGCCGGCCCACGGTGAACAATCGCATGGTATCATTCGGCACCAACTCGATTACCCGAGGTCGACCCGACGGGTCGCTATTGGTCGAGATCACGCCGTCGGGCTTGTTGACGGCATAGTAAACGCGACGGGACCGGACGAGCGGCGCGCCATCGAGCCGGATCTCCTGTGCTTCAACGTTAACCCGAGTCCCCAGTTCCGTGACGACCTGCCGATCAACCTCGACGCGTCCGGCGCGGATTAGTTCTTCACACTGACGGCGACTTCCCAGGCCAGAAGCGGCCAAGACCTTCTGGAGACGCTCACCCTCGACTGCGGTCGCGCCCGGAAGAGCCGGTTTGGCCGGTCTCGTCCTGGTCTGACGCACCAAACGTTTCTTCCGAGGAGATCGAGACGGCTTGGCCGATCTAGATCCGGCGGTACGAGAGACTGGCTTCTTTCGAGGGGGGCGAGACGGCATGGCAGCGGAAGCTCTCGAAAACGAACAACGCGAGGTGACAGCCACCCCATCATACGTCGCCGGGAACGAAAAAGACAGGAGGAGACCGGCTGGAACCCGGCCCACGGGAAAACCAAGGGGGTCGCCGAAGGATGGCACAGCCGTGCTCAAAATAAAGGCAAATTGGCCGTTTCCCGCGCCGGCATTCACCGCCAGCCACCCAACCGAAGAAAACGGCTTTTTTCGGCAAATGGTTGACCGGGCCTACTGCGGCGGCACGTTCAGAAAATCAGGTATTCGCGGTTCCTGCTGGACGGACTCCGGCTTCTCGTACTCTCGAGGACGGACACCCGTCATCTCAGAGCGCGAGACGACTTCTGGGTAGGGATCAAACCGCTCGGCACGAAATCGCTGGATGTCGGCCGGGCCGGGGGAAGACCAGTTCGGCACACCAAATCGAGGACCGCACCCGGAAGCAACCGCAACCGTCAGAATCAAGCTCAAGAGAAATTTCTGCATCAAGAGGCGTCCTTGGCCGGCGAAGCCAGTTGTTGATCGGGGCCCAATCGAGGGCGGCCGATTATAGGTACCGCAACCAACCAAAGCTAGACCGGATTCCGCATTGTCCCGCTGCATTGGAAGCACGATTGCTTTGGCAAGAAACGTGGGCTGGTCACATCCCGCCGGCGCCAACGGGGGGGACGACAGGAATATCGACCCTGTTTGATCTCCCAAGGAAACGAACCGTCAGTCGGCACAACCGGAAGCCGAAAGTAGTGTTGCGACAAGCGTTTCGGGATTTGCCGGGTTGGCATCGCAGTGGTATGATTGTAGGTTCAGCGGCGGCATCGTCCCCCATGACCCACCCAATGAAACCCACCGTCGCCGCCGAGAATCGACACGACACGGTTCGTTTCTTCTTCCACTCCTAATGATATGGCAACACGCAAACACGACGACGACCTGTTTGCCGATAGCACCATGACTTTCGGGGAACACCTCGAAGAGCTGCGAACATGCCTGTTCAAATCACTCATCGCGTTGGTGGCCTTTTCGCTAGTCGGGCTGTTGATGGGCGGCTATGTAGTTGAGTTTATCCAGGCACCACTGGTCAAGGCGTTGTCAACCTACTACGAAACCCAAGCCGGCGAAGCCTCGCCGGACGGCCCGGCCGGTCTGTCCGAGTTTGTCAAGAAGAACCACCTTCTGCCACAGAAAGTCTTTGTCGACCCAGACGAGGTGATTTGCCAACTTCGCCAGCTCGATCCAGAACGGTTTGGCAATCTTCCCGTGGCCAATCGGCCCGACTCGAAGTCTGCCAACACCCCCACCCTCCCGGCGGCGGACGTGGAAGACGCTAAGCCAAAGAATATCAAGGACATGATCCCGTTGCTCCTTTGGCATCCGACGGCGGACGATAGCCGGATTCGAGCCAAGAGCCTCAATCCTCACGAAGCGTTCGTCATCTACGTAAAAGCGTCGCTTCTGGTGGGCGTGCTTCTGGCCAGCCCCTATATTTTCTATCAGATCTGGTCGTTCGTGGCCGCCGGGTTGTATCCGCACGAGCAGCGCTACGTCCGGGTATTTTTGCCATTTAGCCTAGGTCTGTTTCTGGCGGGTGCGGCGACAGCGTTTTTCTTTGTGTTCGAGCCTGTCTTGAATTTTCTCCTTGCGTTCAACCGTTCGTTGGGCATCGATATCGAGCCGCGGATCACCGAATGGCTCAGTTTCGTACTGGTGCTGCCGTTGGGGTTCGGCATCAGTTTCCAACTCCCGCTGGTCATGCTTTTTCTGGAGAGAATTGGCGTGTTTGATGTTCAGTCTTACCTGTCGAAATGGCGCGTTGCCATTCTAGTCATCTTCGTTCTGGCGATGTTCCTGACGCCAGCCGACCCGTACAGTATGCTTCTGATGGCCGTTCCGCTAATAATCCTCTATTTCCTCGGGATTGGGCTCTGTAAGTACATGCCGTGCCGTCGCAGCCCCTTCGACGAGTAATAGAGGAGCGATTCGGTGCCGGTCGCTGGACCTCGCTCGATGGTTCCTGGTGTTGTGAGGATGCTTTCCATGGTCAACGCTCGGCGCAACGGCAGACCTCGCGATTATTCTGGGCGGCGGGAACAAGGGCGCTTGTTGCTGTTGGTCATGTCGCTGGGACTCGTCTTGATCGCAATGAACGAGGCACGCAAACCGAAAAACTGGGAACTGTTCTTCCCGGAAGTACGGGCCGAACGAGACAACGAGCCAAACGAAAATGTCGACGAATTCTCGGGCAAGTATTTTCCCGGTGTCAAGTCTGAGTTTCTTGAGACAATTCGCGACAAGACCCACTTCCGCGTCGAGGAACAGGACGCTTGGTTCCATCTATTTGCCGTTCTTCGGACAGCCGATCCTGCGAAGCTTTGCCGCGCATCGATCGGTCGGATCGCGCGCATCCAGTTGTCGGAGCAGTCGAAGGCCTATCGCGGCGAGTTGGTGACGATCCGCGGTACGATCCATCGAGCACACTGGCTCAACGCACCGAAGAACGATTACGGAATCACCGGCTACTATCAAACGTGGGTGCAGCCTGATGACGACCCCGACCGGTCGATCGTCGTCTACTGCCTCGAACTGCCCGACGGATTTCCGAAAGGCATGGATATTTCGGAGCCCGCAATCATCACGGGCTTCTATTTCAAGCAGTGGCTTAAGAAGACGCAAGAGGGACTCCAGCTATGCCCAGTGGTCCTTGCCCGGACCGTCGAGCGCGACCGGACGAAGCAAGCGTCAGAATCGTCGTTTTTGAGCCAACCCTCATTGGGCCTTTGGGGGGGTATACTTGTCGTCGGCAGTGCAGCGTTAATAGCGGCGGCCATCGCAAGCTATGTTTTCAGACGGACCTGTCGCACGACGCGGCCGCTACGTCAATCAGACCCTGGCGTCGACCATTAGAAACTGCATAGCTAATGAACGCAGTGCGCCCAACGGAATCCCAATTCTCTTTGAGGTTTCTTGCCTGAAACGACCTGAACGTCTGAAATGCAGTTATCAATAAGTGACCCCACGATCACCGGTCCTGAAAACGAGACGAAAACAATGATACGAAACACTAAGTGGGTGGCTATCATAGTTGTTGCCATGATGCTGTTGGCCATGTTCGCCTACGTGGCTAGCGATGACGAGGTGTTCCCCGTCCCGGCACCGACGGTCGAGCAAAGTGCCGAGTAACACTCTGTCTGGGAAGGGCGTAGCGAACCGACTCGTCTATGCCCTTCGTGCCTCAGAACGTGTCACCCATTACACCTAGCGCGTGCCACCTAGTCGCTCGCAGCGGGTCATCCCGAGCATAGCGGAGGATATCGCTTCTTTGCTTTGCTCAGGATGCAACACAAAGCCCAGGAGGAGTTTTGGCCTAGCCCTTTGATGCCAGAGAACGCCTCGTTTGCCAATCATGTATGTCACGACGATCGCAAATTCACTCCGCGTTGCGAGGGTACTGTTTTGGGCGGCTGCCGCTTTCTGGACAATAGGTACCGTTCGAGCCGATGTGTCGAATCACTCTTCAGCCAACTTATTGACGGAGCCCCAACAATGGTTGCGGCTGGGTGGCATCGATGACGACGAGTGGGCCGAGTTCCAGGATACTCGCCCTTGGACTGGGCAATCCGACGAGACACTGCAACGGATTCTCCTCCGATTGGCAAGGCTTTCGCCGGACGATTTCGAGCGTTGGTCGAGCGATGTGATCGATTGGGACCGGATCCGTGCCGATCCCAACGCGTTTCGAGGACGGTTCTTTCGTCTGCGTGGACGCATCCGCTCAATCGCCGTGGTGAGGCTGGCGGCTGACGTAGCTCGCCGTTTTGAAGTGAAGCAGTACTATCGCGTCGAAATGCTGCTCAATGGCACCGGGCAACCCGTCGTGGTCTTCTCAAGGACGGTTCCGAAGACGTGGCATCAAGGTGGCACGATCAATCAGCCGGGCGAGGCCTGGGGGATGTATTTGCGATTTGCCAACGACACCCAGCAATTGCCGATATTTGCCGCGCCACGACTTGCCTTTTTTCCCGACGATCAATTGTTGGGACAACTCGGAATGGACGTGGGGCTACTGGACGATCTGGTCGACCGGCAGCCCATCCGCAACGAAGAGCGAGAGTGCTTTTATCAGATGCTGGCCGCCGTGAAACGGGCTCAACCGGGACAACTTCGAAAAGAAGCTCGTCGCCAGCTTGCCGAACGCGGCGACGGTTGCTATTCGGTTGTGCCGTTGTTCAACGATCCGGCCCGACAACACGGCAAGCTGGTAATGTTCTCCGGCACGGTTCGCCGCGCGCTCCGAGTACGCGTCGAGGATCCGGATATTCGTCGGCGATTTGGCATCGATCATTACTTCGAACTCTCTCTGTTCCCCAGAGATTCACAGGGCAACCCGTTGGTGTTTTGTGTCCTCGACGTGCCGAAGAACATGCCACTCGGTGACGGCCCAGAGTATTCCGAGCCGGTGACGGTTGCCGGTTTTTTTCTGAAGAGCAGAGCCTATCGTTCGGCCCTCGTTTGCGCGGCGGCTGACGGCAATGCTCCGCTTCAGTTGGCGCCGCTGCTGATTGGAAGCGAGCCAGTTTGGGGCGGGCGGAGCACCACAGACGCTATGTCGATTTGGGGCGCCGTGGGCGGGGTGATGTTCGTGTTGATTCTGGTAGGTATTTGGCTCTGGTTGCTTGTCCGCAGCCGGGCCGACCGCCGTTTTCGCCAAGCGACACGCAACCGGATTAACCCTCACAGCCCCTTGGCAAAGTCTGATGCGTCGAGCCTGGACGACGAAAATCAGTTTGACTTTGCGAGTATCGAGCAAGGCGGTTCGAACCAGAGCAATCCCGAGACCAACTCAAGGAACACCTAGTTATGAAGCGACCGAAGATCACGATCGTCGGAGCCGGGCACGTCGGGACCACGACGGCGCATTGGTGTGCGGCGGCCGAGTTGGGCGACCTGGTTCTCGTTGACACTCGCAACGGAGGCGACATCGCCCGAGGCAAAGCGCTTGACTTGATCCATGCTGCCCCGATCATGCGATTCGACCTCTCGATCATCGGCTCCGGCAGTTACGAGCATACCGTCGATAGCGACGTAGTCGTCATCACCGCCGGCAAACCACGGACACCGGGCATGAGCCGCGATGAGCTTCTCGAAGTAAACGCGAAGATCGTCGCGTTCGCATCCCGGCAAGTGCGCGACACCAGCCCCGAGGCCATTGTCATCGTCGTGACCAATCCGCTCGACACCATGACACAGCAGGCACTGCAGACCACCGGCTTTCCGCCTCACCGTGTCATTGGTCAGGCAGGCTTGCTTGACACGGCCCGGCTCCGCACCTATCTAGCCATGGAATTGGGCGTCCGCGTTGAAGACATCAATGCCATGTTGATCGGCGGTCATGGCGACACGATGGTACCACTGACTCGTTGTTCGTCGGTCGGCGGTATTCCCGTCGATCAACTGATCAAGCCTAACCGCCTGAAGCAAGTGGTCCAACGCACACGCGACAGCGGCGCAGAGCTTGTCAGCTTGATGAAGACCGGTGCGTCCTGCGCGGCGGGAGCGGCCACGATGCGAATGATTGAGGCAGTGATCCGCGACGAGAAACGTCTAATTCCATGCTCCACCTATTGTGACAAGGAATACGGCGTGGGCGGCTACTGCGTAGGTGTACCTGTTATACTCGGAGCCCAAGGCGTCGAACGAATTGTCGAATTTGACATGACCGACGAGGAACGCGCCCAGTTTCAGAAGAGCGTGGCCGCCACGAAACGACTAGTCGAAAAGATGACGCAACTCGACCTATGCTCGTGCTGACCGTTCGCCGATGGACATTCGCACAGGTATCCTTCCACACGCGGTGTCTAAAAACTCGACATCGTGGAACGTGTGTCTCGCTCAAGGCAAGGCTGAAACGTGCTAGCATTGCATCGCTGTACTGTTTCGACAAGACGCCTTTTCACATCGCTCTGATCTTGAAGCCCCGCCGAAAAGTGTCGTTGATCTTCGCAAGAGTAGTGAGGCTGGTGCTTCACCGAATGGTCCCGAAAATCGGGCTCCCGTTGGTCGCATTGAGTCCACTACTAATGCGAATCTCAATAAGCTCCCTTTTTCCGCTCTTCCACACCACCCAACCGACCGAGCTTGACAGAGGAGCGGGCAATGCGTTAGAGTCTGGCCTTGGAAAATCCGCAGGCATTTACGTTTGCGGTCAAGATCGTGAGGGTTTAACCGGTGGTTCGACGAACAATCATTGCCGGTCGCTCTCTTTGTTGGGAAAAAGTCACCCTTTGGTTGGGTGATCGTTCCTGGAAAGCTCGTCGTGTTGCCCTTCTGGCACGTATTTGCCTCAATATCATCTCTCACAGCAAACTTGGCATCATTGCATTATGAACCGAATTCAACCATCGGTGCGACCACGGCAATTCGAACCTGCGGAGCAAGGGTGGGATCTTGGTTCGGCCCAGTTCTCGACCATTTCTCGCGATGTACCACATGTTCTCTTCGCACCAAAGCACTATGAATCGAATTATGCTTACCCACTGATCGTCTGGCTGCATGGACCCAACGACGACGAGCGACAACTCCCGCGGATCATGCCCCTCGTCAGCATGCGCAACTACGTGGCAGTCAGCCCACGCGGCTTCACGACCAAGAGACTCGATGAATCGGGCCAAGCACAACCTTCGTGGGGCCTTTCGGACGAAAACATCGCCCAAGCAGAACAACGTGTTTTCGATAGTATCGCGATTGCCTGGCAGAAGTATCACATTTCGCCCAAACGGGTTTTTTTGGCTGGTTTTGACACGGGCGGAACCATGGCCTTTCACCTCGCGATGAATTACCCGCAGCATTTTGCCGGCGTACTCTCCTTGGGTGGTGCATTTCCGGTTGGTCAAAGGTCGCTTCGCCACCTGAGCGAGGCACGACGTCTGACGATTTTTCTAGCAGCAGGACGTGACAGCACGTGCTATCCCCCCAACCAAGTGTGTGACGATCTACGTCTTCTCCACAGTGCTGGTTTGTCTATCACGCTCCGACAGTATCCTTGCGGACAAGAACTCTGTCCGCAAATGCTCCAGAGCATGGATCGCTGGGTAATGGAACAAATCGCCAACGACGACGAGTGATTTTGACGGGCCAATGGCCCGAGACCCCAACCAACCAGAGTCTTCGATTCAGCATGTGACTTCAATCAGCCTATCCAAGGTGCTGTGACAGTAAGCGTAATGAACGCCCAATCCTGAGTGCTCTGGGGCAGAATAAGCGCTATGCTCCGCCACCCTTCTCGTTGGCTTTCGACAGCCTGATTCGCACCACACGTCTCTTGTCTGGCCCAAGTTCTTGACCAAAGCAGACTACTGCCCCCCGTCTGGTGGGGCTGGCGAATTTGCATTGACACTCAAACGGTCTTTCGAGTACAACCCGCCCACCTTTTCCTCGACGCTCGCGCTCGGTGTCCTCACCGGACCTGACCCGTTCCTCTCGTCGGGCAGACGCAGCCGATGACGGTGCGGTTCGGCGGAGACCTCGCACTTTTGAAGACTTTGCATTTAACGATCTCAGCGGTTTGGTTGGCATGGCGTCGTTTGCATCGCCCTGCCTTGATTATCGAAGCGCGTGCACGCAAGCAGTGGTTTGGTAGGCGCGAGACGTGCTTGCTGGAAGACCAACGATCAACGCGATCGGGTCGGAAAGAGAAGAAACCGATGGACAAGAGCGCCGCGATAGCTAAGGCAACGCCCCATGCAATGCGGTCCGACTTGGAGTCGATGCTGACCGCATGGCATACAGCCACTTTGCAGTTGGAACAAACCCATGAAGCACTGCGAGAACAGATTCGGCGACTGACCACCGAGGCGGAAGCCCCTCGTGGCCAACCCACCCACGATGGTCGCCTGGCCAATCTGAGACGGCTGGCCTCGCGAATCGCCGCCGAGGTGCGAGACCATCTCGCGTCTGTTTCGCTCAATCTGAGTCTGCTGCGGCGTCGTATCACCGATGACCCAATCGGATCAGATCTCCTGGGCAAGATTGAAGCTCATCTCGTGGTGGTCGATGCTTCGGTGCGCGGATTTCTATATCTCGCTTCGGATCGCAATCCGCGACTATGTGCTTTTTCGTTGACCAAACTGATCGACGAGATTCTGGAGTCTCTGGCCCGGCGGATCGACGCGCAGTCGATTGACACGGTGGTCGACGTGCCCGGGTCGCAAACGTTGTGGGCAGACCGCGACATGATTAGGCAGGCGTTGGTCAATCTGATGCTCAACGCGGTTGACACCATGCCCGAAGGCGGAACGCTGACTATCACGTCGGCGTGGACCGACCGAGGCCTGGAATTGGAGGTGGCCGACACGGGACCTGGACTGTCCGAAGCGACACGCGACAGAATGTTCGAACCCTTCTTTCGTTCGAAGTCGGTTGGGACAGGCCTGGGTTTGGCGCTGGTGCATCACATGATCGAGGCTCACGGCGGACACATCACCGCCGTGAATTGTCCCGATGGAGGTGCTGCATTCACTCTATGCATTCCGCAACAGGTCATGAAGGCCGTCGCATGACGCGCTGCCATGGAAATCGAAAATGATGAACCCGATCAGTCCTACTTGCTTCTCCCGGCATCTACCGATTCAAGGATTGGGCAAACTCGAAATGCCGAACGATCCTGCAGCGTTCAAGGACATGCTGATCGACTGTGTGAGCAAACTCAATGTCTCGGCGGCGAATACCGATCAGACGGCCTCTTCATTGGCCGGCGGTGCGATCAATCCGACCAACGTGCTGGCCCCCTCGCGGCAGGCTGACATGACAGTGCACGTAATGATGCAAATCCAAGACCAATTGGTCAGTGCGTACCACGAAGTCCAGGACATTCGTGTATAGGAACGCGTGCAACCCTTTTGTCGGGAAAAAACTATCAAGGGTCTGTAATATAGATGGACTTTCTCAACCAACTCCCCACTCAGATTCTCAACCACGTTCGTTCGATGACCCCCAACTCACGGATCGTCGCCGGAGGGTTGTTATTGGTTGCTGCGATCGGCCTAGCCTACCTGGGCATCTCGTTGTGGGGCGATTCCCAAGAATCACTCTTCGGCGAGCAAGTGCTTTCCCAGGATCAGCTCAACACGATTCGAGTTGCCTTGGCTGAGGCACACTTACGCTTCGACATCCGCAACTCGCAACTTTTCATTCCACAAGGCGAGCGGTCCCCGTACCTGGCCGCGTTAGACCGGGTGGGCGCCTTGCCGTCCAAGTCGAACGATCCCATGGACGACGCAATTGACGCCGGCTCAATCTGGATGCCCCTTGACCAAAGGAAGGCACTTTGCATCCGCGCCAAGGAGAAGAAACTCGAAACGGGAATCTCTGAATTCCCCGAAATCGCCAAGGCGACCGTCACGCTCGACAGTCGAGAAGAGGGACACGGATTGAACAAACGGACACTTCGAACCGCTTTGGTTGATCTGACCATGAAACACGGCAAAAAACTCGACCCAAAACTGGGCGCCATGATCTGTGACCGAGTTGCCTATAGTTGGGCCGGCATGAGACCCGAGGATATTCGCGTCTTCGACAAGATCAACCACATCCGCTATCCTGATTTCGCTAACGGCGACGTCGGTGCGAAAGACAGGAGCCACCTCCAAGACCAACGAGCCGCGGAGCAAGACTGCGAGGACCGAATTCTGCGGTTGCTGCATTTCATCCCCGGGGTGAGCGTCGTCGCCACGGCCGTAGAGGACCGGCCACAGCCGCGCATGAAACACACGAGTGCGGCCTCGCCCGAGCCAAGCTCGTTGGAACAACAGGCCGAACCGAATCGCAACCACGCCGTTGAGAGCGATAGCGTCGACGAACGGTCAGCCACAGTTTCCAATCGTGCAAGGGAGCTGCCGAGGACCAGGAGTGGTGAGACCATCGTTAATCGAAGCAGGATGGCAACCAATGAAGAGGTCGCCAGCACTGGCGAGAGGGTTTCGGCAACGGTTGTCGTGCCGCCCTTTCGTGTGTCCATTCGCGTGCCCATCAGCTACTTCGAGAAGATTTGGCGAGATCAAGACCAAAATGCCTCGACCGCGGGCGTGCCGACTCGACAATCGAAAAAGGCCACATTCCGAACCGTCCAGATGCGAGAAATCGGCGAAATCAAGCGGCTGGTGGCTTCCGCATTGCCAACCGTTGAAGGCATGAATGATTTGACCGAGTGGGTTGCGGTCGTACCCTTTCGCGATTCGCCAGTGGCGATGACCTCCGAACAAGTAGCGGACACATCTCTGCGTGCCAGATTGGCCGAGTACGGAAGCACGCTGGGCGTCATTGTGCTGGCCGCCGCTGGTTTTATTGCATCGCGGCCTATCGCAAAACGCGTCTTACAAAAGACACGAAGCTGTCGCGCAGATCAACTCGGCAAGGTCAAGCCGCGACACCTGGCCACGACGACTGATGCTCACGAGGATCTTTCCGGAATCGAGTTGGACAGCCAACTGGCCCGTCAGCTAATCGAACACCGGGCCCTGACGACCGACGATGTCACACCGGCGCCGTTCGGACTGCTAAGCCAAACCAATTGTCCACGGATCGCGCAAATTCTGACTGGCGAATTGCCTCAGACGATTGCCCTAGTGCTTTCGCATCTTGAGCCGGATCGGGCAGGCCAGGTGCTCGTGTGCTTCGCGCCCGAGGTGCAGATCGACGTGATCCATCGATGGATCGACCTCGAACAGGCCGATCCGGAGGTCCTTCACGAGATCGACCAGAGCCTGAATACCCGGCTGGCCAAGCAAGTTCCGATGCGTGAGCGGCGCGTGGCTGGCCTGAGCGCAATCAGCGCAATTCTCGACGCTTCGCCACAACCGGTCCGCCGGCAGTTGCTGAACAACCTAGTCGCGCGCGACGGCCGATTGGCTGCTCAATTCGAGTCCTCTGCCTATCAGAGCACGTATTCCTTTGACTTCGAGGACTTCACCCAATGGGATAACCGATCGCTAGCCCGACTCTGTGAGGCGGCTGGCGACGAAGTCCTGACGCTGGCTCTGATTGGTGCCACCGAGGACGTTGTAGACCGGATGCTCAGTTCGCGGTCGCGTGAGCAAGCCAAGACAATTCGCCGATCGCTTGATCACCTGAAGCTGACGCGGCTGAGTGATGTCGACGCCGCGCGATCACGGTTGATCGAGTTGGCCCAATCACTTGCCGGCGTCGGCACATTGTCATTGCCTGAGGACGTGGGACAAATGGCTTTTTCCGTGACGCCATAACGTCGCGAGACGCGAATTGGACACCAAGAAAACATGAGGTCCGAAAAGACACGCATGCCGACAATCATCAAAGCGAGCAACTCTTGCGCAAGCGTTCGCCCCTGGACGGTTGATCTAGTGGACTTGACCCAACGCGCCGATCCTGATCGAACCTCGTTTTCCAACGAGGCGGCCCGACTCATCGCTACGGCCAAACAACAGGCCGAACATATTCGCCTCGATGCAGCCACTCAAGGACGCCGCACCGCGTACGAAATGCTCACGCAACACAATAACGAACAATGGGGCACCTTGACATCGGCGATCGAAGCAGTCGTCCAAGAAATACAAGACGCCAAGCAAGCCTGGCTGAACCACTGGGAAAAGAACGCGGTCCATGTGGCCATATCCATCGCCGAACGGCTGATCCGCCGCTCACTCGACACACATCCCGATGTTCCGCTAACGTTGGTACGCGAGGCGCTCGAGTTGGCCGTCGGCAACGACGAGATCCGCGTTTATCTGAACCCAACCGACCTTCAGACCCTTGGTGTACGGGTCGACGAAATTGCCAAGGAACTTGTCGGACTCGGATCGGTCGAGGTGGTAGCCGACGAAGGGGTTAGTCCAGGCGGATGCCGCGTCAATACTTGTTTCGGCGTAATCGACCAGCAGTTTGAAACCCAACTGGCACGGATCGAAGAAGAGCTCGTCTATTAAGACCTGCATAGCTAAATGAAGGCAGGACGCCTGACGGAAGCCCGGCTTATTGATGGTTCTCACCTGTAACGACCTGAACGTCATAAACGCAGCTATCAACAAGTGAAAAAATCACTGCGCGAAACCATGTTGAACATTGCCGAACAACTCGACGCGATTCTGCCGACTGCCCTATCAGGTCGCGTGACTCAAACCGTCGGTACAACCGTGTCGGCTGTCGGCTTTCCAGCGCCGGTCGGTGCAATCGCCGAGATCAAGCGTGACCGAGGACAATTGCTTCGAGCTCAGGTAATTGGATTTCGTGACAGCTCTACTATCCTTTATCCGCTCGGCAACTCCAGCGGTGTGCGTCGCGGAAATCGTGTGCGACTCGCCCGCACGTCGCGATGGTTGCGTGTGGGCAACGAACTGCTTGGCCGCGTGCTCGACGCCGAAGGCAACGCCGTCGACGGCACACCCGCACCGGCACTCCGCAACCGCGCACCATTCGACCGTCGCCCTCCCCATCCGTGCCGTCGACCTCCGATCGACGCGCCGTTGGCGACGGGCATTCGGGCCATCGACGGACTGCTGACTTGTGGCCGTGGACAGCGCATGGGGATCTTCGCCGCCTCAGGCGTCGGAAAGAGCGTGCTCTTGGGTATGATGGCTCGCTTCAGCTCGGCCGAGGTCATCGTCATTGGATTGATCGGTGAGCGAGGACGCGAGGTGGGTGAATTTCTCCGGCGCGACCTCGGCCCCGAAGGACTCACCCGAAGCGTGGTCGTCGTCGCCACCAGCGACGAGCCGGCCATGCTCCGTGTCAATGCGGCAGCTACCGCCACAGCCATCGCTGAATATTTTCGCGACCAGGGAAAGGATGTCCTCTTGCTGGTGGACTCGCTCACACGGGTCGCTTTAGCCCAACGCGAAATTGGCCTGGCCGCTGGCGAGCCGCCCACGACGCGCGGCTATCCACCGTCGGTCTTCGCCGCATTGCCCAAGCTGGTCGAACGAGCTGGACAGGCCGAATTGGGTAGCATCACCGCCTTCTACAACGTGTTGGTCGAAGCGGACGACCCGAATGAACCTATCAGCGACGCAGTCCGTGGATTGCTCGACGGCCATGTGTGGCTCTCACGAACACTAGCCTCGCGGGGACATTATCCAGCCATCGACGTGCTCGAAAGTCTCAGCCGCGTCATGCCGACAGTGACCAATGAAGAGCATCGCCAAGCTGCTGCAATGGTGCGAGAACTGCTGGCCACCCAACGCGATCACGAAGACATGATTTCCGTCGGCGCCTATCAGCCCGGCACCAATCTGACCGTCGATCGGGCCGTACAGATGCAAGAAGCCATTCACGATTACTTGACCCAAACCGCTGACAAACCGTCCGAACCGAATGAAGCTCGCGACAAGCTGCTCGCGCTGCGGGCACGGGCCGAACAACCGCAAGACCAAGAAACCGAATAGGTAATCATGGGACATTCTACGTTTCGATTGGCAGCACTCCTGTTGGTGCGTAAAACTCGGCGCGACATGTGTCGTACTCAATTGGTCCAGTCATGCCACACCGACGAGATCATCGGCCAACGCCAAGAGGAATTAGACCGGCAACGCAGCGGACTCCTAGACCAATGTCGCGAAGCGGCTGCCCCGGGCGCAGTCCGCCTCGATCGGTTGATCGAGTACCGACACTATGATCAGCACCTCACCGCACAACAAGACGAACTTGCCAAACAACGACAAGATGCGACTCTCACAATCAACTGGCACCGTAAAGAGCTGCTTGCCGCCAACCGCGAGGTCCGAATTCTGGAGAAACTCGAAGCGAAGCAACAGGATGCCTACCGCGAGCGAGGTGAACGACGCGAAACCAGGATGCTCGACGAAATGGCCGTGATCCAGTACGCCCGGTAAATCGAACGGAAGCCACAGCACACAAGGCGAGAGCAGGCAGTCATGACACATGGAAACGAATTAGCCGGTCGAGAGAAGCTGGATGCGGATGGCTTGTCCACCCCGAGTAAGCCAGCAGGCGACTACTTGAATGGCCGCGATCCGCACGAGGAATTGGTGGCGGGAATGAGACGATTCAAACTGGCACCACTCCATGGCACGGCCGCCACGACCCGGGCGGCAACACTCGACATGTTGCGCGACGTGAAGTTCGACGCAAGGATCAACTTGGGACGCACCTATATGCATCGAAAGAACGTGTCTGAACTGGGCCAAGGTGACATCGTGCCTTTGGACAAAGTGGTCGACGAACCGGTCGAGATTCTCGTCGGCGGTCGATTGATTGCCCGAGGTGATATCTTCATGCTCAACAACAAGTTTTGTGTGCGCGTGAGCGAAATGACTGGCGGCGTGGCCACCGTCTGATTGAGGAGAACCGAGCAAGAACCTTTTTTTTGGCAACTGGTTATTTTGAGCAAAGCGAAGGATCGCACGTTTACACTGCCAAGGAGATCCTCCGCTACGCCCAGGATGATATTACGGACAGAATGTCCTTAGAATGATGGGTAGAAGCAAGATTTCCCCAGTTCGTCTATCGACTTAGTCGCCAGGGTAGCTTCAGAGAAAAAGAAAAAAGGGCACACGGATGCGTGGAAACGCGAAAATCGCTGTTTTCTTCAATACTGTAGGGATGCTGCTAGCCATCAGCGTGCCTGTATGCGCCCCGGCCGAGACGCATGAACAGATCGGGAGCCCCCACTTCATTGAGGGAACCCTTTCGAAAGCTGTGTCCGCATGGCCGCCGATCGAGGCTACTTGTCCGCTCGACACAATGCCCAATTTGCGGCACGCAGCGTCATTGCCCCCGACCGATGCAGGCGTGATTCGCGCGACCTACGATGCGTCGGCCGAACGCGTCTCTGTCGGCGCTGCCCGACCGAACGCGACATCCAAGAACAAGCTCGCCACCGGGGACAATGCCTCGCAGCGTGTCTTGCCCCCGAAAACGTCCTCTCACAAAACCAAGGGTTCTTCCGGCGGTCTGACGCTGCTGTGGACGACCGGCGGTGCGTTGACGCTTGTGCTAGGGTTGTTTCTAGTAATAGCTTGGGGCCTGCGCCGCGCCGCGCCGAAGGCCACTCTGCGCTTGCCCGGCGGGGTGATCGAGATACTCGGTCGCGTTCCGCTTGACAACCGGCAGCAAATGCATCTTATTCAGTGTGGCAACAAGTTGCTCCTCGTCGGTGCGACGCCGGAGGGAGCCAGAACACTAACCGAGATTACGGAGCCGGTCGAGGTGAACCGACTGGTCGCGCTCTGCAAGCAGACACCTTCGGACAACGCGGTGACGGCCTTTCGGCACATTTTCGAGCAATTTCGCCATCGCGACAACGAATATTCGGCTTTGGAAAGAACGACTTCCCACGGTTCGCTCTCTCCCAACAATCACGTCGGAGTGAGGGAGGACCTCAATGTCTAAGAGAGTGACCAGAGCACAATCGAAAAAGCAGGTTCCGCGACAATGGTATAACAGCCGCACCCGACGCAGTCTGGCCTGGTTGTTTGTCGTCGTGGCGATGGTCAGCTTGCTGAGCCCGGCACTCGCCCAAGAGAGTCGAACCACGGTGCGAGAAACGCCGGCTAATCAGCCGATATCACTCGACACAACGCCGCCCGGAAGTCCGCCCGAGGTTTTGGCAGGTGGGCCGGGCGCGTGGATGAGTCCCGAAGGTCTCGGTTCGACGCTTCAGGTGATGCTTCTGCTGACGGTACTGAGTCTGGCGCCGGCCGTCTTGTTGATGACGACGTCTTTCGTACGGATTGTCGTGGTCCTGGGGTTGCTGCGTCAAGCACTCGGCACCCAGCAGTTACCACCAAGCCAGGTGATCACGTCGCTGGCGTTGTTTCTCTCACTGCTGATCATGTCGCCGGTCTGGAAAGACGTCTACGACGACGCGATCGTGCCCTACACACAGAAAGAGATATCGTTGGAAGAGGCGTCGACCGCGGGGGTGCGGCCGATCCGCCGGTTCATGATCTTGCAGATCGAACGGACAGAGAACACCGACGACATCTACCTTTTCCTGGATCATGCGGCAACCCAACAAGGCACGTCAACGATCAGCCACGAAATGATCGCCTACGACGACGTTCCATTAACGGCCCTCTTGCCGGCTTTCATGCTCAGCGAGTTGAAGACGGCGTTCCTTATCGGTTTTCAAATCTATCTACCGTTTCTGATTATTGACATGGTGGTGGCCAGCGTGATGGTATCGATGGGCATGTTGATGCTCCCGCCCGTGCTCATCTCGCTGCCGTTCAAGCTACTGTTGTTCGTATTGCTCGACGGCTGGAATCTGGTCGTCGGTATGTTATTGGACAGCTTCCAAACATTCACGTGATCAAGCGAGGCCAAGTCCGAGTACGTCCCGCTCTTTCCTCGTCCTACTTGATCACTCAACCTTTGTCCTCCTCACATCTCATGTCTCCTCAAGATGCCATTGAACTTGGACGCCAGGCGCTCGTGCAGACACTGTTGATCAGCTCACCGATTCTCGTGGCTGGGTTGGCCGTCGGACTGGTGATCGGATTACTGCAAGCGCTGACTCAAATCCAGGAGCAGACAATCGCGTTCGTGCCCAAGATCGTCGCCATGTTCGCTGTGCTAGTGTTGGCGCTCCCGTGGTTGATCAGCACGATGGTGCAGTACGCGAGCGATTTGATCACGAGCATCCCGGAACGACTGTGATGAGAGTGTAGTAGGAAGTCACGGCCGTGGGCGACAATCCTCGGCCCGACACAGATTGTCTTGAATGGAAAGACCAATTGCCGATGGACTGGCTCGTGCAACTCGATACAGACAGGTTTCTGTTGTTCACCCTGGTGTTCGCCCGGATCAGCGGATTGACCATGACTGCGCCGATTTTCGGTACGCGTGAGGTGCCGCTGCAGGTGCGTGGACTGTTCGCCTTTGCCTTGGCGTTATTGATTATGCCGACGCAATGGAACGTCGCGACGATCCAGCCTGCCTCGATGCCCAACTATGTTGTTCTACTTGCTGCCGAGTTGCTCATCGGGTTGTTTCTGGGGCTGGGGATTGTCTTTCTGTTGTCCGGCGCTCAGTTGGCAGGCGGACTCATTGGGCGCCTGGGTGGGCTGACGCTGGCTGACGTGTTTGATCCGGCATCCAACGAACAGGTACCCCTCATGGGACGCCTCATGTGTCTATTCACCTTGGTGATCTTCGTCGCCATCGGCGGCCACCGCATGGTAATCCGCGTTCTGCTGGACACGTTCGAGTCACTCCCACCGGGCTGCATGGCCCTACCCGTGTCGATCGCGCACACTCTGCGCGAATTGCTCACACAAAGTTTTGTATTGGGGCTTCGCATTTCGGCCCCGGTAATCATGGCCGTGTTGCTTGCAACGCTCGTGCTCGGATTGATTGGTCGGACCCTGCCTCAGTTGAATCTACTGGCCGTCGGATTCGGGCTCAACTCGATGTTGAGTTTCGGTCTGTTGGCCATGGTGCTGGGCATTGGCGCTATGGTTTTTCAAGCTCAAGTCGAACCAACGCTCGAGTTAATGACAGACGCTCTGCACGCACCGTTTGGCAGCATTGGCCCCTAACGACTGCCCGGGCTGAACCACCACGACATTCTTCACAACATTCGGACACGATTGAGGCCTGCATAACTAAGGAACGCAGGCCGACCAACGGGAGGTCGGTTTTCATTAGCTATGCAGCGGTCAATAGTAGGCTGAAAGCAAGGAAGACGCAAAGTTCTCGAATAGAATCAGCAGCCTCCGTTCAAGGCCATGTTATAGATGCTCTTTCTTCCTCGGGTCTCTTCGTGTCCTTTATGCGTTTGTGGTAAATTCTAGCCCACGGTTGCATACCAACCATGACCGACTACGCTGGCGATAGAAACCTGACACCAACTCCGCATCGTCGAGCGGAAGCACGCAAACAAGGCCAAGTGGCCCGAAGCCACGATCTGGTCTCGGCTATCATGCTGCTACTGGGTCTTTTGGTGCTGATAGCCGCTGGCAGCGGGCTAATCGAATTCTTGAGTCGATATACGGTCGGGCAACTCGGTCATCGGGCGTGGCTCTCGACTGACCCCGGAACACTTCAAGCCCACTTAAAAGAGACTTTGTGGGAATTGAGCCAGCATCTGTTGCCCATCTTCGGCCTGTTGGCGATCGGAGCGATCGCGGCCAATCTGGTCCAAACTGGTTTTCTGTTCCTACCTGAGAAGCTCAAGCCCGACCCGGTACGGATCAATCCGCTCGAAGGGCTGCGGCGTTTGTTTTCGCTGTCGAGCACATCGCGGCTGGGGCTGGGGCTGCTGAAGATTTTGGTAATTGGCACCGTCGCCTGGATTGATCTCTCCGACAAGCAAGACGCGCTGCTCGGCTTGGTTAGTGGTTCGCCAGCGAGAATCGGTTTGTTTGCGTCGAACGTCTTGCTTTGGACCTCGTTGAAGATCGGCGTTGCGCTCCTGGCGTTGGCCATGCTTGACTATGCGCTGTTGCGTTGGAAGCACGAGCAGGATCTGAAGATGACGCCGCAAGAACTTCGCGAAGAAATGCGCAATTCGGAAGGCAACCCGGAACTCCGTGCCCGGCGACGACGCATTCAAGAAGAATCGGTCGGTGCCCACGTAACGCAAGCCATACCCAACGCGGATGTTGTCGTCGCCAGCTCGGTTGGCCAAGCCGTGGCCATCCGCTACGACCCCCTTACGATGGCCACGCCGGTCGTGGTAGCCAAAGGGGCCGGCTTGTCGGCTAAGCGAATTCGGCAACTCGCTCTGAACCACTGCATTCCGTTACTCGACCGACCGCTCCTTGCCCAAGTGCTCCATCGCGCCGCGGATGTCGGCCAACCTATCCCACATGAGCAATACGCAGCAGTGGCTAAGCTTTTGGCCGAAGTCTTTCAGCGACAAGGCAAAACGATCGACAACGGGGAGGCCGTCGGCTGAGCGAAACCTTAGTTCTCCGCGGGCCAATGGGCTTTCTCATCGTGGAGGGTCACCGCCACCCCCCCTTTGTGAAAATATTCCACATTCCTCGCCCAGATTCTTGTCAGAAACCTGCCTCCGGTGCGTCTATATTATTGTTTATGGATGAAGCGACCACCTTGAGACGGCTGACGACGGCCGAGGCTTACGACCAAACACACAAGGTTCAGCAGGTGGAATCTGGTGCGACGGACCTCGATGCGCTGGTGGCCTCGCACGGGCAGCAGGTCGCGAGGCTCGTTGCCCGGCTGGTCGACCGACGTGAAGACGTCGAAGATCTTGTCCAGGAAACGTTCTTGGCAACGATCGTTCATCGGGCCAGCTTCCGTGGCGACTGTCAGCCGAGCACCTGGTTGGCACGGATCGCCGTGAACCGTTGCCGGTCGTATCACCGGTGGCGGCGCGTGCGGCGTTTTGTGCGATTCGCGTCAGATGAAGACAACCACGCGTCAACGCCCGATCCGGGCAAGGCGATCGAAACTGGCGAGGAGATCCGCCGGGCCGTGCAACGTTTGCCGGGTAAGTACCGCGAGGTGATCGTGCTTCGCTATTTCGAGGGGCTTTCGGTGGACGAACTCGTCGACGTGCTCGGGCTGCGACGCACGATGGTCGAAAAACGGCTCAGCCGCGCGAGACAAAAGCTCAAAGAAACACTGACATCGCGATTGGATTGACAATGGACGACCAGCAATTGGGACAACTGTTGGGCCAAGCGGCCGGCGCGGACTGGGTGCCCACGCTGCCGGACGATTTGGCCGATCGGGTCCGTGGGCGATTGGCCCGGCAGCGACACCGTCGTCGAACACTCGGCGGCAGCAGCGCGGTCGTCGTGTTGCTTGTGGCCGCCTTGGGCGTCTGGCACGTGGCCGGGCAAACGACGCGTCGGGCCGACACGGCTTACGGTCATGCTCAGCCGGGTGCCCCGGGCGCGGGTGCCCCGGGCATCTCGCCCGTGCCTTTGGCGACTGACAATGCTGGGTCACCGCTGCGCTATGACTCAAGCACCCTGGATTCTGATTCAGACACGCCGAATTCCGCGTTGAATTCCGACAAAGTCGTGGCCTTACAGGCCCAGATCGAGCAACTCCAGGGCGAGATTGCCCGGCTGGAGGCCAAGATCAAAGAGGACGCGGCCCGGCGGCAATTCAAGAAGCGACTGGCCGCGCTGCGCCGCGATTTTCGCAAGCCCGACCCTCGGGATCTGGTTCTGGCCGAAATCGAGAAAGCGGCTTCTTCGGGGCTGCATCGGGCCGAGGCGTGCGAACGGCGCAGTCGCAACGACGAAGCTCGCGACGAATACCAACAGGTGGTGAGCCTGTTTCCCAACACCTTGTCCGCCAAAGTGGCCCAAGCGAAACTCGGCAAGACCCCTTCTGAAAAAGGAGATCCATGATGCGATACCGAAAACCGATTGCTTCGTTCCTGATCATTCTCGCGATTGAGGTCGTTCTCGTCTCGTCCGGATTTGCCCAATCGATCGTGGAAGCGGCCCCCGGCGAACACCCCGGACCCGTGGCCCGGGAACAAGCCAGTGCATGGCTGATGATCGAGGGCGATCCAAGGCTGCTGGGAACCGTCGAGCCGATGCTTCCGGCTTCGGGCATCGAAGAGGTTGCGCGACAGGCCGGCTACGGTTGCGAGTTCATCTGCATCCCCTCGGTCGTTCAAGGGCGCGTCGTGGTCAAGCTCAAGGTCTACCAAGCAGAAAGCGTCGTCAACGAATTCCCCGTCACGCTTTGGCCGACGATGGCCGACCAGTTGCAGCGATTCCTCGACACGGTGGCCGCCCCTCGTCCGGACGACGTGAAACAGTTCGCCCAGGCGCGCCAACGGGCCGAACAAAGCGAGCAGGAAGTGGGTGCGCTCCGACAGGAACTGCGGAGCCTCAAGTGTTATCTGATTCAGCGAGGTGGTGGGATTTCGCCCGAGGGACTCGGCCGTCAGTGCCGTGAACTGCAGAACCAGAAAATGATGATCCAGGTCGAGTCGGCCGGGCTTCGGGCCCGACGCAAGGCGGTCGCCACGCACGTGGCCACAACTCAACAGAGCATGGAGAAAAACACCTTGCAGTCTAACGAGGAATTGAAAGAACTGGAGCACATGTGCGCCAACTGTGAAGTACAACTCAAGAGGATCAAGGCCATCCACGAGCGCGGTGTCATCACCGCGGAAGCCGTCCGAGACGCCGAGAACAAGTTGTCCAGTGCACGCGCTCAATTGGAGCGCCGACGCCATGAATTGGAGAACGACGCGATCGGTCCGGACCGAGAACGTCTGGCCGGACTGACCCACCAGCTCACCGAAATCGAGATTGAAACGGCCACGATCGAGGCCCGACTCGAAACGATCGACAAAATGCTCGCCGCGCTCAAGCCGGAACAAATTCAGGAGATTGCCGGAAAGATGGAAGAGGTTAGCGGCCGCCTCGAACAGGCCCTCGACGACCGGGCCGCCGCACGGAAACAACTCGCCCGACTCGAAGAACAAGGGGCCGCGTTGCGCCCGCCGAAGGTTACGCTGCTGGACAAGCTGAGCTCCGATCGGACAGACCCGTATTCGGCAAAACCAAAAGATACACCGGCCGAGAAGTAGCCGGGCCGGGGCTACCGCTTCGGCAAATCGGAGCATCCTCGCTCGCGCGAATTCGATCGCCGCGCGGACATAGGCCAGGAGGTAACCGTTCACACCCTGGGGAGCAGTGAAGGGGCCGATTGATGGGCGAGATGCGATTCGACGGCGGCGATCTGCGTCCCAAACGACAGCTTTCGCCAGATCACCGCGTGACGCAACGAACGCTCGCCCGCGTTGTTCGTCGGCTCGACCCCTTCGTGATGCAAGAACGTCCACAACCACTGGCGATGCTCGTACAATTCTCGGCGCGTTCCCTGCACGTCTCGATTGCCGCTGTGCATACCGCGCAGCAGCAAACGCTCGACTTTCCGGCGGACCGGACCCATTCGACGCACCAGCGCGGCGCGCGTGATCTTACCCGCGCGATAGTCGGCCCAATGCTCGAACAACTCACAAGTGGCCGCTCGCAGGCGCTCTCCAAGCCATTTCGATCGCGGATTGCCCGTGTCGATCATCGCTTGAAAATCGCGTTTCAAATGGGTGTAACCGGCCTTCCGCCTGAGCGGAAGGCCGGTTACACCCAAGTCTTTATTGGCGTCCCCATAGCTGAACGAACGCAGGACGCCGGACGGAAACCGCGAAGCGGGCTGGCCCAACGCCGCCACGCATGTTGGGCGAGCCGGCTCAGGCCGTCTTGCGATCTGGGGAATTTATCGACAACCCCTTCGTTTTGCGTTTTGTTTACGTCGATTTGGGCAAGAGCAAGTCGTTTTTTAGCAATGGTTTGCGTCGTGTTCAATCGACCTATCTTTGATCCGAGTTTTCGAAAACCGTCGAAAAAACCACCCGATTGAGCGAGATGAAAGCTCATTTTTTTGCTCCCCAGCCTCTGAGTGCCGGAGGCACACGAGGTCTTTGGACCTACTGCCGATCACCGAACGCCCTCCCGCAGCTTCGCTGCCCAGACAAACGAGTTGTCTGAGCCGCCCTGCGCTTTTGGGATTTTGTCCCCACCCCCTCGACTTAGACTTTAACTTGCGTCGATTGAGATGTCTGTAATATGATTGTTTGCAATGATTTGCGTCACGGTGTGTCGTCGTAAAATCGATTGGCTCATTTTTCTCTTGGGACTTAATTCCCCAGGTTAAGGGAGGCATCTGCGACGTTTTCTCCCCAACCGGCCGTCTCTTCTGGCCGCGTGTCGAGCGGAACGCCACGTGTCGAGCGGGACGCTACCTGTCGAGCGGGACCCCACCTGTCATTCCGAGCGCAGCGAGGAATCTCGTCCCCACAAGACCACGCGAGATCCTTCGCTTCGCTCAGGATGACAGTTCGCTCAGGATTGACAGGCCGGGTCATAGTTTCACGCTCGCCGTGGACATGCTTTCCCGCCGTGTCTCCCCTCGATGGGGTGGCTGGGGTATAGCGGAGCGGTGCCCCAGAAGTCCAAGAACTGGGCCGTGGCCCGGCGGCGGCCCAGGGCCCCTGCCGTCCGGCGACTGTGGCTCGGCGGCTCGACATGATCAAAAAATAAAGGGATTCTCGCGCGTATCATAATCATCTGTATACCACGGGCACACAGGGTCCTTCAAGTCAAGTTTTTGGCCACCCCTCTTTGTTGCCGAGTCTCCAGAAGGAGCGGGAAACCACGGATGAACACAGACAGGCACGGATGGAAGAGAAAACTGGAGAGGGCGAAGGAGGGGCCGCTGCCCACGATGGAAACGGTCGGTTCCCTCCCAAGTTACGACGGCCATCCTAAGGGGGGGGCATGCTAGTTCTCCCAACAGGCAATTCCGCTGCCGAGGAGTTGCCACCAATCGTATACTATGCCGCCACGAACCTTGAGGGTTTGTTTAGCATTACGAGTGATGCTGGCGTGGTAGACGTGCAGGGCACAAGCCTGATAATGAGCCACCCGGGGTGGCTCATGTCCGGCCGGCGGCGTTCGGCTGATTCTGGCCGGGCAGTTTTCCGGCTAGCAGTTCGCCCATTGGTCTGGTGGTGCCGAATCGCATGAGGACGATTCGAATCATGGCCGTGATCGGGACGGCCAGGAGCATGCCGATCGGGCCCCAGAGCAGGCCCCAGGCAGCCAGCGACAGCAACACGGTCACTGGGTGGAGTTCGAGGCCCTCGCCCATTAACTTCGGCTCCAGCACGTTGCCGATGAACATGTGGATCGAGCCGGGCAGGATGACCACGGCCAGGATGGTCCACGGGTTGTCGAACTCGGCGACGGCCACCGGAATCGGCAGAAGCGTGGCGATGATTGAGCCGATCGACGGAATGAAATTCAACAAGAACGCCAACAGGCCGAACAGACTGGCCATCGGCAGCCCAAACGCCCAGAGAATGAGTCCAACCAGGATGCCTGTGGCGGCCGAAATGAGGAATTTGGTCGTGACGTAGCGTCGGATGGCCGTTTCGATTTCGGCGTAGATGCCGGCGGTGGTCGGCGGCGATTGTCGCCCGGCGAGGAGGAACACCACGAAGATGATCGCCAGGAACCCGGTCGAAACGAGGTTCAACGCCGTTCCGACCGTTCCGCTCAACAGGGCCGGCAGCTTGGCTTGGAGCTCGTCGATCAGCTTGGTTCGAATATTGGCCACGGCTTCCTTCACTGCGGGGCTAATATCCGCCGAGTCCTGCACTCGCCCGAGCGAGTCGTCGGCCAGCGTGACGAAGTAGTCGGTGTACTGGGTGGCCTTGGCGCCGATTTCGAGAAAGCCCGTGTAGATCAATACGCCGAAGATCGTCATGACGGCCAACACCAAGAGTAGCGCGGCCGTGATGGCCAGCGACCGGGGGAATCGCCAGCGGACGACGAGAAAATCGACGCCCGGCGAAACGATCGTCACGAGAAAAACGGCCAGCACGAAGGGGACCATGACCGGCTTGGTGTAGACGACCGCCACGGCCAGGGCAACGGCCGCCAAGACCATGAGCGAGCCGATCACCAGCCAGGCTCGCTCTTCGCGCAGTTTCGTGTCCATCGGGTCTTTCACGAGTCTCTCGTTAGGTTGAAGGTCCACCTTGATTAAGATCGGCCACGGCCCGCAGCACAGTCAACAAACGATCGCACAAAGCGTTGTGCCGGCCGCCGAAGTCCGACGACACGCAATAGACTACTTCGAAGCCGGAGAGTGCAATAGCCCCAAGTCAGGATGAGTGTGGTACGGTCGCTGTTCGGGTCAGGCAAGATGGGGACTGTGGGTGGTTGATCTGGGGGCCGATTCGCGGGTCTTGGCGGGCGGCAGTCACCGACGGGGGGGTGGTCTCGCGATGGTCCCCGGACGGGCCGAACGCCGAGCCGGTTTCGTGTTCAGCCCAGCAGTGTTATAAAGACCCAATGGGGTGAAGAATTGCAGAGAGGCACTACTTAGAAGGATTTTGCGGCCATGACGAAACCCAATTCTCGGCTGGGAGTTTACGCGGGCTCGTTCGACCCGATTACGCTGGGCCACCTGAACGTGATCGAGCGGGTGAGCCGGCTTTTCGACCGGCTGGTCGTCGGCGTCGGCGTGAACACCGAGAAATGTCCCATGTTCAACGCCGAGGAACGGATCAAGTTGATCCGCGAGACGACGTCGCACCTGGAGAACATCGAAATTCGCGAGTTCTACGGGCTGGCCGTCGAGTTTGTGCGCGAGTGCGGCGCTCGGGTGATGGTTCGCGGCGTGCGTCCGCTGACGGATATTCAAGCCGAGTTGACCATGATGATGGCCAACCGGCGTCTGGCCCCGGACGTCGAAACGCTTTTCATGATCGCCGACGGCGAGCTGGCGCATGTTTCCAGTTCGCTGATCAAACAGATCGCGCCGCTGGCCGGCGACGAGGAACTCGGCCGGTTTTTGCCACCGCAGGTGGTGGCCGCGCTTCGGGCCAAGTTGAAGGAAGAAGCCGCTCGGTAGCACGGCCGGCCAACGACCGGCCCGGGCCGTTCAGTTGGTTTCCAACTCATTGCCCTTCGCGTGTCCGTGGAGATGGCGGCGCAGATAGCGTGCCCGCTCGATGTTGCGGTCCGACTCTTCAAGTTCGACGCCGGTGAGTTTTTGGAGATGGGCCGGCTGGGTTTGCAGGAAGAGTTCGTTGAGGACGGGGATTTCGAGGTCGCTGATGAGTCCCAGATTGACGCCCATCCGCACGCTGGAGAGGAGGTGCATGGTTTCTTCGGAGCTGATCGTCTGAGCCGTGCGGAGGATGCCGTAAGCGCGGCTTACCCGATCGTGGAGGTTTTCGTGGCTTTCCTTGATGAGGAAGTCGCGAGCCTGGCGTTCGTAGTCGATGATGACCGGGACGATGTCGTGGACTTGTTGGATAAGGTCGGCTTCGCTGCGTCCGAGAGTAATTTGGTTGCTGATCTGATAGAAATCGCCCATTGCTTGCGAGCCTTCGCCGTAGAGTCCTCGGACGGCCAGGCTGATTTTTTGGAGGCTTCGAAAGACCTTGTCGATTTGCCGCGTCAGCACCAAGGCGGGCAGGTGAAGCATGACACTGACGCGCATTCCCGTGCCGACGTTGGTGGGGCAGGCGGTCAGGTAGCCGAGCTTCTCGTGGAAGGCGTAGGTCACGTTCGACTCGATATGGTCGTCGATCCGGTTGATTTCCTCCCACGTTTCGTCGAGGCTCAGCCCGCTGCGCATCACCTGAATGCGCAGATGATCCTCTTCGTTGATCATGATGCTGAAGCGTTCGCCGCCGTCGATGGCCACGGCCCGAATGCCCTGGCTCTCGGCGTGCTCTCGGCTGATGAGGTGGCGTTCGACGAGAAACTGGCGGTCGACGCTGGCCAGGTCTTCGACCTCGATGTAGAGGAGGCGGCTGGTGTCTTCGATGCCCAAGACGGCGTTCTTGAGCACTTCCTCGATTCGCTGGTGGTCGGCCTCCGAGGCCTGACCCACGAAGGGGAAATCGGCCAGATTCCGCGCGAGTCGAATGCGACTGCTGATTACGATATCGGATTCTGGGCCGGAACCTTGCAGCCATTGGCCCGGGTTGCGTGTCAAATCGTTCAGTTCCAATGCAGCACCATGGCGATAAAGGACCGTTTACCCGCCATCGTGACGTACTCGCGTGGAGCGGGTCGCGGCGGTTTTCAGTCAGGGGTTTTGCTCGGGTCGTCACCTTGTTCGATGCGTTGGATGGTGTCGCGGAGCTGGCCTGCCCGTTCGTAGTTCTCTTCGGTGATGGCTTCCTTCATTTCGCGGCGCAATTGAATCAACTGGGTACGCTGCTTGCTGGCCTGCGCCCCCGACTTGGGGACTTTGCCGATGTGTTCCGTTTCTCCGTGGATGTTGAGAATCAAGGCGTTCAATTGTTGTTCGAAACACCGGTAGTCGTGAGGACAGCCGAGCCTTCCCTGACTTCGAAAGTCGTAGAAACTAATTCCACAAACTGGACAGACTTGCCGATCGAGCCGGGCCAACTCCTCGGCGGTTTGACCCACGGCCATGTGTTGTGCCATCTGCTGTGCCAAGACGGCCGCCACGTTGCCCGATTCCAGCTGCGAGGCGGAGGACTGGCTCAGATACTGGCGCGCGTGCTCCTCGCAGAGGTGCAGTTCCTGTGGATTCCCGTCGGTCAACTCGGTGATGTGGAACGTGGCGGGCTTGTCACATTTCTGGCACTTCATCGCGAAACACTCAAGAAAGCGTCCATGGAACCGTTAGCCGTCAGAACCAACGAGGAGATCGACGAGAGCCTCATTCCCACGAGGTTCTTGCCTGTCGGCGATCTTTCGATTGGGCCAACCTCCTCTGGGATTCTATCAGCGACCCCCCAGCTGTCAAGCCAAGGCGTTTCCGCCCTCTTTCCACCGGGATGTGCAGGGTCGGTGCCCCCTCCGTTGGTTGCCGCGGTAGCGGGAACTTGGTAAGCTATTGAGGTTCGCGGCAGCCGTGAATCCCAAGGCGACCAACGGGAGGGGCGACCTTTGCGGAGCGGTTTGCCGACGTGGCGGTTCATCAAATTTTCGACGATCCAGCAGCAAGTGGTTTTTCATCCGAGGTTCCGGGTGTCGCTGCCGTCGTTCGGCAAGCCCCGACGCAACCCCGGTGTACCGGCCCATGATCCTTCTTTCCCGCGGTTTTATTCAGTCGCCATGACCACGCACGACACGCAACACTCGCCAGATTTCGAAACGTTTGCCCGGCTGGCGAAGGACGCCGACCTGGTGCCCGTCTATCGGCGACTGTTGAGCGATTCGCTGACGCCGGTTTCCGCGTTTCACAAAATCGACGGTGGCCGATGTGCCTGCCTGTTCGAAAGCGTGATCGGGGGCGAGAAGGTTGGGCGATACAGTTTCCTGGCGACCCATCCTTACTTGGAGATCGAAGCGTCGGGCAACCGCGTGACGATCAACTCGCATTCGGGCGTTTCGGCCTCGGGCGCGCCGTTGTTGAGCACGCGGCAGTTCGAGTCGGACAATCCGTTGGCCGAGTTGCGGCGGCGCGTCGAATCGGTTCGCGAGGCCCGGCTGCCCGGCTTGCCGCCATTCACGAGCGGCGCGGTGGGCTACGCCGGCTACGACCTGGTCCGGCGTTTCGAGCATTTGCCCGACGCCCCGCCCGACGACCGGCACGTGCCCGATTTGGCGTTTGCGTTCTACGACCGAATGGTCGTGTTCGATCACGTGACCAAGACGATGATCGTTGTCGTGATGGCTCGGGTCGACGGGTCCGAGACGGACTTGCGGAGGGCCTACGACGAGGCGAGCCGCCGCGTGGACGAATTGGTCGAGCAGTTGACCGCGGAGCCCTGCACGCTTCACCCGGTCGACGTTCACCCGACCGGCGAGGTCAGCTTGCCCTACGAATCGAACTTCACCAAAGAGGAATTCGAGGCGGCCGTGCGGAAGTGCGTCGAGTACATACGGGCGGGCGACATTTTTCAGGTCGTGCCCAGCCAGCGACTTGCGATCCCGATTCGGACCCACGCGTTCGAGATCTATCGCACGCTTCGGGTGGTCAACCCGAGTCCCTTCATGTTCTACGTTCGCACGCCCAGTGTCACGCTCGTCGGCAGTTCGCCCGAGGTGATGGTTCGCGTGGTCGACGGCGTGGTGACGGTTCGCCCGTTGGCGGGCACCCGGCCCCGTGGCGACGACGAGGCCGAGGATCAGCGGTTGGCCGAGGAGCTTCTGGCCGATCCGAAGGAGCGGGCCGAACACGTCATGCTGGTCGACCTGGGACGCAACGACGTGGGCCGCGTCGCCCAATACGGCAGCGTGCAGCTCGACGACGTGATGACCATCGAACGTTATTCCCACGTCATGCATATCACGTCGAACGTTTCCGGACGGTTGCGGCCCGAGATGACGGCCCTCGACGCTTTGCAGGCGTGTTTACCGGCCGGCACGGTCTCGGGCGCGCCGAAGGTCCGGGCGATGGAGATCATCGACGAGGTCGAACCCTGCCGGCGCGGACCCTACGCCGGCGCGGTCGGCTACGTCGATTTTAACGGCAACATGGACACCTGCATCGCCTTGCGCACGATCGTCGTTCAAGGCAACAAGGCCTACGTTCAGGCCGGCGCGGGCATCGTCGCCGACAGCGTGCCCGAAAACGAATGGAACGAAACGCTCAACAAGGCACGCGGATTGCTCAAGGCGATCGAGTTGGCGGAGCGCAGCGGGCAGTAGGCGGCGGGCAGCGGGCGGCGGGCGGCGGGGAGTAGGTGGCGGCGCAGCGGGAGTTGCAGTCTTTCATAGCCTTGGGTGGATGCTTGCTGAAGGAACTCTTTTATGATTTTCATTATTGCCAGAATCGAACTGCGCGAAGGCCGCCGAGACGAGTTTCTCGACGTTTTCAAAAAACTCGCGCCGATGGTCCGCAAGGAGTCCGGCTGTATCGACTATTGGCCGACCATCGACTTCGAGACGAATATCCCGGTGCAGGGGCCCGTCAACGAAAACGTCGTCACCGTGGTCGAGCGGTGGGAGAGCATCGACGCGCTGGAGGCCCATCTGATGGCCCCGCACATGCTTGAATACCACAAGCGGGTCAAGGAGATGGTCGTTCGGACGACGTTGCAGGTGCTCGAACCGGCGTAGGGCCGCGGGCGAGAAGACTCGATGCTGTAAGGGGATAGGATGAGGTGGATCTTGGCCGAGCACGATTCGTGCTTGTTGAGGTTGCCGGCGGCCTGGCTGATCTGTCTGGCGGTTTGCCTGACGCTTTCGCCGGCGTTGCCCGGTTGTGGCGGCTGTCGCCAGGACGACGCCAAGACCAAGGCGGAGCAAGAAGCCGAGCGGTTGGCCAAGGAGCGCGAACGGAAGATGGCCGACTTCGAGATTGCCTCTCCCGTCTCGGAGCCGTGCGACGGGAAGGAGTTGGTTTGCCGTTATAAGCCGGGCCATTGGGCCAGCGTGGTCGTGGGCGCCAAGGCGAACAAGGAGGATTTCGCCGGTGAACTGGAGCTTTCGGTTCACGAGGCCAAAGAGTCCGAGTCGGTCGCACTTGAAGCGGTTCCCTACCGAATGGTCGAGTCGCGCGAGGTGGCTCTGTCGGAGGGCCACGAGAAATCGTTGCATGGTTCCTTCTTCGCGCCGGCCACCGACGCGGTGCTTGCCGGACGGTTTCGGTTGATTCCGCGGGACATTGGTGGGTCATTGGATCAACCGTTTCCGCTGGCCCGCATGCTCGCCTATCAATACCATTTCGCCGTTCTTGCCGGGTTGCCCAACCGCTATGGGTTTCTTCGGTCGCTCGACTCGATCAAGCCACCGGGCAACGACGGCCTCGATCCGGGGAACGACTACGACTACTGGGTCTCTCTGCTGGAGGTCGACCGTCAGACGGCGCTGCCGGCTCGCTCGCTGTTCTGGACCAGCATCGCCTATTTGCTTTGGGACGACGTCGAGCCGAACTCGCTCAGTCCCGACCAGCAGCGGGCATTGATCGACTGGCTTCACTGGGGAGGCCAGTTGATCCTCAGCGGCCCCGACACGCTCG
Organism: Pirellulales bacterium; assembly: GCA_016929515.1. Taxonomy (GTDB): domain Bacteria; phylum Planctomycetota; class Planctomycetia; order Pirellulales; family Thermoguttaceae; genus UBA11386. Next base: position 10,914 of record JAFGIR010000016.1, on the reverse strand, counting down.
ACGCGCTTCGCGGCAGCTTTCTGGCCGACTATCTGCCTGCCGAGGCTGCTGGAACGTGGGAATTGAAATCCGCGGATTTCGACGAACTCAATCGCCGTTTTACCCTCGCGGGCCAGAGGCCGTTGGCGCCGAAGGGACCGTGGTCGGCCGTTCGGTTGCGGCCGGCCGCCGACGCGCAATTCGTCCTGGGCACGGGCCGTCTCCTCGTCGAGGGTCGCGTGGGGCTTGGGCGGATCGTGGTTTCGGCCCTGCGGCTGAGCGATCGAACGCTGATCGATTGGCCCGGCTTCGACGGATGGTTCAACGCGTGCCTGCTTCGTCGGCCCGCCCGGTCTTATAAGCGAGGCGATTTCGACAACATCGAGCTTGGTTGGGCCGACACGACGTTTTCGCCAAGGGATGCCGCGCTGACGTGCAAATTGCGGTACTTTGCGCGCGACGCGGGCATGACGCCGCCGGAGTACATGAGTTGTGCCTTTTCGAACGAGGTCGAGGAGGACGGGGTGGGAGATGCGAGTTCCTTGGCCGGTTCGCTTGGCACCAGCAATCCCTCGACATCGATGTCCAAGCAGACGGCGTCCGACGGTCCCGGCGTGGCCGCTTGGCGAAGCTTCTCGCCCGCGGCCGACCGTGCCCGCGCGGCGTTGCGGAACGCCGCGTGCGTCGAGGTGCCAAACCGCTGGTTTGTGATTTGGGTCGTGGCGGTCTATTTGATTGTCTTGGTCCCGTTGAACTGGTTGGTGTTCAACGCGCTGGGGCGAGTTGAATGGGCGTGGGCCGCCGCGCCGGTGATCGCGATTGCCTGCACCGTGGTCGTGGTCCATGCGGCGCGCCTGAATATCGGATTTGCCCGAAGCGAGACGAGCGTCGGAGTGCTCGAAATCCAGAGTCGCCATTCCCGGGCGCACCTGGCCCGATTCGCGGCACTCTACACCTCGCTGACCACGCAATACACGTTCAGCCAGGACGACCCCGGCGCGTTGATCCAACCGTTTCCGAAGGTTGGCCGGCGAGGGCAGTTTCGGCTTTCGGCCGGCGAACGGGTAGCCGAGCTCGACTATCGCCACGGCAAGGGCGTCGAACTGGCCGGGTTTTCCGTCCCGTCGAACTCGGTCGATTTTATCCACGCCGAACAGATGATCGAGATGGACGGTCCTTTGGAAATGACACCCAGTTCGCGGGGAAGCTGGCAACTGGTCAACCAGACGGGCGTCGCGCTTCACGGGGTCGGCGTGATTCGAAGAAACGAAAAGGGGCGAATCGAGACGGCCTGGGTGGGCGAGCTCAAGCCGTATGGCAGCGACACGTTGACGCTGGTCGCCCGAAGCGAAACCGAAGGGCCCTGGTTTCTCGATCGGCGCGAAGCCGACGCGTGTACCCAAGCCAGCGCCGTCAAGGGGAAGATCAATCTGCGAGGATTGATCGACCTGGCCGAGGACGTCCAAACGCTGCGCGCCGGCGAGTCGCGGCTGGTCGGCTGGACCGATGAGGCACTCGGTGGGCTGAAGATCAGCCCGGCGGCGCCCCAATCGCGTCATGCCGTGTTGGTCGTGGCCCATTTGAACCGCGCGCCGTACGGCCCACCGGAGCCGGATGCGATTTCAAAAGAACAATTAAACTCGCACGTCGAACCGCAGGTCCTTCATGGGCCGTGACGTTGGCGAGCGATTTGACGACGTTGCCCAGCAACATACGGGCGACGTCTTATGGCGTGTCCCAATTTCCGATCCAACCCTCTGTCTGGCGGCTGTTTCCGCGAACACTCCAGATATCGCAGTGGTCAAGATTGTGCCGGCCGGGAACCAGGTACCGGTAGTGCTGTCCCCAGGGATCCGTGGGAATGCGTTTGGCCTTGAAATAGGGCCATTTCCCCAGATTGCGTTCCCAGCTCATGTTCAGTTCCACGGGCCGTTCGATCAGTTCATCGAGGGATTTTGGATATCTTCCACAATCCGCCTTGAAATTCCCGACCGCCTCGTCAAGCTTGGCGACCGTTCGCGCGGCAGTCGCCGCTCGTTGTTTCTGAAGGCGTTCTTCCTTCGCGACATAGTCTTTGAGCCAGGCATGCATGTTTCCCCAGGGGAGCTTTCGCAACGAGATTCCGTCGATCCCGATACTGTATCCGTTTTTGCCCGTCGTTTCGTCGTAGGAAAGCGGATTCGTGCCGACGCATTCGAATTTGAGCACGTATTTGCCGGGCTTGAGGTCGCGGATTCCGACCTTTGCTTCGTGGTTGGTTCCATAGACCCCATTTTCAGGCGTGTATTCCCTTTTGGTCATGTAGGGGTTCCAGAAATCGAGTCGTTCGGCCAGAATGTCTTCGGTGTCGGGACCGATGAGCGTCAATTTCCAGATTCCGTATTCCCTGAAGAGGATCTGGAAAACGGAGATGGAATAGCGACCTTCCTCGCGGACGGTGAAGGGGATTTCGAGAAACGAACCGACCTGGTCGTTGTGCATGTAGAGGATGCGGCGAGCGAAGTTCGTCCAGCCCATCTTGTTGCGCCGACTCTCGGGCTTCAGGCCGGGCGAAGCTTTCAAGGGCGACTTTCCTTTTTCGACCTCGGGCTCGGCCATGGTTCGCGGCACGATCCAAATCTCCGGGACAAGGCGCTCTTCAAGCGTGGGGAAGGGCTCCGTCGGCGTGGCGACGGCGCGCTGGTACCAGAAGGCCACCGACGAACAGAAGTCGGGCCGGTAGACGAAGTCTCTTCGGACGATCTCTCCCGTCTCGGGATCTTTGACGGAGACGAAACTGCGGCGTTCGATTTCGACTTTCAGTGACTTCTTGAACGTGATTGGATCCTGAATGTGCCAACGATAGCAGGTGTGGCGCGCGTCCTCGCCGTGGGGCTCGCGGATCGTGACTCCCGCGTTCATGTTCGAAAAATGGCGCAGATTCCAGGCGTCGGTGAAGTAGTCTTCGAAGCCGGTGCCGACCAGCCGGGGTTCTTCCTCGCCGTCGACGGTGAATCGGTCGTCCGACTCTCCGAACCAGCTTCCCATCGAACTGTGCAGGCTCATCACGGTGCCCACGTATTGACCGTCTCCTTCCACCGCGAGTACAGTATAGGGGGTAAAGGGTTTCACGGGCCATTCTTGGTGATAGCGGGCATGGAAATACAGGGAATCGGGCGGCAATTTGTCCAACTTCTGCCAGTCGATGTAGAAGTAGCAGGTGGCGTTTCCCTGCTTCGCCTCGTTGGTCATCGTCAGTTTGGCTTTCTTCCTGAACGGCATCTTCCAATAGCTGTTCAGAGCGCGCCCGTACGAAGTTGCTTCGATCGGCAGCGAGGAAACGTTTGCCTTCATGCCGTGGCCGGCCGCGAAGAAGTCGCCCACGGGCGTTTCGACCGACGGAATGGGCGAGTCGTCCCAGTAGACGCGAAGCACCAGCGTCCGGGGATATCGGAAGTAGTCGCGCGAACTCAAGGTGAACCAGATGTGCCGGATTTCTCCCGGCCCGTCGAGTTCGGCCAGCACCACCGTTTCACCCGGCTCGATGCGAAAGGCGTCGGCGTTCGATTCCGGATCGAACAGACCGCTCGAATTGCGCATTCTCTCGCCCGGCAGCTTCCGGGTGATCGCGCCGAGTTGGTCCTGCCCGAAACATGCGACGCTCATCAGCCCACAAAGAAGAGTCAGGGTAATCGTGTTCTTGGCAATGTTGAAAATACGTGTTGGGCTCATGTCCTTTCCCTCGCTCGATCAAGACAGTGGATGGGAAGCTCGCGGATGAGACGAAAGTCGCCACCTCGATTTCCGGTGGTCAAGAGTCTCGGGTAAAACGGTGGGCCAGAGGTACGGTGGGGCGTATTGACATTATGACGCACTAATATGAATCTAGGTTTCGCGGGTGCTCGTCGCAACACTGGTCAAAAGATCACTATCTTCAGGAAGGTCGTCGAAGTGAATCATGATTGAACTCGTTCATTTTACGAAAAAATACGGCGATTTGGTGGCCGTCGACGATTTGAATCTGAAGATTGCTCCCGGCGAGATGTTCGGTTTTATTGGACCCAACGGCGCCGGCAAGAGCACCACGATTCGGTTTTTGACGACGCTGCTGAAGGCGACCGGCGGCGACGGCATTGTTAACGGTTTTCGCGTCAGCAAGCAACCGCTGGACGTCCGCCGCAGCGTCGGCTACATGCCCGACACGTTTGGCGTCTACGACGGCATGCGGGTTTGGGAATTTCTCGATTTTTTCGCCGTGGCCTACCAGATTCCGCGCGGCCGGCGGCGTCAGGTGATCGGCGACGTGCTCGATTTGCTCGACCTGACCGTCAAACGAGACGCCTACGTCAGCGGCTTGTCGCGCGGCATGAAGCAGCGGCTCTGTTTGGCCAAGACGCTGGTCCACGACCCGCCCGTCTTGATCCTCGACGAGCCGGCCAGCGGGCTCGACCCCCGCGCGCGGCTTGAAGTGAAGGCGCTGCTCAAGGAGCTTCGCGCGATGGGCAAGACGATTCTGATTTCGAGCCACATCCTGACCGAGTTGGCCGACTGCTGCACGTCGATCGGGATCATCGAGCGCGGCAAGATGTTGATGCATGGGCCGATCGACCAGGTCTATCGCCAGATTCGCCGGAATCGCGTGATCGAAATCGCGTTTGTCGACGGTCTTGAAACGGGCGTGTCGTTTCTGCGCACGCTGGCCGAAACACGCCAGGTCCGCGTCGAAGGCAACAAGGTGATCGTCGAGCTTGAGGCCGACGACCAGCAGACGGCGACCGTGTTGGAACGCCTGGTTGCCCAGGGCATCCGCATGCGGAGCTTCGCCGAGAAAGAGCCGACGCTCGAAGACGTTTTCATGCTGGTCACCAAGGGAGCCGTGGCCTGACTCCATGCCACCCAGGACTGATCATGTTTCTTCGAGAAAACGCCGTTCTCCAACGCGAACTGCTGGTTAACCTCCGGATGTTGCGGGGGTTTGTTTTGCTGTTTGTCTACGTGGCCATGTTGGGGTTGGTCGTGTTCGCGGCCTGGCCGGCGGCCACCCGGCTGGATTTGACGGAAGGAGGCCAGGCGGCGTTGGGCCAGACGACCGACGCGCCGGGCACCGATTTGGTCAATTTGTTTTTTCTCGGCCAGTACGTCTTGATGGCGATGATGGCGCCGAGTTTCGCGGCCGGGACCGTCAGCGGCGAGAAGGAGCGCAAGACCTACGAGATGCTGCTGGCCAGCCCCATGCGGCCGGCGGCGATTGTGTTGGGCAAATTGCTGGCCTCGCTGGGTCATTTGGCCGTGTTGGTGTTCGCGTCGTTGCCGATCGTGATGCTGTGTCTGCCGTTGGGCGGAATCTCGCCGTGGGAAGTGCTGGCCACCTATGTGGCGATGGGGGCGTCGATCGTGTTGTTCGGCATGATCAGTCTGGCCGCGAGCAGTTTCTTCTCGCGCACGATCGCCGCGTTGCTGGTTTCCTACATGGTGATCCTGCCGCTGGCCCTGTTCGGCGTGGGCTTCTACCAGGCTTTTGTCACGGCGCCCGTGTTTCGCTTGATCGTTTTCGCCGGCGTGGTGCCGTTGGGGTGTTTGGGGGTTTGCGCGGTATTGATGGGCGCGACGGCGCGTCGGCTGATGCACCCGCCCGACGTCGGCAGCCAGGCGACCGACGTCGTCGATTTGGAGCAGGAACAACGTGAGGCGGTCGGCATGATCATCCGGAGCAATCAGTTCCCCGACCAGTTGTTTGCCCCGCCGAAGCGGACCGATTTGCTCGACGAAGGAGTCAATCCGGTTTACGACAAGGAGATGCGCAGCGAGTTGTTCAGCCAGGGGTCGCTCATGCTGCGTCTGGTGATTCAGGTGAGCATGTTCCTTGCGTTGTTTGTGATGGCCGTGTGCCTTTACATCAAGGCGGAATGGGCCGCCTGGTACGCGTGCTACGTCGTGTTGTTCAATCTCATGGTCGGCCCGGTGTTTTCGGCGGGCGCGATTACGAGTGAACGCGAGCGGGAGACTCTCGAACTGTTGTTGACGACGACACTGTCGCCCTGGCAAATTCTCTCGGCCAAGCTCTACTCCAGCCTGCGGATTTCGTGCGTTCTGACGAGTTTCCTGACGTGCCCCATTTTGCTGGCGTGGCTCTTGCCGCCGTGGACCTATCGGGCGGACACGCCGACCATGGTGGGCTATTTGGCGATCATCGCCGTGACGAGCCTGACGACCACGACGCTGGCCATGTTTTCGTCGGTCGTGTTTCGCAAGACGTCGACCAGCATGATGGCGGCCTACCTCGCGGCGATCGTGCTGTTCGCTCTGCCGGTGGCCGTCAAGTGGTTTGCCGAAATCTACATCGACGACCCGAGCGTGACCGCGACGGTTTCGGAGTGGGGTTTCACCAGCCCACTGGCCGCGGCTTTCAGTTTGCCGTTGACCGGCGAGGAAGGTAAGATAGTCGTGAGTACGTGGGGCTCGTGGACGTGCGTGAAGTTTTTGGTCTTTTATTTGGCACTGGATTCGCTTTTGGTCTTGGGCATGATCGGCCTGTTCCGCGCCCGTTGGCGAGTCAGTGTTGCACGATGAAGGGAATTGTCGTACGCCGGGGCAGGGCGGAAACGTCGTGGTAAAGATTGCTCCACCATGCGAGGAAACAACCAAGGAGATCGGCCATGCGAAAAACCGTGCATATCTTGACACTCATTCTCGGCATCGCCCTGGCTTGTCCGGATCTGGCCGCGGCGGCTGAACCGCTGCGATTTATCTTCATCACCACGTGCCGCGACGAGGCTTTCTTCCGGCCGGTCAAGAAAGGCATGGAAGAGGCGGCCAAAAGGATGAACGTCGAGTGCGAATTCACGGGCACCGAAGGCGTGGACGTCAAGGCCCAAGCGGCGATGGTTCGCAAGGCGGTGGCCGACGGGTACGACGGCATCGCGTTGAACATCATCGATCCCGAAGCGTTTGACGCGGTCGTGCAAGAGGCCGCCGAGCGGGGTGTGCCCGTCGTCGCTTTCAATGTCGACGACCACCGTAGCCCCAACGCACGGCTCAGCGCGGTTGTGCAACAATTCGACAAGGCGGGCCGAGCACTGGGCCGCCGCGCGTCGGAGTTCGTGCCGGACGGCACCCGAGTCCTCATGACCGTGCACGATGAAGGCATCTCGGCGCTTGAGCAGCGACTCCGCGGCGCGCAGGAGGTCTTGAAAGCAAAGAACGTCACGTGGAAAGTCATTGCCACGGGGACACAGCCGGAGCGCGCGGCGCAATTGATTGCCAAAACTCTGCGCGAGAATCCCGACATCAAGACCGTCTTGTGCACGGGCCAGGCCGACACCGAGGGGGCCGGGCTGGCCGTCGAGCAGCACTTTTCGGGAAAGGGGTACGCCGTGGCGGGGTTCGATCTGTCGCCGAACATCCTGCGGCTGATCAAGGCCGGACACGTCCGCTTCACCATCGACCAGCAGCCGTACGCTCAGGGCTTCTACCCCGTGGTGCAACTGGCGTTGTATTGCCGCTACGGCATCATGCCGGCCAATATGGACGCCGGGGCAGGCATCATCGACAAGCACAACGTCGACGACGTGATCGATCTGAACAAAACCGAGCACCGGTGAGCGCTTGCGGGAAAAGAGTCGCTTACTGATAGCCTGCGACGATTCGATAGGGATCTTTGGCTGGAGGCAGCAGAATCCAACTGCCTGCCGGCTCGACGTTGGACCACGGTTTTTCGTTCACGGTGACATCGCGGAACGCGCGGCCCTCGGGATGGCGGAGGCGGAGCTTCATCCATCGGCACGAATTGCGTCGCGGCGACCAGAGCGTCGCTTCGATGCGTCCATCATCCGCGTGCGAGGCAACTTCCAACGAGATCGGTCCGTACTGGGTTGGCAGGTCGGAAAGGCGGATCGACCGGCCGTCGCGGAACCAGCGGCGCGGCGCGCCGGCCAACAGGAGCAGGTTGCCCGAGGGATCCCCCCGTGTGTTCAACTCCTCGGTCACGAGCATGTTGCGAAGGTAGTGTAGCGCCACGGCGCTCGCACAGGGCAGGGGATCGCTCAACGGGGGCATGGTGTAGGACGCGCGGAGGTGCAGGTCGCTGGCGTAGATCAGATTGGTCTCCCTCGCGGCGAACGTCTCGTGATCCATGTTGAGCGCCAGGTAGCCGTAGAATCCGAGCAGGAATTCCGGAATCGCGTCTGCATGCAGCTTCGTGAGGACGTATCCAAGTCCGTAGATGCCGTCGAGTCCGCCGGCTCCCACGTCGTGCGTGGCGTCCAGTCCGGCAACGCCACCGTAGCCGCGGAATCGGGGCAGAAGACAGAACGTGCGATTGTCGGCCTCAAGAAAGTCAGTGATATAACGCGCCCGCTTGCCGCGAGGATCAAACGGCGCCACGTCCAACAGACAACCGGCGAAGAGTTGGTAGAAATCGCCTTCGTCGAGCCGGTCGGCGTCGAGCCGCAGCGGTAGCCACGGCGGGTGGGCATCCTTTCGATAAAGGGTCTCGACGGCCCGATCGAGGACTTCACGGTATTGACGAGCCTCGTCGGCATACCGCCGGGCCGTTTCGCCGTCCCCGAGTTCCTCGAGAAGCCATGCCGTATCGACCAAGCCGCGCCAACAGCAGAAATTGGGATACAGCGGGTAGCATTGCAGCTTCGCGATGTCGCCCCCGTAGGCCCATTTGGGCAGCAATCCCCAGTAAGGCGGCTTCTTCCCGTCTTCGAGAATCATCGTCTTGCGTCGCTGGGCAATCGTCCATTCGGCGCAGACCTTGAGGAGCGGCACGTGCTTGGCGATCCACGACCGGTCGCGCGTGAGACGGTAGAGGTTGACGGCATAGTGCGGCTGGAGCCCATTGCGATACTGCTGGTGCCGAGCGGCCGGACGGTAGGGCTCCACCTTCTTGAGGAACTCGGGCGTGAGATAGGTCGCGTCCATATAGCGCTGGGCGTCGCGGCCGAATCCACCCCACGCCAACGCTTGCATGCAGTAGAACTCCTCGACGCCGTAGACGTTCCTCTCGTACACCGACGGCGCGGAGCCATAGTACATGAAATCGCCGTCGCCGTTGATGAAGATCTGGGCAAGCACGGCCCGATATAGCCGGTTGACTCGCGCTTCGGGCACTTCGATCCGGGCGCGCGAAGCCAGCAGTTGGTCCCAGTATTGCCGAAAATCGGCCGTCGCGCGGTCGAAGGAACTCGATCGGCACGCCGCCAAGGCCGCCGGCGTCGACGGTTCGTCGAAATAGACCATGTTGGCCGAGAGAGCCTGACGGGGCTCGATGGCCATCTCGACGCGAAGGCACCCGGGCGTCGCACCGGCCTTGCAGGGCAACTGCGATAGGAGCACGACGTGGTCGTCTCGCACGAGGCAGCCGTCACGGAACCGCAACGCCGAGGCACGCCGTCCGGTTAGCTTGGCCTCGACCCACGTGCGAATCGGCCGCTCAGAGAGGTTTTCGAGTTCAACGCGGACCCAGAGGGCGCCTTGCGAATCGTTGTCTCCGACGGGGCACACCAGCGCGGTCTCGCGCAGGGCCAGATCGCCGATCCGACCTTCGACGACCACGCCCGGCCGCCAGCCGTCGACCAGGAATCGCCGAACCGTGTCGCGAACGTCGTGGAGCCGCCGGCCTTCCTCCCCGACCGAGAACGTCAAGGTGTCCGCCGACAGCAGAGTTCCGTCCCACGCGGCGCCGATTTCGTGCGGGGCATCCTTCAGTCCCAACAACGCCCGCGCCGGCGTCATCGGAAGCGCGACCAGCGAAAGCGACTCAAAGGAGGGCTCTTCGCCCGAGGCGAGGATTTCACGATCAAGTTGATTCGACGCAACCAGGCGATTGGGCCAGACCTTTGGTCCCGACGGCATGTAACGATTCACTTCGATTTCGGTCAACTTCGCCGGCGGTGCGCCCTCGGCGAAGCGAACACGGAAGGCTCGGGTGGCGATCGGCTCGAAACCGAGCGCCAGCCGGCGGTGGGCAACTTGGCGCGGGCCGCGCAGAACGCGCGGAATCGGCCGCCAACGCCGTCCGTCGTGCACTTCGAGCTTCATGGCCGAAGCGTCAGGCGTCTCGTCGGCAAAAATCAAGAAGGCCGCGTCGATCACGTGTGCAATCGGCCATTCGATGCCCAAGGCCACGGCCCGAAGTGGGACGTCCACGGGCAGCAATGCGTTGCCGTCGTTCAAACGGCTCGCCGGAACCGAATCGCCGTTCGGCAGCCAAGCCAGCGATCGATCGGCCCCGGGGCACTCCTCGTGCAACCGGGCGATGTTGCGAGGCAATGCGGGCGTCGCCTCGCCCGACCCCTCGCGACCAGATTCCGAAGTCGGGTCGGCGGCGTTTGCTCCCGCCAGAAGAGCGGCAGACATCGCAGCCGCCGCGCAATACGGCAAGATCGATCGCCTGGACATCAATGGGATCCTCTCGACTTCCAGGTAGGGGTACACTTGTGAGTGTACACGATATCAAGCAGAGGATTCAGTACGGAGCCCGCAAAAGAGAGGGAAGAAGCCTTCGAGGAGTGTTCGAGCGTGCCGGGGGGCCCAAGTGGGCATGTGGTCGGCGGGGTGCCGGCACGCCTTGTCCGCAACTGACTGGCGGCCGACAATTCGCGTCCACGCTACTTTCCTCGACCGGCAATTTCTTCTAGAATCAGCCCCAGCGCGTTCGGACCCGTTTGGAGGGGCCGGGCCTCTGCCAATGAACCTCGATCGTCCCGATAAGGTGGCCAACGAGATGATTACCGAAACGGTAGACCTAGGGAGTGTGCCCAAGGGGTGGACTCGCCGCCACCTCTTGGGTCTCGAAGAACTCACGAGCGAGGAAATCACGATCCTTCTGGATACGGCCCAACGATTTCACGATGCCTGGGAGGCCGGTCAGAAGAAGATTCCTCTTCTGACGGGCAAGACTTGCGTCAACTTGTTTTTTGAGAACTCGACGCGGACGCGGATCAGCTT
>JAFGIR010000114.1 GCA_016929515.1 Pirellulales bacterium | reverse complement strand
CGCCGATCACGACGAGGTGGCCGGCCAGATACTCGATCGGGCGGTTGACGAGCTGGCGACGATGGTCAAGACGGCTGTCGAGAAACTCCAGCTTGGTTCGGCGGCCTTTCCTCTCGCGCTGGCCGGCGGTGTATTGCTCGGCAGCAAACGTGTCGAAGACGGCGTGTTGGCTCGCCTCGAAGCCCATGGCCTGCGGCCGACCTCCGTGACTTGCGTGCGACAGCCCGTGACGGGCGCCGTCATCCTGGCCCAACAGCTCCTGAAAGAAGACACCCCGTAGCCGAATTGTCATCCTGAGCGTAGCGAAGGACCTCGTCCTCAATGAGCACCTTGACATGCTTTGGTTTGGCAGATCCTTCGCTACGCTCAGGATGACATATTCTACCGGACCCTCGGGTTGGAATCCAACTCCAGGAAAACGAACGAAAGTGAGCCGTCGTCATTGTTTCTCGGCCGTCATCGCATCGAGGCTGGCTTGGATTTCGCGAGCCAACGAGCCGTGAGCTTTGCGCAGGGCCATCTGGTAGTAGACCTTCGCAGCACCCTTTTTGCCCGCCCGCTCGGCCTCTTGACCGCGCTCGAATGCGCGTCGGGCCTCGTCTTGCACGGCCGCCTTGTCTGCCGCGTGCAGATGCCTGGCTTCGGCCACGCCAGGTGCTGGGCGAGCGGCCGAACTCTGGCGCGTGGCGGTCCAGTGGGCTTGTTCACGATCGGCGACCGACTCGGCCCGCGGCGTACCGCGAAGATCGAGCGTGCCGTCGTCCGATAGGTCGTGCACGGTGGCCGCGACCTGGCCGGCAACGGCGGATTGTCGCCTGGCGCCGGCCCGAGCGAGCGGAGCGCCGAATCGCCGGCCTCCGACGGCCGAACGCTCGACACCACCCAACGCGGTCGCCCCGCCGTTGGGCACCCAAACCGAGCTGCCCATGCTGAATGTCCGATTGCTGGGCAACCGGACCGTGCCGCCGTTGAGCCAGGCCGGTCCGACCCAAGGCGCCGCGACCGGATATCCGCCGACGACCGGCTGGTAGCCGATCACAAACGGGCTGAACGAACCGTTGAAGAACCACGCCGGTCTGCCGGGTGTCGTGTTGAGCATGGGCGTTTGCGAGACGAGACTCCGGCGGCTACCTTGTTCGGCGCTGAATCGGACGAACCCCGCACCGTGTTTGCCCTGCATGGCCCAGCCACCGTGCAGCCCCCCGCCGACGGCCAGACCCTGGACGGGCACACTCGTCATGGGAGAACCGAACGAGAAGTTCCAGCCCTTGCCGTGGATTCCCCAGGCGACGCCCATGCGTTCGTGGAAGCCGTGGTTGGCCGCCGAGTAGGGTACGGCGACCGTGCTCTGCTGAGCCGCGGCCGGCCGGCATGCAAGGCACGCCACAACCGACAACGAACACAAGACCACGCGGCAATCGAAATGTCGCATGACATCCCCTCAGAAACCAAGAAGAAGCTTGCCGTCGGTCATTGTATCGGAATGGACCGAAGCGAGGCAAGCTCTTGGGCAGGGATTGATCGAATTGCCTAGCGGCGAATCAACGCAGAGAAATCAGGACTGTCTCGGTGGACATAGGCCAGGTAATTTACCCGTGCTTTGGCTTTGGCTTGTTCGAAAGAGTCATCCGTGTCCAGTAGTCCCAAATCGTAGGCCAGGCGGTCCGAGCGGCCGTTTAGGAGAATACGCTGATCGAGGGGCACGCGATCCGGCACAAGCCGGTTGACGTGGTCGACGATGTTGGTCGTGCAGTTGTTCGAGAGCGTGTTATAGAACTCGGGCAGCTCGGCCAATTGATTCACCCGGCGCATCACGTCGACAAACAGCGACCGCACTTGCTCAGGCGTGGCTCGTGCCCGATAGAGATACACGTCGTTGAGCCAGACGTTGGTCCGAAGCTGGATCAGGTCGCGTTCGTCGCCGACGACGTAGATCAACTCGTAGCCGTCCATCAGACCACGGACCGGATCGTACGTTTCACCCTTTTCGCGGCGTGCTTCGACGCTGACGGTCAGGTACTCGTCGCCCTCGAAACCGAAGCTGAGCATCGTGTGGGCCAAATCGGGCGATGTCGGAAACGGGGCCACGACAAAATCGACCGACCGAAGATCGTCGAGAGAAAACGTCCGGTCGTAGTAGTCGATCGAATACGAGTCCTCACTCGCGTGGCGGAAATTGCGGATGTTGCGAACCGTGACCCGATCGCCGTCCAACTCGGCACGCGCCAGCAGCGCTTGTTCGGGCGACCACCGCCGGTTGTTCGACGGACGCAATCCCGAAAGAAGCGGATGGGTCGACGGATCGGTCAATGTCGAGTCGAGCTTGAGCGAGGTGGGCCAATAGGCGGTCGTCCGAGTCGAGTCGAGCGAAGGCCCTCCGGCGCAACCGGCCAACACGACTAACACCACCGCGCCAAGCACGCAACGCGACACTGCGTCAAGAAAGCCAGGCAATCTGGGCCGCTGCGTTCTCGTTGCGAGAAAATTGGTCACGGGCCGATTCCTCGTGCGTTGATACGCCGGACAGGCCCCCGGGACGAGAATTGGGGAGCTTTAGGTGGAAGAGCTAAACAAAAAACAACCTAGTCAGGCACTTTCAGACAAGAATCCTGGTAGATAGCCAAAACGGCTTCCCGAGGCAAGAGATTCTTGGCCGGGGCACCCCGGGCGCCCAGCGATCGTTCAGCCTCTGAGCATCATCGCGATTTGCGTCATGAGTTCTTCCGGCGGCGTGTGGTCGGGGTCGTTCAGGTACCTTTCATAGGCCACGCCGGTCATCTCGTGCCCGTTGTTCTTGATCCACTGCATCAGGGCGTTGTAGGCGGGTTCCACGTCGCTATACGGCCCGACGTGCAGACATGTCGCCACTCGGCCGCCGGGGGTTTCGCCTGGCCGAATATCACCCCGTCCGCCAAGACACTTCAGAACCGGAAAACCGAACTCGATGTCCAGATCCTGCATGTCCATGTTGTAGTAAACGGCAAACGGCGGTCCCGCGGGTACCTCGTTCAGTTCGCCAAGATACTGGGCAATCGCCGCGTAACCTTCGCCCAACACACGAGGCAGATCCCCAACGGCCGCTCTGGTTCGGATTGACAGAGCAGGCCCGGCCGCCAACTCCTTGAGTTCACAGTTGAAGGACATTGCGGTTTCTCACATTGATCGTTGATTCTGAAAACATGATGCGTGAAAAGCACGCATTAATCCTCTTCAAACAGTTGCACCTCTTCTTCAGCAAACTGGATGCTACACGAAGGCCCGGTGTCCTTCAAGATCTTCTCTGCAACAAGTGATTTCAGGGGGCTCAGGATGTTGAAATGACTACCGTTCTTTATTAGGGCAACGTGGAACGGTACACCGCTGTGATTCGCCTTGGACTGCATTCGAAGAGCGTCTCTGCAGTAAGACGATCGCTCGCCTTCAAAATAAGTAGTCCCAACAGCTGACAGTCAAGCAACCACAATGGCCAATCTTTCCGTGTGCTCCGTGGTTCCTCCCCTTCTTCAGAATCACCGGGCCAGCGCTGCGCTATGGCCCAGGCACCCGGTGGTGGGCGGTGCGCACCCTACGAAATCCGGCCCAATATCCGGCCAATGGCTTCAACCAGCGGCCCGGCGTCCGTGCCCGTCCAGGCGACGTCTTGCATTTTGCCCGTTGCCAGGTCTTTTACCTGGACCGTGCCGGCGGTGAATTCGTTTTCGCCGGCGATTAGTGCGACGCGGTGGCCTCGCCGGTCGGCGTATTTCAACTGCTGGCCCAGTTTCTTCGGATCCGGATAGAGCTCGACGCCCAGCCCGCGAGCACGCAACGCGGCGGCCAGCCGCAGATAGTCGTGCAGACGGTTCTTGTCGAAAAAGGCAACAAACACGGGCGCGGGCGTGGCCGTCTTCTCGATCATGCCCAGCTCTTCCATGGCCGCCAGCAACCGGTCCAAGCCCAACGACGCGCCGACGCCGGGCAGTTCCTGATTCGTGTAGAGTTCGGCCAGATTGTCGTAACGCCCGCCCGAGCAAACGCTGCCGATCGCCGGCAACGCGTCCAACAGCGTCTCGAAGACCGTACCCGTGTAGTAGTCGAGTCCCCGGGCGATGGACACGTCGAGCTTGACCCGGCCGGCCGCAACGCCGGCGGCGCGGACGGCCGAGAGTAATTCGGCAAGCCGGGCAACGCCTGAGTTGCCCAATGGACTGCCGGCCACGAGCGGTTCGAGCTGGGCGAGAATTTCGTCGTTGGTTCCTTCGATGGCGGCCAGGCGAAGGATTTCTTCGGCCTGCGCGTCGGTCGCGCCGGCAGCGGCCTTCATTTCATCGGCGACCGCGACCGGGCCGACCTTGGCCAGTTTGTCGAGCGCGCGGAGCACGGGCACGGCCCGATCGGCCAGATCGAGCCGTTCGAGCAGCCCGGTGAGCACGCCGCGGTGGTTCAGCCGGATCGTAAACGCCTCGAAACCCAGCGCGCCGAACAGGTCGTGGATGACCAGCGCCGTTTCGACGTCCGCAGCGACCGATCGGGTACCGATCGTGTCGAAATCGCACTGCATGAATTCGCGATAGCGGCCCCGCTGGGTGTTTTCACCGCGCCATACGGTCGCGATGTGATAGCGCTTCAGCGGTGTTCCCAGTTCGGCCATGTGCTGGGCCGCGAATCGGGCCAGCGGCACGGTCAGATCGAAACGCAACCCGACCCAACGCCCACCGTGATCCTCGAATTTATAGAGCTGCTTGTCGGTCTCCTCGCCTCCTTTGCCGGCAAGGATCTCAAGATATTCGAGCGCCGGCGTGTCCACGGGGCTGAACCCGTAGCTGCGATAGACTCGCCGAGCCGTCGAGATCAGCCGCTCGCGCGGAATCATCGCCGCCGGCAAATAGTCGCGAAAGCCTTTTAGCGTTCGAGGGGTGATGCGTTGCGTTTTCGACACGGGCAATTCAATAAACGGGGCTTCGATTTTACCACGAAGATCACGAAGGACACGAAGAAATCGAAAGTAGGATAGCTGCCGACGAACCGCCCCGGAAGAATCCTGTTTTCACTTCGTGCTCTTGGTTCTTCGAGAGTTTCCAACGAATGGGTTTCTAACCGTTGCCGACGACCGCCAACGGGTCGGGCTTGGGGCCGCGGATGTCTTTGCCCTTGTGTGGTCCGAGTACGGCTTCGGCATATTCGAGCACTTGCTCGGGTGTCTCGAAGTAGTGGTCGTAGACCCACTCGTCCTCGTATTCGCAATTGTCGGTCGTATAATCGCGGCAGATCTGCGGTCGCGTTTCGTAGGCCATGCAGAGATTGTCGTCGCCAAGCATGTTGCACTTGTTGTGGACCAGCAAATACCAGCAGTCGTCCTCGGTGAACACGGTTGCCGCCTCGTGCAATAAGTACCATCGCAGATACTCGAAATCTTCCCAGTCAACAGGCGTTTCGATCGGCAGGGCGAAATAACGGCAGCACTTGGCCGGGCAGTAGGAGCAGAGAACCTCGCCCGGAGCGAGGTCCTCGCGGTGGATCTTGGTCCGTTTCGTCGGTTGTTGTCGGCTTGCAGTGGCCATGAAGAGTCCTTGCAGTATGACCTCGGGCGTTCTCCTTCGGGCTCCAAGGCTACGCTCGTTGCGGCTGTGTGGACGAAGTTGCCCTCGGCGCCGCGCCGCGCTAGTGTACCCGGATTCCCGGACGGAATAGGAGCAAGCGCCCAAGATAGCAGAGTCGGCCGAAAAAAGCCAGCGGGGGGGCGAGGCGAGACCTTCTCGGTCGAGTGAGTTGCAGACACGCGGGGCCGGATGGTAAGATGGATTGCATGGATACGGCCCCCCCTAGAAACCCGACCGATCGATCGGACACGGAACCACCGCGACCGAGGCTTCGCTACGACAATGTCCACCCGCGGCCGCCACGTCCTATGTTCGTTCGACTGAACGACGACCCGCCCGAGATCGAAGAAGAGTAGCCCGGGTCGACGCGAGCCAGGGTGACTTGATAGTGTCCTTCACCAACCCGTGGCGTCTCGCCGCGCGGCCTGCGTGCATTTCCCTTTCTCCAGACAACAAGAGGTTTTGAGAACCATGGACCGACGCAATTTTCTACTGGGAACGGGGGTTTTCCTGGGACTCCTCGGGTTGGGATGCCCGGCGGAAGCCAAAGACGACAAAGACAAGAAGAAACAGAAGAAAGCTGAAAAACCGAAACAGCCCCCTTTGCCGTTCGTGCCGGGTTCGTGGACCGTGGTCATCCTGCCCGATATCCAGAACTACGCGACGCGCTATCCGGGCCTGCTCCGGCTGCAAACCCGATGGATCGTGAACCACAAGGACGAACGCCGCATTGTCTACGTGCTGCAGAACGGTGATTTGACGAACAACAATAAGAAGTTCGAATGGCAGCGGGTCGACCGCGAGTTCAAGACTTTGGATGGGGTCGTTCCCTACGCCGTGGTGCCGGGCAACCATGACTATCCCAAATGCGCCAAAGCTGGCCGCAACACGGGACTGAACGACTATTTCCCGCCGAGCCGGTTCGAGAGTTGGCCTACCTTCGGTGGAACCATGGAACCAGGGCACATCGAAAACAACTTCCATCTGTTCGAAGCGGGCGGAAGGAAATGGGTTATCGTCGGTCTCGAATGGGGGCCGCGCGACACGACCTTGGAGTGGGCCGACGGGATCCTCAAGAAATACGCCGACCGAACCGCCATCGTCTTTACCCACGCCTATCTCTACTGCGACAACACGCGACTCGATTGGGCCAAGAAAGGCACGAAACAACGGGGCAATCCCCATGCCTACGGGACCGCCGGGGGTGTGAACGATGGCGAAGAAATATGGCAAAAACTTATCAAGAAACACGCCAACGTGTTCCTCATGATGAATGGCCATATACAGGGCGACGGGCTGGGGTTCCAAGTGAGCGAAACCGATCGGGGTACCTTGGTGAACGAAATGGCGGTCGACTACCAGCGACAGGAAATCGGAGGAGCCGCCTGGCTGCGGCTGCTCGAATTCCTGCCCGACGGACGGACCGTGCAGGCAAGGACCTACAGCCCTCTGTACGAAGAGTACAAAACCGATCCGGAGAATCAGTTCGTTTTCGAACTTTATTGACGCGGCCGCCTCAAAAACCTTGCTCCTTTTTGCCCCTCCCATTCCCGTTTCTTGGCCAACGAACGGAGGAATCGAAGAATGGACCGACGCAGTTTTCTTCGGGGAACCGGCGCTAGCCTGGCGTTTCTCGCGATGGGCCAGTTCGCCACGGCGGACGAACCCAAGAAGAAGACGGAGGCCGAGGCCCCCAAAAAGAAGCCTCCTTTGCCGTTCGTGCCCGGTTCGTGGACCCTGGCGATTCTTCCCGACACCCAGGGCTACGCCAAACGCTACCCAGGCTTGCTGCGTTTGCAAACCCAATGGATCGCCGACCATCGCGACCAATACGGCATCGCCTACGTGCTACAAAACGGTGATCTGACCAACAACAACAGCAAGCTCGAATGGGATCGGGTCGACCGCGCGTTCAAGGTGCTCGACGGCGTGGTCCCCTACGCTATCGTGCCCGGCAACCACGACTATCCGAAGTGCGGCCGGGGCGACCGCAATACGCCGATCAACAATTACTTTCCTCCGAGCCGGTTCGAAAGCTGGCCGAGCTTTGGGGGAACCATGGAGCCGGGACACATTGAAAGCAGCTACCATCGGTTCGAGGCGGGCGGCAAAGAATGGCTCATCCTCGGTCTCGAATGGGGGCCGCGAGACAAAACCCTCGAGTGGGCCGACACGGTGCTCGCGAAATATCCCGACCGGAAAGCACTCGTCTTTACCCATGCTTATCTGTACAATGACTCCACGCGATACGACTGGGCCAAGAAAGGCCGGCGTCAGGGCGCGAGCCCTCATGCCTACGATATTGTCGGAGGGCTCAACGACGGCGAGGAAATCTGGCAGAAACTCATTAGGAAACACCCCAGTGTTTCTCTTGTCATGAACGGTCACGTGCTGGGCGATGGGCTCGGGTTCCAGGTGAGCAAGGGCGACCACGGCAATCGAGTCAACGAGATGCTGGTCAATTTTCAAATGCGGGAGTTCACGGGAGCCGCCCGGATGAGGCTCTTGGAGTTCCTGCCCGACGGAAAGACCGTCCAGGCAAAAACCTATAGCCCCTTTTACGATCAATTCGACACCGATCCGCAGAGTCAGTTCGTTTTTTCAGTCGACTGATCGGCCATAGTGCCGCGGGCCGGTGGCGCAAATAGTGGTCTTCAGGAACATGAGCACCTCGATACCCTCGCGGGACGATCTGGCCGCGCTCTACCTCGATCAGATTCCTTACGAACCCTATCCGGTCCAGGAGGAAGCCCTGCTGGCCTGGTTCGAAGCCCGTCAGGGGGTCATGGTCTGCGCGCCGACCGGCACCGGCAAGACCCTGATCGCCGAAGCGGCCCTGTTCGAGGCACTTCATACGGGCAAATCGGCCTATTACACCACGCCGTTGATCGCCCTGACCGAGCAGAAATTCCGCGAGATGCAATCGCTCGCGGTCAAGTGGGGGTTCATGCCCGACGATGTCGGACTCGTTACCGGCAACCGGCGAGAGAACCCCGACGCACGAATCCTCGTGGTCGTCGCCGAAATTCTCTTCAACCGCCTGCTGCACGGCGAGACGTTCCATTTTGACGATGTCTCGGCCGTCGTGATGGACGAGTTCCATAGCTTCAACGATTACGAACGGGGAATCGTCTGGGAACTGTCGCTTGGGCTGCTGCCGGCCCACGTCCGCACGCTGCTGCTTTCGGCCACGGTGGGTAACGCCTATGAGTTCTGTAGCTGGCTGCGAAAAACCCATAACCGCAGCATCGAGCTGGTCCAAGGCGACGAGCGCAAAGTGCCGCTTTCGTTTGAATACGTGCCCGACCGGCTGCTGACCGAACACCTCGAAATGATGGCCAAAGGGGGCGAAGGCGTGCGAATGACCCCCGCGCTTGTGTTTTGCTTCAACCGCGAACAGTGCTGGACGGTGGCCGAAACACTCAAGGGCAAGAAGGTCGTCGACGCCGCGCAGCAGGCCCGGCTGGCCGACGAACTTGCCAAACACGACTGGTCGCAGGGCGCGGGCCCCAAGCTCCGTGCCATCTTGCAGCGCGGCGTCGGCGTGCATCACGCGGGCGTGCTGCCCAAATATCGGCGGATTGTCGAGGAACTGTTCCAACGCAAGCTGCTCTCGGTCGCCACGTGCACCGAAACCCTTTCGGCCGGCATCAATCTGCCGGCCCGATCCGTCGTCGTGCCAAGTCTGGTGAAGGGGCCGCCAGGCAAAAAGAAGTTGCTCGACGCGAGCACGGCTCATCAGATCTTCGGCCGCGCGGGCCGCCCGCAATTCGACGACCGGGGTTTCGTCTACGTCCTGGCCCACGAAGACGACGTGAAAATCCACCGCTGGAAGGAGCAATACGACCAGATCCCCGAGGACACGAAGGACCCGGGCCTGATGAAGGCGAAGAAGCGGCTCAAAAAGAAGCAACCTTCGCGTCGTAGCGGCGAGCAATATTGGAACCAGGAGCAGTTCGACAAGCTTTGTGTCGCATCGCCGGCCAAGCTTTCCAGCCGGGGCCCACTGCCCTGGCGGCTGCTGGCCTACATGCTCGACGCCTCGCCCGAGGTCGATCGCATCCGCGATCTGGTCGGCCGGCGGCTCATGGACCCGAGGAAACTCGAGGCGGGCCAAAAGGAACTCGACCGGATGCTCGTGACGTTGCATCGAGCGGGCTTCGTGCGGCTCGAACCCGAACCGCCGGGACCTGGCCAGTCGCAGGACGCCCAGGAATCGTCCAAAGAAGGGACCAAGACACAGCCGCCAAAGCGCGAAGAGTCGAAATCGAACGGCTTGCGCGGCTTGACGCTTGGCCAATCACAAGGTGCCACGGGCGTCTCGCCAGCGCGGCATGGGCAGGATGCCCCTGGCACCGCGCGAGGTTCCGGTAGTTCAACACCGGACAACCAAGACGACCAGCCGACGGGCCCGCCGCCCTATCGGCCCGCCATGGCCTATCCGACCGCCGAGTTGGGGAAGGTGTTGCTGTTCCGTGGGGTCAACCCAATCTATGCGATTTTCCTAATCAAGCACTTGGGCATCGCCGATCGGGCCGAGCGGATCCAGGCGATGGAGAGCGTTCTGGAGTTGCCCGGCTCGGTGGCCCATTTCGTCCGCGTGCCGCGTCAAGATGTGTTGCCACCGGGTCCCTTGGCGCGAGAGCGGCTCGACGAGCGGCTGCTTCAGTTGGGTCTCGCCACGGCCGAGCAACTGGTGCAGCAACCGCGCGACGAGCAAGAGTATCGGCCGCGGCGGACGTTCGACGACGAGCCGGTCTACGTGCTCACGCTCGCCCAGAAGCTGCGGACTTTGTTTGACTACGAGTTCCCTGGGGTGCACGATCTGCGGACCAGCGCTGTCTGGGCAGCCGGCGAAGTGCTAGAATTCGGTGGCGACTTCAATAAGTACGTCACGAGCAAGCAGCTTCAAAAACAGGAAGGCATGGTTTTTCGCCACCTGCTTCGGTTGATTTTGCTGTTGGCCGAATTTGCCCAACTCGCTCCGCCCGAGGTAACCGACGAAGCGTGGCGCGGCGAGTTGGAAGACATCGGCAATCGGTTGGCCGACTGCTGTCGCGCGGTCGACCCGACCAGCACCGAAAAAATCCTGGCCCAAGCGACGGGCGAGGAAAACGGAGAAGGGAACGCCGAGTGAGCTGCACGCCAACACGCAGCGACAGGTGGGAGTGCGTACTTGAACCATAGCGCCGCGCTCTGGCTTGCTGAGGCGACGCAACCCGCTTGCTACCAAGGTCTTCCAAGAAACCCCTCTGACACGCTTGCCCGATCCGACGTTTCGCCCGGCCTACGATTTGGCCCCTTTTCGTACCTCTTCCTTGATGCGTTGGATATGGCCGCGGCCCAGTGCTTTGACCTCGCAGCCCAACTCGAAGTAGTGGCGGATCACATCGTCGGACAGAATGCCGAAGCAATCGACGATGGCCAGCGGGCCGCCGGCCCACTTGACGATGTCTTTGGGGTCGAGATTCAAGTACGGCGTGTGCGGAACGGCGAAGATAACGGCCTCCGCGCCCTTGATGGCTGCTCGCAGATCGCTCTCGACGCGTGTGTTGACCAGATCGTCCTGGTTGCGGAAGAACCGGGCCCAGGAATGGCCCGGGGCTGGATAGTCGTCCTGTTTCTCGAGTTCGTACCAGTGCTCGACGTACGGATCGTGCACGCGCATCTCGGCACCCATTTCGGTCAATTTACGCACAACCATTTCGCTGCCGCTGTAGCGCGTGTCGCCGACGTCCTGGCGGTAGCTGGCGCCGCAGATCAGCACGTCGGCGCCGGCGATGTAGCGGCCCATGTTGCGCAGGGCGTCGCGCGTCAATTCGGCGACGTGCAGCCCGCGCGTGTCGTTAACGTCAATCGCTTCGGGCGTGATTTTGAAAACGCTGTCGCCGTCCTCGAACCCGAGGATGTGGCGATAGGCCCAATAGCCCAACCCGCCGTCCTTCGGCAAGCAGTATCCGCCGATGCCGGGTCCCGGGAAGATGATGTTGCTGTGCGTCGGGCGCATCTTGATGGCGTTGATCACCTTGATCAGATCGACGCCGTTGCGTTCGGCGAAAAGGCTCCATTCGTTGAGAAACGCGAGCGTCGTGGCGCGGTACGAGTTCTCGACGATCTTGGTCGTTTCGGACTCGATGGGACGATCCATCACGGTCAGCGGAAAATCGACCGTGTTGAGCACCTGGCGGAGGAATTTCTCGACGCGCCGGCGAGCCTCGGCGTTGCACCCGGCACACACGCGCCAGAAATCGCGAATACTGGCCACGTATTCGCGGCCCGGCATCACGCGCTCGAAGCTGTGGGCCAACAAAGGCGTGCTTCGTAAATCGCGTTGGGCGAAGGCCTTCTTCAGGATCGGCCAGGCGACGAATTCGGTTGTTCCGGGCGCGACCGTGGTCTCGATCAGCGTCAGGCACTTTGCCGGGATCTTCTGGCCAATCGTCCGCATGGTCGCTTCTAGCGCCGCCATGTCGGCTTCGCCAGTGACCATGTTGCCCAGATCGCGCTTCGCGTAGTCGCATTGCACGTCGACGACCACGCAGTCGGCCAGTTGCAGGCAATCGCTGTTATAGGTGGCCACGAGCGATTTTTTCTTGACCACGCAACGTTCGATCATCTTGTCGACTTCAGGATCCTCGGCCTTGACGGGCGACTCGCCCCGGTTGAGCATCGGGATCTTCCAGTAGCTGCGCGTGCTCGGCCGTTGGCAGCCGATGACGAATTTGGTCGGTTTGCCGTTCTTATCCTCCGTGTCGGCCACGATGGCAGCCATTACGGCGCCGACAAAGCCCACGCCCATCACTACCACGACCTCCTGGCCCTCCTCACGGGCCTTCTTGGCTCGCTTCGCCAGTCGCCGGAACTCGGCGGCGTATTGTTGCTCACCGGGAATTTCGAACTTCTCGCCCGTCGGACTTTCGGAATAGAGCACGGCGTTGTCGTGTGCTCCGGAAGTGTTTTGTTCATGGACCATGCGATGGCACCTTCCCATTGAAGTGTTTGAGTGTGTCGGCCATTGACAAACGTGCCGGTCAACTTATTCTCGGCCTATCCGGTCGCCCTCGTTTTTCGAGCATGTAACGGTCGGTGGCAGGTTTTTAAGTATAGGACGCTCCTCCCCTAGGCTGCGCATACATTCCCGTTTGTCCGAAGATGCGGATTCTACCAGGCTGCGGGAACCGTGTGGAGGAAATGGCACCTGCAACAGGTTGTATAAAAAACCCGCGAGACGTTCAAGCACTACGCGAGAAGTCTGGCGGAATGCGTCAGCCGGACACGGCCAGCGACCTGCGGAGCGAGGTGTCTCGAGTCGTTTCTCGCGGAACGAGATCCTTCGCTCAGTAGAGATCCTTGATGTTCCCGGATAGACTCCCCAAGTGGCCTCCGGGTACCTCGACACTCTAGAGGTATTCGTGGGGGAATTTCCACGGGCTGCGATATTCGGGCACCGACAGCCGGGCGGCTTCCTCGTCGCCGACGATCTGTTCGGTTTGGCCGTCGAACCGGATTGTCCGGCCCAGATTCTGCGACAGATTTGCCAGCACCAGCGGAACATCGACCTTCGAGTGATATTCGGCGCTGCATGTCGTTTGTTTGCGGCTCTTGATTGAGTCGAGCCATTCCCGCTCGTGGCCGGGCGACGGCGGAATCGATTTTTCCGGCGGTGTCGTGTCGGTCAGCAGGTTGCCCTCGGGCACAACCTCGTGCTTCCTATAGTCGCAATACATGGTGCCACGGCCGCCCTGGAAATAGACACCCAGCCGGCGGCTTGGCTTTCCGCGGCCGAAGTCGAACCCAAAGCTGTTGACCGTCGACATCCACCAGGTCATGGCCATCTTGGGATATTTCCAGGTGACCTCTTGCGTGTCGGGGGCGTCGCCGTCGCAATCGCTGCCGAAACGACCCCCAGTCGAATAGACCGACTCGGGATAGCCGAGGTCCAGCGCCCAGACGGGCAGATCGAGAATGTGTGGCCCCATACCGCACGTCCAACCGCCCGAGTAGTCCATGAACCAACAGTGATTGGATGCATTCGAGGCTAGCAGCGCGTTGTACGACCGCTCGGCGTACGGGCCGAGCCACTGGTTCCAGTCGAGATCGACGGGCGCCCCGGTCTTGGGAGCGTAGCCGATGCCGTTGGGTCCCTGGTTCATCACGTTGAACGTGCGGACTACGGAAACGTGCCCGAGCTTGCCGGATCGAATCCATTCCACCACCCGACGGTAGTTTTCGGTCGCGTGAATTTGGGTGCCGATCTGACAGATACGGTCGTGCTTTCTCACCGCGTTGCGGACGGCAAGGCTTTCACTTAGGTGCAAGCTCATCGGTTTTTGCAGGTAGATGTCCTTGCCTGCCTCACAAGCATCGACCGTTTGGCGACAATGCCAGTGAGGTGGCGTGGCGATGATCACTCCGTCGAGGCTTTGGTCGTCAAGCATCTTGCGGTAGTCGTGATAGCGCTTGGCCGAGGGATAACGTTCGCCGGCGCGGTCCAATCGCGACTTCCAAACATCGCACAATGCGGCAATCTCGACGTCTGCGTTCTTGCCGCAGATTTGCACGTTTTCTCGTCCCATTCTGCCGCACCCGATCAAGGCAATGCGCAATCGGCCGCTGGCCGGAGCCTTTTCCTCCAGGCCAAGTGCCTGCGCCGAAATTAGAAAAGGTGCCATCGTGACCGTGCTTGCAGCGGCCGTTCGTCGCATGAAGCCCCTTCGCGAGAGATTTGTTCGATCGGACATGACGGGACCTTTACAGAAGAAATGGGGCAAGGCAGTTGAGGGAGAATGGTGCGGAATCGGACCCAATTCACAGGTGAGAAAGACGGCCAACCGACACTGCCGAAAAAAGGTCTTTCCTCCGGAGGGCTTTCTTGTATTTTATTTCTCTCAACATGGGTTTGCAAGCGATTACCACTCCGAGGTCTCTCCGTTGCTCTTCCTTGATGAACCCAGGCCGACCAACGGGAGACTGGTTCTTATGGCATATGGCTCATGCCCCTGGCGTCACTAACCACGCAGCCATGAATGCGTTCTTCCGCAGACGCATTACGCGGGTGGACCCATGCTCTTCCAGCAGTCGAGCCCGACGGCTTTCGGCAAATCATCACGCCGACTGAAACCTGTCTGTCTCTAAGCTCGACTTTGGCCCTTTTTTCAGGCCGCTAGTTCTACAGCGCAGGATTAGGGCCATTTGCAACGCATAAGGTTCTTCAGATAAATGCCTGATTTCCGCAGTTTCTTTCGTGTT
>JAFGIR010000113.1 GCA_016929515.1 Pirellulales bacterium | reverse complement strand
CCCGCCGTGCCGCCGAAGTTGGCGTCGATCTGGAAGACCCGACCACCGGAGGAATAGTCGTCCATGAGATTCGGGAACGCGTTGTGGCACAGTAGCCGGTTCAGATACCAATGGGCCTGCCGGGCGTCGCCCAGCCGCGCGAAGAAGCTGATTTTCCAAGCGTTGCTCCACCCGATGTCGCCGCCGAACCCGCGGCGTTCGAGCGTCTTTCGGGCCGCGTCCACCAAAGCCGGTTTGTCGGGACCGATCAGCGAGAACGGATACAGGCCCAAAAGGTGAGATACGTGGCGATGGTCCGGCTCACGCTCCTGGTAGTCTTCGATCCACTCCTGGATGGTGCCATTGGCGCCGATCTTCATCTCCGGCAACTTGGCCCGTGCCGCGATTAGCTTCTCGCGGAGTTCGGCATCGCGCCGGAGGATCCGTGAACCCTCGATCACGGCCTCGAAGACCACGCGGACCAGGGTCGTGTGGTAGGTCGAGCCCCGGGTAATGCGGACGGGTCTGCCGGTTTTCGGGTGGAGGTACGAGTTCTCGGGCGAGGTGGAGGGCACGATAACCAATCGCCCGTCGGAGTCCTCGACCAAATAGTCGAGCAAGAACGCGGCGGCTCCCTTGAGGATTGGGTAGGCTCGTTTTTCGAGAAACGCTCGATCGCCGGAGAATTCGTAGTGGCGCCACAGGGTCATGGCCATCCATGCCCCGGCCAGCGGATCGAGCACGCCGTTGCTGAATTGGGACCCCCGGTTCGAGGCACTGGGTGTCGTGCGGCCGAACGGGTTGGTCGCGGTGAACGCGACCCAACCGTCGGCCCCGTAGAGCCGCCGCGCGGAGACCTTGCCCTTTTCGGTCAGACGCGTGAACCAGTCGACCAGCGGATCGAGCGTTTCGGCCAGATTGCACGAATCGGCCGGCCAGTAGTTCATCTGCAGGTTGATGTTCTGATGGTAGTCGGCCTCCCAGGGGGCCCACATCCGCTCGCTCCAGATTCCCTGGAGGTTGGCCGGCAGCCGGCCCGGCCGGCGCGAGCTCGACATGAGCAGGTAGCGACCGTATTGGAAGTAGAGCGCGGCCAGCCCCGGATCACTCGCACCGTCGCGCAGGGCCGTGATCCGCTTGTCGGTCGGCAGTCTGTCTTGGCCGGTCGTTCCAAGGTCCAGCGAGACCCGATCGAAATAGGAGCGGTGTTCGGCCGCGTGGTTGGCCAGAAGCTCGTTCCATGACTTGCGTGCCGCACGGTTCAGAACGGCGTCGGCGTTGCGGCCCGGGTCGATCGCGCGGTCGAAATTCATCTTATCGAGGTTGTAATCCGTGGCGGCGGTGAAGAGAATGACGATCTGGTCCGCGTCCTCGACGACCAAGGCGTCACTCTCGGATCGAACCGTGCCCGTGGACGAGCGAACCAGCAGCCGGCCGGCGAATTTCATGTGCGCTCCGCCCGGGCCCGAGCCGCCGGCATTGTCGTCGCGGGCGGCCGGCGCGGCGACGTCGACGATCTGGCCGTCCATGTGGAGCCGGTCTGGGCCGACGGTCGTTACGGTCATGTCCTTGGCGCGGGTCAAGCGGATCTTGGCTCGGAGTCCACCGGGTTTGTCGGTGGAGAGACGGACCGCCAGCAGGTCGTCGGCGGCGGAGAGGAACGCCTCGCGATGGAACCGCGCGTCGCCGGCGCGGTAGTCGACGGCGGCCACGCCGGTGGACAGTTCGAGCCGGCGGCGGTAGTCGGCCACGTCGGCCGGGCGCTCGGTTTCGATCCGCAGATCGGCCAGCGGCTCGTAGGAGCGAAAGGACGTGGGTTCTTTCGTCAACTTGGCCGCGCCCAGGGCGCGTGCTTCGGCGATTTTTCCTTCGAGCACGAGCCGTTGCACTTGGGCCAGGGTTTCGGCGTAATGGTCGGGATAGGTGTCAAACGGTTCGCCGGCCCAAAGGCTTTCTTCGTTGAGTTGGATCCGTTCGTGGTCGACGCGGCCGAAGACCATGGCGCCGAGCCGCCCATTGCCCAAAGGCAAGGCTTCGGTCCATTTGCTTGCAGGCTGTTCGTACCAGAGCAGAAGCTCGCCGCCCAGGGACACCCCGCCGGCGCATGTGCTGATTAGGACCGCTGTGATGACGACGGCTGTTGTCTTGGGGATCATGGTGCTCGATCTCAGACGGGTGCGTTGGCGGACCGGCTATTGATAGGTCTTCACGTCGACGGCCGCGCCGTCGAGATCGGCCGAGACGTAGGCGCTGTAGATGGTCGAGATCGCGTCGGCCGCCAGCGGGCTGTCCGTCTCCAGCGGCTCGCCGTAGGCGATCGTGCGGTAGAAGGCCTCGATTTCCTGCGGATAGCCCGTGAACCAATCTTCGTCGGGCGACGTGCAGGCCCAGCCCTGCTTGGTGCCGATTTTCTCGACGACGTAGATGTCGGCGAAGTTCTTTTCGACCGGGTTGTAGGTCTGCATGGCCGTGTTCGGATTGATGTTACACGTGGTTCGATGGTTGTTTGCGCAGATGTCGAGCCAGTTGTGGATGCCGCCGACGACAATGTCCGAGGCGAAGATATCGGCGATCGTGCCGTCTTCGAACTCGACGTGCATGGCCGAAAAATCGTCGATGTCGTAATAGTCCTTGCGGATATGCCCTTCGTCGCGAAACGCGGGCAACTGCGTAATCACATGGGTCCGGGCCGAGACCGTCTTGGGATGGATCGGCCGGCCGTCGCGGGCGCGACCTTCGACCCGTTTGAGATAGAGCGCGGCGGTCAACGGATGGCAGCCTTTGCCGATCAACACGCCGCCGCCGCACCGAGCCGCGTAGGCATAGTCGACCGAGTGCGACCCGCTGTGGGCCTCCTCGCCATGGATCCAGAGGATCTGGCCGCCGGTTTTTTCGAGGATTTCGCGTTCTTTTTGAATCGAAGGCGCGTAGATCCAGTTCTCGGCGTAGAGCAGGCGTCCCTGGCTCTTGCGTTCGGCCTCGAGGATTCGGTCGACGCTGGCCAACGCGGCAGCCAGCGCCACGTTCTTGTCGGCGCGCTGCCAGTGAAAATCTTCCGAATCGTCGCCGAAGTAGCCGGTCAAGGGTTTTTCGCAAACGACGAACTTGCCTCGTTCGAGGCCCGCGATCGTGATTGGTTCGTGCCATTTCGGCGGCACGCAGACGTGAATTGCGTCGACCTCGTCGAGCATTGCTTCGAGCGTGTCGAAGAAGCGAATGCCTCGGTCGGCGGCATACTTTCGGCCCTGTTCGGCGTCGGCCGAATGGACGCCGACCACGTCGACGTCGGTTTGGTAGACGCGCCGGAGCGCTTCGAAATGGAAGGTGGCCGAGAATCCGGATCCCACGATGCCGGTGCGTACGGTTTTCTTTGTCTTCATGACTTTCTTCTCGCTGAGGGATGGTCAAAAACAGCCCGGCCGGTCGGACTGCGTCTGACACGGCCCTAGACGATTTCGGGGAGTTCGTACGGTTTGCGTCGCGGGCGGTCGAGATAGGAATTGGCCTCGGCGTCGCCGGGGAATACTTCCTTCTCGGGATCCCAACGGAGTCGCCGGTTCAGCCACCTCGCGATATTGCCCAGGTGGCACATGGTGGCCGATCGGTGTCCTGTTTCGACGTCCGCGACGGGTTTCTCGCGCGTCTTGATGCAGTCGAGCCAGTTCTGCATGTGGTTGCTGCTTTTATAGAGGCGAACCGTTGGGTTGTCGAGCGGTTCCTTGACCAACTCGGCCGGATTCGACGTGATGCGATTTCGGAAGATCTCGATTTTGCCTTCGTCGCCGATAAAGATCCCGCCGCCCGGATTGCCGCGACCCAATTCCACGACGATCCCGTTGGCATAGCGGAAGTTGACGCGAGGGATTGCACAAATCTCCTCGCCGCGTTTGCGCGGTTCGGGTTTGTCGTAGGTGGGCGGGTCGAACTTGAGGCCGTCGGTCCAGATTTCGACCGGCCCGCTCTCGTCCATGCCCAATGCCCATTGAATCTGGTCGAAACCGTGGCTTCCCCAGCCGGTCATTTCGCCGCCCGAATAGGGCTGAAAGGAAATCCACCCCGGTTTGGCTCGCGGCGCGAACAGATCGTGATGGTAAGGCACCAACGGTGTTGGCCCGCACCACATGTCCCAATCCAATCCGTCGGGGACGGGCTGGCCCGGCAAGGCGCAATTCCAGGGGCTAGGGTAGTTGTAGCCGATCACTTTCTTGATTTTTCCGATGCGCCCGTTGCGGATCAGTTCGCAACCCAGCCGGTTGGGCGCCATGGATCGCTGCTGGGATCCGGTTTGAAAAACGCGGTTGTACTTGCGGGTCGCGTCGACCATCTTGCGTCCTTCGGCGATGGTCAGCGTCATGGGCTTCTCCGCATAGACGTCTTTGCCGGCCTGGCAAGCATGGATGCACACGAGCGATCGCCAATGGTCGGTCGTGGCCGTAATGATTGCGTCCACGTCTTTCCGTTCAAGCACTCGACGGTAATCCTGTGTCGCCTCGGCGCCGAACCGGGCTCCCACCTTCTTGGCTCGCTTGATGTCCACATCGGCCACGGCGACGACCACGCCGCCCCGTTTTTCGAGTAGCTTCAGGTCGCCGGTTCCTTGGCGTCCCACGCCAATGCCGGCCACGCCGATCCGATCGTTGGCGCCGGGTTGACCTTCCCGAGCGAGCACGCCGGAAGGAATCAGATACGGAATCGCCATGGCACCCGTTGCCGCGACGGTTCCCTTTTTGAGAAGCAGTCGCCGTGAGATCTTTCTGTCGTGGTTCATGACGTGGTTCCTGTAGGTGAGGTAGGAGAAATATCGCGGTACAACGTCCGCGGGCGGGGAAAGCATGCGGTTATGGATTGTCGTCGGCCAGATTGCACAAACAGTTCCGGCTGTTGGCGCCGATCAAGTCGGCGCCCTCGCCTAACGCAACGAGATTTTCCGTTGAAGCTCCGGGCGGACCTCCGCCGCCGCAGGAAATGATGATTCGCCGTCGGTCCTTGATCTCCTTCATCGACTCCACCACGCTGGCGCGCACGTCGTCGGGCGTGCCCGCGGCAAGGACGTCTCGGGGGGGGATATTGCCCAGCAAGACGACCGATTCGCCGGCCAGCTCCCTCATTTCCGCAAACGAGTGTTCGAAGGAGAAGTTGAACAGGTTGACTCCGATCTCCGAGAGATATTTCGCGGTAACCCGTCCGTGGGCATCGTTGTGCAAGAACCGGACCGACACGTTTTGCGATTCGAAGACGGCTTTGAAATAAGGGACGACGAATTCATCGTAGTCGTTTCCTCCCAGAAACCCGATCAAATCGTCGAGGAGAAAAATGCCGTCGATCGAATCGAAGGTTTTTGCCTGAAGATCGATCCAATCGACGAGGAATTCGGTAACGAGGGAGAGGAGTTGATGGATCTTCTCGGGATGGGTCTTCACGCCGAGCATCAATTCCGTATGGCCCAGAAGATAGGAGGCGATATTCAGAGGACCGCGCGCCACGGCGAAGCGAATTTGATGCCCGGCCTGTTCGATTGCTGCCCGAGCGTTCACGAGCCGTTTGAGGACGAAGGGAAGCAGCCCGTTGGTCCGGCAGTCGGGTTTGGTGAGGTGGTCGATGTCGTCGTATTGAAACAGCGTCTTTTCGACGGTTGGAAAAGTGTCCTCCCACCAGACGCATTTTGCCCCAAAAGCCGAGGGCTCGGTGCACATGCCGTATTCGGACCAGAAACCGGGGAGGAAGCAGATCCGCTTGAATTGTCGAATTGCCCGAAGATTGGCTTGCAGCCAGACGTCGGGGTCGTGAAAGTAGTCGAGAATGGAAACGCCAGCCCAATTGGGAAGCCACGGGCTGTCGATGATCAGCCCGACCGGCATCGGATCCACCAGTTTGCCGTCGATAACGCGGAGCAAATCGTGCCATTGCACGTCGTTCATATGGTGGATTCCTCAGTAGGGTCCGTCGGGATGGTTCTCGATTCCGGCTAGCGAGAATCGCGTAGGACGACGTTCTGGATCCGAAGGAGGCGACGGCCAATCGCCTGGTGAGGCAGGCAACCATGTCGGCAGGACGGACTACCGCAGTCCCGGGCGGCGGCAGAAGTACGATCATCCCCTAAAAATCTAGACTGACAAACTCAGGGGCCGAAGTCAACCGTATTTCCAAGAGATGACGCATTTCGGCCTATCCACTACGCAAAACAGCAACGCAGGGCTGCGATTCTGCGAGGATTCTACCACGACCATGGGAGGAAGGAAGCCGGCTTTCGATTCTGAGGACCTTCAAGAAGGGGCTTTCGAGAGGGATGGCGGGGGGATGTCTCGGCCGCGAGGTGCGTTCATCACGGGTCACCATGGGCAACGCAGCCAAAAGCCCCCAGTTTGTGCTGTCTGTCTATTTTTTCGTGATTCGCTACGTCTTCTCTGTTCGTCAGAATCGGTCTAATCCAATGGGCCTTTGGCGACCGAATCCGAGAATGGGAGACTACGAAACGTCACGAAAGTAATGAGTTTGCGACTTGGTTGCTCTTCCTGTCAGTGGCGAACTCTTGTTGGTCGCTCCGAGGGGCATCATCGGGGTGATCGTCGACACATGTGAATCACGACTTCGAAAGGAGAATTGGGTTATGAAGAGGCTCTGGATCGCGCCAGCTTTGGTGCTGCTGATGGTCTTGCCGGCCACCGCGCAACAAGGATCGTCGACCGACTCGAAGGTCGTCCCCAGTATCACGGTTTCGCCGGGACAAATAACTCCCACGCCGGAAATGTGGTTCTACGAGAAGCGGCTTCAGGAGTACATGGATCCGAAGTTGGCAATCCGGAGAGTCGCCGAGCAGCGTTCGGCCGAGCGACGAAACCGAATGGCCGCCAGAAAATGGTTTGGCTACTCCAATCTGCGCCCAGTGGCGGGAACCGACCCCTACAACGGCGATTACTCGCCCGGTTGGGCTGGAAACAACAGCCTGTATCCTTATCGATGGAGCGGCTATGGCCCATCGTGGGTTGTATGGCGGCCCACCGAGACCGCTTCCTACTGACCGCGGACCGGTCGCCGTGTCGCAACGCCGTAGCGGTTAGAAGGGGCGCGCTTCGGGCCGACGTTCTGGCAGCGAGGCGCCACGAGCCCGGGCGAGGCTGTCCAACGCTTCGCCCGGTTGGCCGTGATTCCGGTAATAGATGCTCAGCGCCAACCACGCTGGCCGGTTGTGCGGCGAGTGGATATTGCGAGCCGCGAATCGTAGCGATCTGGCTGCGTCCTCATAGCGGCGGTCGAGCCAGAGCGCCTTTCCGCGAAGCATCTCAACAATCGGACGCAACGGACCTGGATCTCCAATCCCGTCGAGGCTCTCCAGCGCCTGCCGAGGCATGCGCAACTCCAAATAGCCCTCGGCCGAGGTGAGGCGTTTGGCCGCGCAAACAAATTGGGAAGGGTTGAAAGTCATGGCTAGGTCCTGTGTTCTGCCGTCTGCGCCAATATACGTCTCTGCCCTTCGAGACGTTCGGCTCGGCAGCGAGTTGATCGCTGACGGAAACATACCGCAAACCATGTGCCGCAGACCGGGCTGTTTCGCGCATCGGCGCAACCTGACTTTATAAAATGACTTACGTTTGGCCGATTGTCCGTCGGACTCGTGGTCGGCGACCGCCAATTTGGCAGTTGTCGCGTAAAAGCGAGACACAGGGGGGTGAGGGGGCTGCCCGTCGCTGCATTATTCTCCGGTGGGTGTCCGGAGTGTTCCGTCAGCGCCGGCCTAGAACTGGAACGTGACGATGTTTCAACGTTGCTCTTGGTTGGCGTAGCCGGGCAGTGCGAGCAACTGTCGGCAGAGTGATTCTCTCTGTTGTCGAAAACGAGGGTCGCTCACGTTGCCGTAAGTCTTTGTGAAGTCGCCGTGCGAAATGCCTTCTGGAATGGTCCCGGGCGGCAGAAGGAAATGGCGGATTTCGAACGAGCGTGCAATGTCGTCGAATGCAAGCTCGGACTTTTGAAGTCGCGTGGCGAAGGTGATGCCGGCCAGGTCGGCTGCCAGGTCGGCGAAACTGAACCCGCTTCCGGTTTGACTATCCGAGATCTCCTTGAGCGTCGAGAGGGACTCCGCGCCGGTGTTGCCGACCATGACGCAGAGCGCGGCGGAAGTCACGAA
Source organism: Pirellulales bacterium (assembly GCA_016929515.1). Classification (GTDB taxonomy): domain Bacteria; phylum Planctomycetota; class Planctomycetia; order Pirellulales; family Thermoguttaceae; genus UBA11386. The sequence continues at coordinate 4,342 of JAFGIR010000113.1, read as the reverse complement.
GTGCTGCAACAAGTCGTGCCGTTGATGGGCCGTTGGTTTGCCTAACACGGCCAGTCGCTGTTGACGTTGTCGTGGCGTTTCGTACCGGCGATAGACCGTGTGGAGAATCGACGTTTCGTCCATTTTCTCCGAATTGTCCAGGGCAACGGCCAAACCGAGAAGAAAGGCCTTCGCGGCGATCCGTTCGGGCAGTTTCCGTACTTCCTGGCCGGCCGTGCGAATGTAGTATTCCGCCAGCGCATCGCCGTCGAGACGCGTAGCGGAGCCCGATGGGGAGGCGGTTTCGGCGGGACGCGCATGGTTCTCGCGCGCCGCGCGAGTCACCGCGCGAACCACGGACTGGGTGGCGAAAGTCAGCGAGAATGGACTCGCTCGGGTCTGGCGTTGCGAGGCGCGTTCGATCAGCATGAGGTAGCGAGCGGCGGACGTGTCGCCCGACATTCGTTGGCCGAGTTCCTGGTAGATGCTTGACAGCAAGGCAAGGCTTGCCGGACTGAACTGATCGAGGCGTTTCACGCCGTGAAGTCGAAGTTGTTCGCAGAGAACGTACATGCTTAGCGTGTTTAGCGAGTCGAACCCGATGCGGAACGATCGCGCGCGCGATTGCCGGTCGCCGACGAGCGGGCGCATCACCGAAACCGATTCGGCGCTATGCGACGCGCCGAAGACATGGCCCAACTCGTGGACGAGGACTTCGAGCCGTTCGGGCTCGCTGATGTGTTGCGACCATTCGCGGACGAGAAGGTAGGGATACAAGGGGCCGCGCGTTCCGCCCAGGTGCACGCGACGTTTTTCCGGTTTCTTGTATTGGCTGGTGAAGCCGATGGCGAGGCGGGCCGGTTGCTTGAGATGGACTTGGCGTTCAAACTCGCGGAGCGTCAGCGCGAAGTCGGTCACCCCGTCGGTCGATTCCCAGGTATCGACGGCCACGACTTCGAAACGCATGCGGCAGTGACGCTCGAAGATATCGGAAGCGGCTTCCACGCGGCGGCGGAGCCGCGATTCCCAAAGACGACGCACCGCCGGCTCGTCGTCGTCGACCAGGATCATCACGGGAAAGACAGCGACAAAATCGAGCGGCTTCGCGCCGGGCGAGGATGCGGACGGTGGTTCCAACGCGGCGTCGCCGGCGCCCGAAAAATGCTGTTCCACCAAATCGAGTTGGCCGTTGCGAACAAAGGAACCAATTGAATAGACAGGCAACGTGCGGTCGACAACCTTGGTGTCTGTGTTGAAACGGATCGTCGTTTGGCGGCGCACGGGCAGGGGCAAGACGTCGCCCGCGGCGATTTGGTAGCCTTGGGGCTCATTGTCGGACGAGATCACGGCGAACAGGACGGACTTGTCCGTTCGATTGGCCAAGACGATGACCGCGGCTTCCGTGCCCGACGAAAGCAACCAAGCCAACAACAGTAACGCACCGGCGACAAAGCACGACGGTCGTTTCATGGAGCGAATGGCAGTCGGCATGGTGACCTGAAAGGGCGACGTTTCTGTTCCTCGTCGAGTCCGGCCGTGTTTTCGACAAGCAAGCAGCGGTTCAGAGCGGATGTATCCATTCGGAGCAAGAACGCACGCGGGTGCCTATTTCGTATTATATCACCGGTGTGCCGGATAGTGAGCACGTGAAGACGGGCGGCGCGACGTTGACGACCTTCTGGGACATCTTCGGGCGCCCGAAGGAGAGGAGGAGGCCACTTCCTTGGCAGCGGGCAGCGTCCCCCCCGTGGCCATCGTGGTCGTGTTTTCTCGGAGACGAGGCCGGAAGTTGGCGAGAGGATGTGCGGGAGTGTCGCCGCGAAGAACCCAGCGGCGTGCAAGCAGAAGTCGATTGTTCTGCGGCGCGTGCACCTCGCATGGCCGACGAGAACGGTCCCCGCGATGCGACACTCGGCAGACTGTGTTGCGACCGACGGCCAGCCGCGACGCGGCATGCGCGTGGCGGAGTGACGGCGCGCGAGGCGCGAACCGACCCTTTCCGCGCAGGGCCACTGTGGGGAACGTTTCCACACAGCGGCCTGCTGTCCACGGTCGAGTTCGTTCAGACCAATTCCTTGCGGACCGCCCACACGGCAGCCTGAGTACGGTCGGAAACGCCGATCTTCCGAAGAATGTGTTGGACGTGTTCCTTGACCGTTTCATAACTGATGTGGAGTGCCTGGGCGATCTCCTTGTTGGTCAGTCCATAAGCCAATTGGCGCAGGACTTCGCTTTCGCGCTGGGTCAGCGGCACTTCGATGTCGGCCGTCAGCCGCGGTGTGGCCAATGCCCCGGTCACCCGACGAAGTTCGTCGCGAGTCCAGGCACTTTCGCCGGCGGCAGCCGTCTGGATCGACTTGATCAAGTGGTCGCGCGTGCAACCCTTCAACAAATAGCCGCTCGCGCCAAGGGCAACCGAGCGGGCGATGTAGGTCGGGTTGTCAAACGTCGACAGCATCAAGATCGGCATCTCCGGCTTATCGAGCTTGATGCGTCCTAGTGACGTCAAGCCATCGCCGCCAGGCATTCGGATGTCCATGAGAACCACGTCCGGATCGTTTTCCAGGGCGTAGCGGATGGCCGCCTCGCCCGTCGACACTTCGGCCACCACCTCGATGTCGGTATCGGCCAGCAACGTCTTCAGTCCGCAACGAACAACCTCATGGTCGTCGGCAATCAGTACTTTAATCTTGCTCATTGGTTAACTCCCATTGCTTGCTATTGCCTCAATTCCCGGATGCGCGGGTAATCGGCAGTTCCACAATAACCTGGGTCCCCTCACCCAGGTTGGTTTCGATTATTGTCCGGCCTCCCAACAGCCGGGCTCGTTCACACATTCCGTGCAATCCATAACAACTCGCGGGAACGTGGGTGCTGTCGAACCCGATCCCCGAGTCGCGAATTTCCAATTGTATCATGTTGTCGCGTCGCCTCATGGAAACGACAATCCAATCCGCCTTGCTGTGTCTTCGTGCATTGGTGAGCGCCTCTTGGACAATCCGAAAGATTGAGCTCTCCAGAAGCGGATCCAAACGCTCGAACGGCCCCCAGCGTCTGAATTCGATGATAGGCTTGCCGGGCGGCGACTCGTCGATCAGGTGTTGCACGGCATCCACAATTCCCAACTCGTCGAGTACCGGGGGGCGAAGCCCACGAATCAGGTGTCTTGCTTCGCGGATCGACTTCTGAAGCAAACTCACGCTAACCTTGATCTCCTGCCGCAAATGGCTCGACAAGGCGAGGTCCGTCTCAAGAATCGCCTGAAGGTGCATTTGGGCGCCCGTGATATACTGGACCATGCCGTCGTGAATGTCGGAAGCCAATAGGCTGCGGATTCCCTCGTAGGATTGCAGCTTGTCAGGGGTCCACGAATCAGGTGGAGCGTAACCACGCTGGGCCGGTCGTGACGCGCACGGCGATGCACTCTCTTCGTTCCGCAGTTCGCTTCCTGCCGGAGACTCGGACGCCACGTGGTCTTTTTGGGTCCAACCCTCTCGAGCTAACCATGACTGGGGACTCAGATGGCGCGAGTAGAAGCGTTCAAGGCTATTGAACAGAGTGCTTCGCATTTCAATCCAAGTGGTAGCTCATCGACAGGAGTGAACGGCTCGATGAAACAGGGTGCCGGAGGCCAACCATCCGCCATGTGAGGGTCGGAGAACATCACGGATGGGGAGAACAACACTTGATCGAGGGTGATCCACTTGGGGGTTGTGCTCTTTCCCCATAACGTTCCCCCTTAGTACGATATGTTCAAACCACCTACAATCATAGCAAAATTCCATTGCGGGGGGAGCCCCTATCGATATTTGGGGGAATGCGATGATTGGCAGGGAGCGGTTAGCTGGTCAAAGTGGTAAAATCGTTCTTTCCGGACGACACGAACACCGGGCAAACCGTCGATTTACGGGCACGCAAGGGGAGTGAACTCCGCCGGACGAGAATTTTCAAAGCTTCTGTCGACCGGCGGAAACCCCTCCTTGGAGGGTTAAAGCACTCCACAGTCCAGATCGTAGCGTCTTCCCGATGTGTGTAAAGGGGGGCCCTTAAGGGGAGGGAGTGTCGTTACGCAAGCTGAATCGATGCCGATGTTTGCCCACTCAGCTCTGCCGGATTCCTCGGCGACACAACGACAGGCCTAGCCCGCCCAAGATCAAGAGTGCCAGGGTCGACGGTTCGGGGACAGCCGTATTAAGCGAATCCAGGAGGTCCGTGATATCGCTTCCGAATGGGTCCGCAAGGCCGTAGTGCCAGTTGGCCGCTAGGATGGACGCGTCGGCCGGGCCGACCACGCCGTCCCGATCGAAATCACCCATTTCCCATGTGACGTCGACGCTCACACCCCAGTTTTGAGCCAGCCTCT
>JAFGIR010000112.1 GCA_016929515.1 Pirellulales bacterium | reverse complement strand
TGCTGGTCGGCTACCTCGGCACGACCGGGCAACTGGGCTTTCTGAGCCTGTTGGACCGCTGGAGCGAGGCTCCAAACCCGCCCGGGTCGACCGGGCAGCAGGGCCGCATGTGGCGACACCGCGACGAGCGGTTCACCGTCTTCTCGTTCCAACGCGAGGTGCTTGCCGAAGTGTGTCCGCAATTGCGATTCGTGCCGGCCGAACGACCGGCCCAAATCCGACTCCACGTCGGCGACGTTTCCCAGGCCCGACTCACGCCCGCGCTCGCCACGATGAGCTATCTTCGCACGCGAACCACTTCCGCGGGCAACTTGCGGTTGCTGCACGCCATGAACCAGCAGTTGCACGTGCCGGGTCCCGACTGCCGTGTGGCCGCCGAGCTGATCCTCGACGCACGGCTGGTCTGTCCGTTGGGTGGTCGCTACGAGTATCGGCAACGTCCCGATGGGTCGGGCTACTGGACGTCGACCGCCTTGGAAAACAGTCCCGGCGGTGGTTTTCTCGACGCGCAGGTCCCCCCGGGCTACATGGCCCCGCCGTTGAGTTGGTTCCGGGGGCTGGAAGCCGAGGTCACCATGACCGACAAGCATCTCTCGGCCCACGTCGAGGTCGTCATGCAGTTGCCCGAAAAGCCGCTTGTGGCCGAACCCGACGAGGAATCGGCTGCGCCGGCAAGCGAGAAACAAGCCGACGAACAACCGGCCAAGACGCCCGGCGGTTGGTTTGACGCGATCGTGCCGCCGAAGAAGAAATAACGCCCGGGCACTCGCGTCGCTCGGGGGGCACCTTGCCGAACGCCGTGTTTCTGGTAGGCTTTGTCGGATGGTCCAAGGCGGTTGGCCACGGCTTGGGGCGCGGCAGGACGCTCGAACGATGAAACATGTCGCCGGGCCGCAGCCCGGTCTACGGGTTTGAAAGTTGTTCTCGAAACGGAATTTACCATGGAAAAAGTGAAAGTTGCTCTGGTTGGTTTTGGAACCATTGGTTCGGGCGTCGCGCGGTTGCTTCTCGAAGAAGGTCCCCGGATTGCCCGAGGTGCCCGAAAACAAGTCGAGCTGGCCTACGTCGTCGATAAGGACTTAAAGACCAAACGTAACGTAACGTTGCCCGACGGACTCCTGTCGGACGATCTCGATCGGGCATTGAACGATCCGGACGTTGAAGTCGTCGTTCAATTGGTTGGCGGCACGGATGCGGCCCGTTCGATCATGCTTCGGGCACTCGATAGCGGCAAAAACGTAGTGACCGCGAACAAGGCACTGTTGGCCGCCCACGGACCCGAGTTGTTCGACAAGGCTCGGCAGCTGGGCCGGACCATCGCCTTCGAGGCGGCCGTCGGCGGCGGAATCCCGGTGATCGCGACAATCGGCCAGAGTTTGACGGCAAACCGGATCGAGTCAATCGACGCGATTCTGAATGGCACGTGCAACTTCATTCTCAGCGAAATGGAGCAGCACGGCAGCGATTATGAGGACGTCGTGGCCGAAGCCCAGCGGCTTGGCTACGCCGAGGCCGATCCCACGATGGATGTCGACGGAAGCGACGCGACTCAAAAACTGGCCATTTTGGCTCAATTGGCCTTTGGCGCTTCGGTCGATTGGAAAGACATTCCGCGGATGGGAATCGACTCGCTGGCCGCCGCCGACATTCAGTGCGCGCAAGGCATGGGCTATAGCATTCGGCTGGTGGCCACGGCTCGGCTGGGGACGGCGGGACTCGAATTGTGCGTCGCGCCGACCTTTGTCTCCGAAGGAACGCCGCTGGCTGGTGTGCAGGGAGCCTTCAACGCCGTACAAATCGTTGGCGACGCGGTTGGTCCCTTGCTTCTCCATGGGCTGGGAGCAGGCCAGAATCCCACGGCCTCGGCCGTCGTGGCCGATCTGATCGACACGCTCGCCGGCCGAACCGCCATTACGTTCAACGCCCTGAATCTCTGGTCGAAACAGACTGTCGGCGTCCCGATCCGCGCGTTGCGCGAGATTCCCGGTCGGTTCTATCTCCGTCTCGACATCGAAACCCAAGTCGACGCCGTCAACCAAATTGCCCGCGTCCTGCAAGAGCATAACACGGCCATCGACTCCCTGGCTCAATACGAGGACGAGGAAAGCGAGGATCGGGCAGGCATGGTGATCATGACGCAAGAAACGACTGAAGGAAATATTACCGATGCGGTTGGCCAGATCGAAAAACTGCCTTTCGTCCAGGCCGAAGCCGTCCGGTGCCGCGTGGCCGACTAGCCGCCTGCTGTGTTTCGGGTAAGGTAGACAGGTGGGCGTAACGCAGCGGCGCCCTAGAGGATCCGCAACGGGTACCGCGGGCGTCTTGCCCGTGGGGCTCTCAAGAGACCACGCTGCGGAATTATCGGCGCTACCCGAGGGGTAGCTGTCCTTCCTGAACCCAAAGATATCGAAACGTGTCCATGAAGTATGCCATCATCATTCCGGACGGCTGTGCCGACGAACCGCAGGAGTCGTTGGGCGGAAAAACGCCCCTCGAAGCGGCCCAACTACCCGCCATGGACGACGTGGCCGCCTCGGGCGTGGTTGCGCGGGCGACGTTCGTGCCCGACGTGCTGCCGCCGGGGTCCGATGTGGCCAACTTGAGCCTTTTCGGCTACGATCCATTGAAGTACTACACGGGCCGCGCGCCGTTGGAAGCTGTTGCCCAGGGTATTCAGCTCGGGCCTAACGATTGGGCCGTGCGATGCAATCTGGTCACAATCGAAGATCAGGTGATGCGCGATTTCACGGCCGATCATATCAGCAGC
>JAFGIR010000002.1 GCA_016929515.1 Pirellulales bacterium | reverse complement strand
CATTGGACGAGCGCTCGCAGCGGGGCCATGACCGTTCACTATCTGGTTCGTGCCGTCGCGCTGGTCATCGCGGCCGTCGGCGTCGTGGTGGTGTGTGGGCGCTACGAGGTCCGAGGCGACATTACCGAGAAGAAACTGGCAAGTTTGGCCCCCCAAACCAAGCAGCTTCTGGCCGACCTCGAAACGGATCGCGTGGTGAAGATCGATGCGTTCGTCAGTCCGGAAGTGCCCGAAGATTACGTCCAAACGCGGTTGAATCTGTTGAACACGTTGCGTGAAATTCAAGCACTGGCCGGCGACAAGATCCAAGTCCGCGTTACCGAGACGGAGCAATTTACCGAAGAGGCCACGCTGGCCGAGCAACGCTACAAGATCACGCCGCGCCAGGTGACGACGCTCGACCAGGACAAGGTCAACATCGACCAGATCTTTCTCGGCGTGGCAATTCGCTGCGGCTTGAATCGGGTCGTCATCCCATTCCTCGACCGTGGCATTCCGATCGAATACGAGTTGATTCGCTCGATCGGCACGGTGGTCCAGCAGAAGCGAAAACGGTTGGGTATCCTGACGACCGGCGCGCCGCTCTATGGGCAGTTCAACATGCAGACGATGTCGGCCGGCCGCAATTGGCCCATCGTCGACGAGTTGGAGAAACAATACGAAGTCATTCAAATCGATCCCGCCAAACCGATCGACGTCAAGGAATGCGACGTGTTGCTGGCCGTGCAGCCGTCGATGTTGGGACCCCAGCAGATGGACCATTTCGTCGATGCGGTGCGAGCCGGGTTGCCGACGGTCATATTCGAGGATCCCGCGCCGGTGGCTTCCGGGGGCGTGACGGCCACGAGCCAACAGCGGCGGCCGCCCGGCGGAATGATGATGATGCAACAGCAACCGCCTCCGAAGGGCGATATCCAGAAGCTGTGGAACCTGTTGGGGGTCGAATTCTCCGGCGACAGCGTCGTCTGGCAAAATTACAATCCCTATCCGAAAATGGCGGACGTCTTCTGGCCTGAGTTCGTTTTTGTCGCCAGCAAAAACAACGTCGACGAAGAACTCGGCATGGAAGGGTTCAACGAGGACGATCCGATCAGTTCCGGCCTGCAGGAGTTGCTGCTGCTGTTTCCCGGCTCGATTACGGAACTGAACGTTTCCTCGTTGAAGATGGAGCCGTTGGCGGAGACGGGCACGCAAAGCGGGAGCATTCCGTACAACGAGATTTTCCAGATGTCGCCTTTCGGCGGTCCCGGTGGGCTTAATCCGCGCCGGCAGCACGTGTTGATGAACCGCAGCTATGTCATGGCGGCTCGGATTCGCGGCGAAGTCGATGCCCCGGTCGAGGACGACGCCCCGGCCGAAAACCCGGACGCCGAAGAGAAGTCGGCGAAGAAACCAGCGAAGAAGTCGACGATCGACGTGGTCCTGGTGGCCGACGTCGACGTGATTTCGCCCGAGATCTTCCGGCTCCGCGAACAGCCCGAGCTTCCCGGTTTGCGAATCGAGTTGAATTTCGACAACGTTACGTTCGTGCTCAACGCGTTGGACGAATTGGCCGGAAATACCGAGTACATCGAGATCCGCAAACGGCGCCCCGTGCATCGGACGTTGACCCGCATTGACGAAGAGACTAAAGACGCGCGCAAGGAAACGGCCGAGGTGAGCGAGAAGGCCAATCGCGACTTTGATCAGGCCCAGAAGGACGAGGAGAAGAAGCTTCGCGAGCGGCTCATGAAGTTGGAGAAGGACTATCAGTCGAAGCACCTGGATCAGCAGGAAATCCTTCAGAAGGTGCAAATTGCGCTGGTCGAGGGCCAGAAACGGATGAACGCGCGGATGGAGAAACTCGAGCAGGAAAGGGACCGTAAGATCCACGAGATCAATACGAAATTGGTTATCAAGACCCGGCAGGTCCAGGAACGCTACAAGTTGTTCGCCGTGTTGCTGCCGCCCATTCCGCCGTTGCTCTTGGCGGGAATCGTGTTCATGCTGCGCCGGTTGCGCGAGAAGGAAGGCGTTGCGCAGAAGCGGTTGCGGTCGTAGGAGCGTCTTTTGCGAAACGTTGCGAAAAGCGGCCGTGACGGGCCGTTTCAAGATTACCAACGAACGAGGTTCGTCCGAATTTCGAGGGAATAGACGAGATGAATGAAAAAGCGAAGACTTTGACTTTTGTCATCATCGCCGGGCTGGTGGTTCTCGGGGTCTGGCTTACGCGGCCGTCGTTCTCCGACGACGATGCGACGGATATGCGCGGCAAGATACTCTTTCCCGACTTCAAAAAAGCCCAGGCGGCCGTGAGTCTCGATATCGTCAAGTACGACGAAACGAACGGCGACGTGATTCCCTTCAAGGTTGCCCAGGTGGGCGGCGTCTGGTCGATTCCCTCGCACGACAACTATCCGGCCGACGCCAAGGAACATCTGGCCGAAGCAGCCACGAGCCTCATGGATCTCAAGGTGCTCGGCACGGCCTCGGAGAACCCGGGCGATCACGCCGAATTCGGCGTCGTCAATCCGACGGACGAGAACCTGACGCCGGGCAGCTCGGGCGTGGGCATGCGCGTGACGCTCAAAGACAAGAACGATAAAACGTTGGCCGACCTGATCATCGGCAAGCCCGACCCGGACGATCCCGGTTTGCGCTACGTCCGCCGCGTGGACCAGGCGCCGGTTTACACCGTCGCGCTGAGCACCGACAAGCTTTCGACGGAGTTTGGCGACTGGATCGAAAAAGACCTGTTGAAGCTGAATACGTGGGACCTCGCGGAAGTGTTTATTCAGCAGTACTCGATCGACGAGGTTCGCGGCGAGCAGCTTCAAAGCGGCAAGATCACGCTCGGCTATGACGACCAGGGCGAAGTGAAGTGGAAGCTCTTGAGCGATCAGCAATTCATCGACGACCGCTGGCAGGACGTGAAACTCGGCCCCGACCAGGAGCTGAACACCGAGAAGCTCGACGCGATGCAATCGGCCCTGGACGATCTGAAGATCGTCGACGTGGCCCGGAAGCCGGCCGGCTTGAGTGCGGTTTTGGCCGCCGACAAGACGTCGTTCAAGGATCTGGTTCCCTTCCGCGACGTGCTTTTGCGTCGGGGTTTCTACGCGGCCGACGTGGGGGGAAAGAAAGACGTTTATTCGAACGAGGGCGAGATTCGCGTCTTGATGAAAGACGGCGTCGAGTACGTGCTGCGCTTCGGCGGCATTGCCGGATCGAGCAACCATTCGGAGAAGACGGCCGACGGCAAACCGTCGGACGTCGAGGGCGTCAATCGCTATCTTTTCGTCACGGCCGAATTCAACCCGAAGGCCATCGCCAAGCCCGAGTTGGAGCCGCTGCCGAGCGAAATGCCGAAGAAAGAAGCCGTCGATCAGCCAAAGGGCGACGCCGACAAGGCGGCCGGCGACGAGAAGGCCGAGCCGGCCACCGAGCCCGAAAAGCAACCCGACGAAGAGAAAAAGGTCGATCTAAACGAGGAACGCCAGCGAATCGAGAAGGAAAACAAGCGAAAGCAGGAGCAGTACGACGAGAAGATCGCCCAGGGGAAAAAGCAAGTCGCCGAACTGAATGCCCGGATGGCCGACTGGTATTACGTCATTTCCGAGAGCGTCTACAAGAGGATCCACCTCGGCCGCGACGACATTATCAAGGAGAAACCGAAGGAAGGCGACGACGCGAAGACGGGCCCAGCCACGCCGCCGAACCCGTTGGACGCCCTGGCGCCCGACGCCTTCGAGCAACTCCAGCAAGACAGACCAGGCGGCTCGCCGGCGGAGAAGTAACGGTCGAGTGACGGCGGGCTTCTACCGTGGCGCGGAAGCACTTCTTGGTCGGCGGTTTTGCCGCCCTACGATTTCTCGCCTGAGAACAACAGACCGAGTTGGTGCATTCGCAGGATGAGTCGTCGGGCAACCGGGCCCGCAACGTCGGCGCCGTCGCCCGAGTGTTCTACCACAATGACCAGAGCAAACCGTGGCTTGGCGGCCGGCAGGTAGCCGGCAAACCAGGCGTGGTCCGATCGTCCGCGTCCGGTCTCGGCCGTGCCCGTCTTTCCGGCAACCTCGACGAAGTCGGTGGAAACCGTGCCGTAGGCCGTGCCCAAGGGCGACTCGACGGCCCTGCGCATTCCCCGGCGGATCGTTTCTAGGGTTGACGCGTTCAGGCCGTCGATGTGGCGACCGACGGCAGTGCTGATCGGCGACTTCGACGTTTCGCGATTCTCTTGCTCTGGAGTTCCGACCAGGCTCACCACGTGCGGCGTCACCAACCACCCTCCGTTGGCCACGGCGGCCGTCATCCGGGCAATTTGAAGCGGCGTGACGGTGAGCGAGCCCTGTCCCACGGCCAGGCGGCGCGTGTCGCCGACGGTCCAGGCGTGGCGCTCCAGCGATTTGATGGTCTCCGGCGTGGGCACGCGCCCGCTTGCTTCGCCGGGTAGATCGACCCCGGTGACGCGGCCGAACTCGAAGCGTTTGGCCCAATGAACCAGGGGGTCAGGTCCGGCCTGGGCCGCATGATGAAAGAAGTAGACGTTGCAGCTCACGGCCAAGGCGTCGGCCAGGCGGACTTCTCCGTGACCCCGTTGAAATTGCTTGTAGATCTGGCATCGCAGCGCGTTGGGTCGTTCGAGATAACCTCGGCAGTAGAAGAACTCGTCGGGCCGGACGGTGCCCGACTCGATCAAGGCCACGGCCGAAAGCACTTTGAACACCGAGCCGGGGGCGATGGCCATTTGGATTGCTCGGTGGAAAAGCGGTTTGTCGGGGTCCTTCAGGATTTGCCGGATCTGGTCGGAGGCTTTGCCGCCAAACACGTTGGGATCGAACCTCGGGGCCGAGGCCGCCGCGAGAATCGCGCCGGTACGGACATCCATCACGATGGCCGCCGCGCCGGCTCTGGGCGGTTTGGCGCCGGTCAACTCGCGGCGCGCCAGAGCCTCGTCGAGAAGCGTTTCGGCCGTTTTTTGCAGACGCGCGTCGAGCGTGAGGATCAGGTCTTCTCCCGGGCGCGGTCGCTCGTTCCACTCGATCGAGATAATCCGGCCGCTGCGGTCGGTTTTCTCGACCCGTTGGCCGCGGCGTCCGCGAAGCGATTGCTCGAACTGGCGTTCAAGTCCTTGGCGACCGCGACGATCGTCGGGATTATACGCCGTGTCTTCGTCCGCTTTTCGTTCATCCTCAGTCGGCGATCCCAGATAACCCAACACGTGGGCCGCGAGCGAACCTTCGCGATAATCGCGCCGCCCGTGCTCGATGATGCGCACCCCGGGATAGCGTTCGGGATGGCCTTCGATTTCGGCGACGACCGACAGCGGCACGTTTTCGGCCATGACATGATAGTCGAGTTCTTCGCGAACGATCGTCCTTTCGTCCCGCGGTTCGTCGGCCGTGCCGAACCAGCGATCGAAGAGCGTCCGACGACGTTCGTGCCGTTCAATCGTTTCGCGGCGACGCCGATTGACGCTTTCGGCGATGCGTTCGACGCGAATCTGCACCTCGGCGGCCCGGCGGTTCCAGTCGGTGGTCGAAAGGCCGCAGAGCGAGGCGAGTTGCCACTGCAAGTCGCGGCACTCCCGGCGAACGCGCCGTTGCTCGGCCGCGACGCGCTTGGGGTCGCGGCGCGCCTCGCGCGAGAGCCGCGATCGGGCCATGGAACGCAGCCACGTGGCCTCGGGCGGGTTTTCGAGATAGCGATAGCGGACTGCCAGCGAAATCACGCGTTTGTCGTGGGCCAGGACGGTTCCGTCGCGCGAGAGAATCCGGCCGCGCGTGCTCGGCACGTCTTCTCGTTCAACCAGAGGTTCTCCCGCCACCCGACGAAACGCGGCGCCTTGGGCCAGCTCAAGATAGACCACGCGCCCCAGAACCAACGCGAGCCCCACCAGGAACAGGATCAAACAAGCGTGGAGCCGCGCGCGCGAATCGACGACCGCCGGCGCGCGGTGCTCCTCCGGTTGAATGTGGTGCCAATCGACGGGCTGTTGCGACTGCATAATCATGACGAACCAGGGCCACTCTATCGGGGCTCCGCGCGGACGTCAATAGAGTCCGTCGCGCCGGCGGCGCCAACGAGCAACGTGGGCCGAATGCAACCAACCGACAACCATCAACACCGGAAGACTAATGACGGCCGTGTAAAGGCCCGCTCCCAAACCAAGTCGCAACGCAAGTCCGAAATGAGCCCATGACACAAACTGGCCGAGGATTCCACGGAGGAGCACCTCGACGAGTATCATGAACGTCGCGCCGACCCACACGGCCAACAGACGACTTGCCAACCGGTCGATCGCGATTCGCGCGTCGGCGCGAACCAGCAAATAGCCGACCGCCAGCCCGGCGGCACAGCCAGGGCCGACCGTGCCCGAGCAAAGCAGATCACCCACCAATCCGGCTGCGCCGGCCGCCAGAAACCGATAGGGTCCTCGACTGCACAAGACCCAGACGAGCCCTACGAAGACGAGCACGTCGGGCTCGACGCGGCCAATGCGCAGTACGTCGACCAGCGAGGTCTGCACGACTGCGGCGACGTAGAGGATGGGAACGAGAAGGATCGACCACATGGACCTCAGTTTGACGCAAACAGCCCGCTTTGCAAGCCCCAAGTCTGGGGGCGACGGTTTGCCCGGTGTCTTGAGGTTTTCCGCGCGACATTGCATAATGCCAGAGCGGCGCGGTCCGTCAATTGACGCCCGGCCGGGCGCTGCTTTCGAAAGGAATAGACCGATGCAAACACCCGACGCAACGGATTGGCCCATTCGGATCGGTATCTCCACCTGTTTGCTGGGCGAGCGCGTCCGATACGACGGCGGCCACAAGCACGACCTTTTCATTACCGAAACGCTCGGTTCCTATTTTTACTGGGTGCCAACGTGCCCGGAAGTCGCCATCGGGCTAGGCATCCCGCGACCGCCGATCCGACTGGAGTCGCAGGGCGACGGCAATCGGCTCGTCATGTCCAAGCACGGCACGGACCTGACGCGGAAGATGGAGGTTTACGCCCGGCGCCGGGTCCGCGAACTGGAAACGGAAGACCTCTGTGGTTATCTGTTGAAGAAGCAATCGCCCAGTTGCGGCATGGAGCGGGTCAAGGTGTACGCATCGCGCGGGGCGCCACGACGTGACGGCGTCGGACTGTTTGCGAAGGAACTGACGGCGCGTTTGCCCAACCTGCCGGTCGAGGAGGAAGGCCGGCTGCACGACCCGAGACTTCGCGAGAACTGGGTCGAGCGGGTGTTTGCGTATCGCCGTCTGCGCGAGCTTCTCTCGCGGCGTTTTTCGATTGGCCGGCTGGTCGAATTTCACACGAGGCACAAGTTCGCGCTTTTGGCACACAGCCCGACGGCCTATCAGCAGCTGGGCCGCATGGTGGCCGACGCGAAATCGATTCGGCCGGCTCAGCTTCGGGCCGATTATGAATCGCGGTTCATGGCGGCTCTGGCGACCATCGCCACAACGCGCAAGAACGCGAATGTGCTGCAACACATCTTCGGTTTTTTCAAGAAAGACCTCGACCGGCCGGCGCGCGAGGAGCTTCTGGAGAAGATCGAGGACTACCGACAGGGGTACGTTCCGCTGGTCGTTCCCTTGACGTTGATTGGCCACTATGTCCGGCTGTTGGACGTGGCCTATCTCCGCGAGCAAGTCTACTTGAATCCCCATCCGAAGGAGCTGGCGCTTCGGAATCACGTTTAGCGGCTGCACGGTCAACGGGCGAACGGGGGCTTCGCTGCGTCTTGGTCCAACCACCCTTTCGCGCGGGGATTTCACAGAGCCGGTCTACACCCGTTTTCCAAACCCGTTGGGAGCCGAGCTTCTACCGATAATCCTTGCCGTTGAGGCTATCGATTACCGAGCGGAGCCAAGTGTCGAGTTCTGATTTCATGCGTTGGGCTCGCTCGGGCTGTTCGTCGATCAGGTTGTTTGCCTCGCGCCGGTCGTCGGCCAGGTTGTAGAGCTCGAATCGGACTTGTTTGGTCTTGCGTTCCTCGATTCGGTGCAGCTTCCATGGGCCGTCGACCCAGGCGGCGTGGCCCGGCATGCGATTGGTCGGATACTGCTTGGTGATTTTACCCGCGTCGAGGCAGAGCCGCTCGGGTCGGCCCAGGTCGCGGCCGGCCTGTTGCGCGTCGTACAACTCGCGCATCCACGGGAGGCTCGGGGTTCGGCGACCCTGACTCGCGTAGTGCCAGAATCCGAGCGGTTTGTCGCGCTGGGTCATCCGGCCGTCGATCAGCGGCACGAGGCTCACTCCGTCCAACGGCGGCTGGTTTTCCGGATGCACGCCGACGATGTCCAGAATCGTCGGATAGATGTCGCACGTGCTGCACGGGACGTCGGTCTTCCGCGGCTTGGTGATTTTGGCAGGCCATTCCAGAATGGCCGGAACGAGCAGTCCTCCTTCGTAGACTCGGTTCTTGTGCCCACGGCGGTCGCCGTTGTTGCCGACGTTGGGCAGCGCGCCGTTGTCGCTGCAATACCAGAAGATGGTGTTCTGTTGAATGCCCAACGTCTTGATCTCGTTGCGGAGCTTGCCGATTGCGCGGTCCATCGCGGTAATTTCGCCGTAGAAGTGCTGGAGCTTTTCCGGCTGATCGGCGTAGGGTTCGCGATCGGCGGGCAACGCCTGATGGGGACCGTGGGGCGAGCCGAACCAGACGACGGCGAAAAACGGTTCGTGTTCGGCCGCTTCGCGGCGAATGAACTTGATGGCGGCGTCGACGGTGATCAT
>JAFGIR010000111.1 GCA_016929515.1 Pirellulales bacterium | reverse complement strand
GGAACCCTCGGACTGGCGCAGTTTGAGGCACGCTCCACAAGCGAGAAACTCCGCGCCTGCGTCGAGCGCCTTGCGGGCCTGGCCTTTTACGTCGAACTTGGGGTCGTCGATCTTGTCGATGTCAACACCCTTTCCCGAGAGGAAGATGCGCACCTGGTCGCCCTGCTCCAGACTGTAAAGAGCCAGACGCAACGCATTGAAAACCGTTTCCGCATCGGTTTGCGTGATAATCATGCCGAGGTTCACGGATCATTCTCCTTTTGGGTGAAGGTTTCTATTCAGTGTCTTGTGACACGGCTTTCGATGTCAAGGTTGCCATGTCGACGTGACACCGATCATTTCAGTGAACGAATCAACAAAGGATAGAAGGTTTCGCAGCCGATCCAAGTGCTCTTGTCTCGCCAATTGCTGAGCTTGGTCATGACGACATCATATTCCGGTATGATGACGCAGAATTGATGGCCATAGCCATGCATGCCCCAGGTGGTGACACCGTTGTATTCATGTTGGCGCCACTTGAAGCCGTATCCTCCCGTGAGAATCAGGCCGTCGTCTCCGACTTCTCGTCGTGGTCCGGCGGAAATCCCGCACGGAGTCAGGCTTTCTTCGACGTATTTCTCCGAAATGATCCGCTTGTCTTTCCAAAGGCCCTTTTGCAGGTAGAGATGCCCGACTCGGGCAAGATCCGATGCCGAGAAACGTGCGCGGGAGTAGCCGCAATTGCGGCGTATGGTTCGGCCGTCGGCCGTGACCACATCCGGATCCCAACGAGCCTCCGAACCCCACTCCATGGATATTCCCAGCGGGTTGAGTGTTTCATTCATCACGTCACCGAGCTCGCGCCTATACAGGTACGTCAATGCTCCGGCAAGAGCCTTGCTCTGATCGTTCAGATAATTGTACCTGGTGCCCGGCTCCGCTGGCTCCGCCGGAAGTTGCTTGTCCTGGCCCGTGCCATAGCGAGTAGTCTGCACGATGCCGGCCGTCATGGTGAGCAGGTGACGAAAAGTGATCTTGTCGGTGTATGGCCCCGCCTCGAAATCGGGCCAGTAGTCTTTGACCAAGACATCAACATGGGGAATCCGGCCGTCCATGATGGCGCCGCCAACCGCGAGAGACGTGATTGACTTCGTGCAGGACTGGATGTCGAATCGCTTTTCCGGCGGGCCTCCAAAATTCCACTGGGCGATTAGGTAACCATCGCGGACCAACACCCCGTTGGCCTTGGCCTCTTTCATCTTCGCGGTTATACGGTTGAGAATCTCCGTATCGAACCGAAGTTCCTTGGCGTCTGCCCGATGCCATTCTCGACCGGGAAACCCGACCGGCTTCAACGTTGCCTGTTCCATTGCTTCTTCCCGTGGCTGCGAATAAAGCAGCGCCGAACGATCTTCAAGCCGTATTTTCTCCGGACACTTGCCGAGCATTTCCAGGTATTTCGGCTTTTGGTAGACCAGATACCCGCGTCGCAACAGGCCGATCAGTGGGGTGTTCCTTCGCGATTTGGTAATCTGTTTGTGCGGCCACGGCTTCTCGGCGTCGGCATAGGGGGCCAGGTAGTCCAAGGCCGCTTGAAGAGCCGGCTTGCCCTTGACCTCGACGTGCCAAAGGTCTACGCCCACGTGCTCGCCGAGTCGTGCAAGACTGAACAGTCCCGCCAGATTATAGAGACTGTAGTGGAACGACCTTGTCCGCGCTAGCTCGCGTTTCTGCCTTCCGCCGGGGCTGATTTGATGCAAAACGCGATTTTTCTTCGCCGACTTGATCGTGGCGGCGGCCGTCTTCCGATCGCCAACGAAAAGGGCGAATTGCGCCACCTGTACGTCGTACCAGGTTCCGTGATTATTGCGAGTACGGCTCTCGTCGATGCCGTGCCGACTCGTTCGCAGCCAGCCGAGATAGTCGCCGAACCATTGTTTCAATGCCCCGTGCTCCTTATCGTGCCAAGACGGCGAATCTTCGAGCAGGATGGCCGCGTCGACGACCTTCAGCAGGGACACCGTGTCGATGATTCCGTATCCTCGCCCCTCGACCAGCCCCGGAATCGCCTGTGCGTATTGGAGGTGCGGATTCATCCGGGTTTCCGGTTCGAGAAACCAGGTGCGCAACAACAACGCCGCGCGCGCCGCGTACTTCTCCTGGCCGGTGAAATAGTAGGCCAGCGCAAGGGTCTCCACAGAACGAGCCATGGCGCTCAGACGCGGCGTGTCACAACGGTCGCCTCGACGACTCGCCGGGTTTGTCCGACCGTCGCGTCCGACATAGGGCAGGCCGTCTTGCGTGTCGGGATTCGGCCACCAATACACCCCAAAGCTCGCATAGTCGTGCTTGTCGCCGCTCGGTGGCGGCACGGCCTTGTCCGTCACGCTGAACGGACCGACCGTCAACGCCGCCTCCGCTTCCCGAACCAGCTTCGCCAGCGCGGCGCGTGGCGACGAGTCGTCCTCGGCCAGCGAGGCTCGCGTCCGCGCGAGACACCGGCCATCGAGAAGTAGGGTTCCGGGAAAACGCTCCGAGGCGAGGCTGCGGCCTGCGCCATGGAAGGCTCCCAGCGTCACCATCAGCAACACAATGGCGTCAAAGGCAGTGCTTCTCTTCATGTTGTCATCTCGAAAGAAGATAGTGGCCGATTCCTGATCGCAGGGCCAGGCCAGTTCGTCGGACAATATTCAACAAGAGTCTCTCTGGGCAAAGCAAATCGGATTCCGTACAGATACCAGTCTAATCCATGGGTATTCGTCAGCCAAGCAGGTAAAAGGAGAGGGGGTCGGCCACGAGTTGTGGACGCGAGTTTGCCCGGTGGGACGCATCCGTCCCGGGGTTCGGCTTGTGGCGGATTTCAGAATGTCGCCTAGAACGTGGCGTCGTCCACGAACAGTAGCAGCGGTTTCTGCGCCGTCCTTGAATCTGGATTGTTCTCATCATTCGGCCCGAAGGGCTTCGATGGGCTCCAGCGACGCCGCACGGACGGCGGGGTAGAGGCCGAAGAGGATACCAAGGGTGACGGAGAAGAGGAAGGCCACTGCGGCGGATTCCCAAGAGACGATGGCGTCCCAGGCACCGTAGGCCGAGGCGGCCAGGGTCGTGACGACGCCGATCAGC
>JAFGIR010000015.1 GCA_016929515.1 Pirellulales bacterium | reverse complement strand
TGGTCGAGATGGACGGGTTCAGCTCGAACAGCGGCGTCATCGTCATGGCCGCCACCAACCGGCCCGAAACGCTCGACCCGGCCCTGTTGCGCCCCGGCCGCTTCGACCGCAACGTCCTGGTCGACCGGCCGGATATCCGCGGCCGCGAGGAGATTCTCAAGGTCCACCTGAAGAGCGTGAAAGTCGACGACTCCGTTGAAGTTAAGAAGGTGGCGGGGATCACCTCCGGTTTCGTCGGTGCCGATCTGGCCAATCTGGTCAACGAGGCCGCGCTGCTGGCTGCCCGCAAAGGCAAATCGGGCGTGAGCATGGACGAATTCAACGAGGGAGTCGAACGGGTGACGGCCGGGCTGGAGAAGCGCCAGCGGATCATGCACGAGGAAGAGAAGATACGCGTAGCCTATCACGAGTCGGCCCACGCCCTGGTCGCCCACAGTCTACCCAACACCGACCCGGTGCACAAAGTCTCGATCATTCCGCGTGGCTTCGCCGCGTTGGGCTACACGCTCCAGCGGCCCGAGGGCGACCGTTATCTGATGACCCAAAGCGAGCTGGAAAGCCGCATCCAGGTTCTCCTGGCCGGCACGGTCGGCGAAGAAATGATCTTCGACGACATCTCGACCGGTGCCCAAAACGACCTGCAGCGAGCCACCGAACTCGCCCGGAGCATGGTCATGGATTTCGGCATGAGCCAGTTGGGCCGGGTCAACTATCGCGAAGGTCCGCGTCACTCCATGCTGGGCGAAACGGGCGACATGCTTTCGCCCCGATCGCACAGCGAGCAGACGGCCCGTGAAATCGATGAGGAAATCAAGCGAATCATCGAGCAGTTGATCGAGCGGGTGCGCCACATCCTGGAAACGCGGCGCGAGGCCCTGGTGGCTTTGGCCGACCAACTGATCGAGAAGGAAACGATCAATACGGCCGAACTTGAAGAGATCGTGGCAGCCACGTCACCTAAAACGGACACGGCGAGCGGCGAAACAGGCACGACGGATGAGTCCGAAAAGCCGTCTTCTCACTGATTTGGTCCGAACCCATGCGCACGCTTGTCGTGAGAAGGTGTTTCAAACCGTCCCGGCCAGTTGTACGTTACCCGAAGCGCGCGGCCGACCACGCCCGTGATCTGGCGGCGGGTGACCGGTTTGGACATGATCGAGAAGGCGTGTGCCCGACGGGCCTCGTTGACGATCATCTCGTCCAACCGTGCCGAAAGCAAGATGCACGGAAGAACCGCCTTGAATTGCTTCAGCATCCGAAGCGTTTCGAGGCCGGTCAGTCGCGGCATGTGCATGTCCAACAGAACCAGGTGGACCTTCTCGCGACGGACGATCCGGAGCGCCTCTTCCCCGTCGGCGGCCAGCAGGGCGCGCACACCCAGCGGTTCGAGCACGCTGCCGAGCGTCTCGCGAAACGCCGCGTCGTCGTCGGTAATCAGTACCGCGGGAGGCGTCATGATGGGAAAATCCTCGGTCCAGTTCGCCCCAACCCAATCCACTGGCCAGGTTGAACCGCTTGGCAGAACACTCGGCGGACGGGTCCAATTGACCAAACAGCCGCAAACCGGGTACCAAGCAGGAAGAAAACGGCCGGGCGGCGAAGATACCTAGCGGTAACGTTCTACTATGTAACATCTTACGTTACCCAAGCTCGACCGGTGACAGAAAAACGGTTTCCGCTCGGCCGCGTTGCCCGACTCGGCCGGCTGCCAATTCGGCAGCGCGGCACCGCGTCCGAGTGCAGGCCGGCAGCCCCATGGACACCGCCCGGTTCAAGGCGGACCAGGCCGACAATCCGCTACGACCGGCAAGTGGAACGTCCGGCGACAAGGGCTCTCCGCAATCGAGGTTTCCCGCGGTTTCAACTCATCGGCGTGACGGCAACGGGGGAACGTCGACGTGGTCTTCGTCCACCGGAGGTCCGGCGGCCGGTAGAGGCACCGTGCGACGGTGTTGGATCGCCCGCGTGCCGCCGACCTTCAGCGCTTGATGTTTCAAGTCGAAGATCATGTCCTCCCCCATGATTTCCGCTTTGGCCTTCCGTTTGTCACCCACTTTGAGAAGAATCCGTCCTCGCACCAATCTGATGAATCTCCCTTTCGAATCGTAGTACAAGTTCTTCGCGTTCCCTCGTATGCCAGATGTAGTGAAGAACGAAACATCCTCGCAGATCAGCTTGACGACTTCCGACGATTCCATCTGCAGCACGAGCTTCTCGCACTTGATCGAGATGCTTCCTTCCTCGCTGTCCTTCTCCTGCTTCTTCCGAGCGTCCTTCTCGGCAGCCACGAACCTCAACCCGCGATCCGAGATGCACAATCGGATGCACGTGTCTTTGTCGGGCGGCGATGGCGAACGGGGTGTGGCCACCGGTGCCGACTCAGTCGCCTCCGGCGCCACGTGGTCAGGCAAATAGAGGCTTGTGGCCGGATAGGCGGGAGGACCCGAAGTGGCCGCACTCGGCGACGCCGCTTCAGGTGGCGATGGTGGCGACGTCCAAGATACGGCGGCCGGGGCTGTGGATGCTGCCGGTTGTTCGTCGTCCGACGATTCGGCCAGGACGGGCAGGCAACACGAGAACACAACCAACGTGCCGACAACGAAGAGCGTTCGGCGTTTCATGAGAGCTCCTCCATGAGCAAAGGGTGGGCTGAAAGCGTAATGCTACGAACGACCCGCAAGGGCAAATCGTGTGCCAGCAAAACGCCTGGACGCATGGGTATGGGGCTAAATGTCTCGCCGGCAATGAGTTGAGAAAAAGGACCAAATCGCGTGACGGGGGCTGCCATGCGTCTCGATACGTAGCCCTTACACGGGGGTTTGCAAAAGGTTCCACCCACCCGACAGGGGCCGTTTCGCTTGTCCAAGGCCCCACGATCAGGTATGTTTGGGGAGCAAATCGAACAATTCACAACAGGCCACGGTGGGCGAGCCCCACCCCACGGCTGTCACACCTCACCACGCTCCAGGAGGCTCCCATGCGAATGGCACTGCTCGTTATCCTCACCGCCGGACTAGCCGTCATGGCCGCGGCTATCGCCCATGCAAACGATGACGACCCGGCGGCCACCGAATCGCAAAAAATCCAAGCCAAGGCCAAGAAGTTTCTCGACAAGTACCAAGCCGACCTGGCGCGTCTCAACAAGGAAGCCAATCTGGCTAGTTGGGCCGCGGCCTGTTCGGGCAAGGCCGCGGACTACGAAAAAACGGCCCAGTGCGTACTGGCGATGCGCGAGTATCACAGCGATCCGGAACACTATCGCATCGTCTGCGAATTGCTCCGCGACCGAGAACACTACGACCCCATCACTGCCCGGGCGCTCTACGTCGCCAAGCTCGCCTACGAAGGCAACCAGCTCTCGCCCGAGTTGCTCAAGCAAATGGTTGCGCTGTCGACCGAGATTGAGCAACAGATGAACACGTTTCGGGTAAAGTTCGACGGCAAGGAGTACACCAACAACGACATCCTGGAGATGCTCGCCAAGGAAAACGACTCCACAAAACGCCAGCAGTACTGGGAAGCCCTGAAACAAGTGGGCGAGCAGATCAGCCCCAAGCTGATCAAGTTGGCCAAACTCCGCAACAAGGCGGCTCGCAAACTCGGTTACTCCGACTACTGGGACATGATGATCCGGCTGCAGGAACACAATCCCGAGCAGCTTCTGGCCATCTTCGCCGAGCTGGAGGAAATGACGAACGAGCCTTTTAAGCAAATGAAAGACACGCTCGACGCTGAATTGGCCCGCCGCTTCAAAATCGAGCCCGGCGCCTTGATGCCCTGGCATTACGACAACCCGTTCTTCCAAGCGGCGCCCCCTTCGGAAAAAGTCGATCTCGACGAGTTCTATAAGGACAAGACGAAGGAAGAGATCGTCGAAATCGCCCGCAAGTTCTACGCCGGCATCGGTCTGCCGATTGAGAGCATCCTCGTGCGGAGCGACCTTTACGAGCGGCCAGGCAAGGACCAACACGCGTTTTGCACGAGCATCGACCGGGAGGGCGACGTTCGAACGCTGCTGAACATCAAGCCGACGGCCGAATGGATGGACACGATGCTCCACGAGCAGGGCCATGGCGTCTACGACTTGTACATTGCCGGTTCGCTGCCGTATAATCTGCGGACTCAGGCCCACATTTTCACGACCGAAGCCGTCGCCATGCTCTTCGGCGCGTTGGCGAAGGACCCCGGTTGGATGATTGCCAACGCGGCCGCCGATCCGGCGCGGGTCAACGAGGTGGCCGGCGCGATTCGCGAACAACGGCGACGCGAGCAGTTGATTTTTGCCCGCTGGGCGCTGGTCATGCTGAACTTCGAGAAAGCGTTCTACGAGAATCCGGACCGCGACCTCAACACGCTCTGGTGGGACCACGTCGAGCGTTATCAGGCGCTCGTGCGGCCGCCGTCGCGGAGCAAGCCCGACTGGGCCGCCAAGCCCCATTTCACCTGCGCGCCGGTCTATTACCACAACTACATGCTGGGCGAGTTGTTCGCGGCCCAACTGCGCCACAAGCTCGACGAGACCTCGAAACTCATGAGCATGCGGACTTCGCCCGACTACACGGGCCAGCCCTACGTTGGCCGGGTTTTGATCAACAAGGTCTTCGCCCCGGGAGCACGTTGGCCCTGGCCCGAGTTCGTCGAAAAGGCCACCGGCGAAAAACTCACGGCGAAATACTTCGCCGAGGAGGT
>JAFGIR010000110.1 GCA_016929515.1 Pirellulales bacterium | reverse complement strand
TTGCACAGGAGGCCAGTATTGTATATAATGTGCGTCTGGCACGTGCCGCCATGCACGCCAACCCGCCTTTTGATACCAACGGCCGTGGCCTAACCCAACCGAATCACACCACGCGCACGGCCATCCCTCAACGCTCGAAAGGACCTTGCCATGTTTCGAACGACCACTTGGTTCGCCCTCCTCGTCGCTTTGTGCCTGGTCGCGACCGGCACGTCGCGGGCCGCCGACAAGGCGCCGGCAAAAAAGAAAGCGTTCGCCCCCAGCGAGGAGGCCCAAAAAGCCAACATGGAGTGGTGGCGCGACGCGCGTTTTGGCATGTTCATTCACTGGGGTGTTTACTCGGTTCCGGCGGGCACCTACCACGGAAAGAAGATTCCCTGGATCGGTGAGTGGATCATGCTCCGGGGCAAGATCCCGGTGGCCGAATATCGCGGATTCGCCAAACAGTTCAATCCGGTGAAGTATGATCCGGACGCCTGGGTTCGCCTGGCCAAGGAGGCCGGCATGAAGTACATCGTCATCACGTCGAAGCACCACGACGGCTTTGCCTTGTACGACTCGAAAGTAACCGACTGGGACGTCGTCGACGCCACGCCCTACGGCAAGGACCTGTTGCGACCGTTGGAGCAGGCGTGCAAAAAGCATGGCATCAAATTGGGCTTCTACTATTCGCAAGATCAGGACTGGACCCACCCCGGCGGATCGAAGTCGGGTTACAAGGAAGGCGAGGGTTGGGACAAGGCCCAGGAGGGTGATTTCGACGACTACCTGAAGAAGATCTCCGTTCCCCAGGTCAAGGAAATCCTCGGCAATTACGACATCGACGTGCTCTGGTGGGACACGCCGCGATGGATGACCAAAGAGCGTGCCCAGCAGTTCCTGCCGTTGTTGGACCTGCGGCCCGGCATCGTCTGGAACAACCGCCTCTGCCGCGACATCAAGGGTTGTTTCACCACGCCCGAGCAGCGGATTCCCGACACGGGTCTCGACTACGACTGGGAAACGTGCATGACGATGAATCACACGTGGGGCTACAAGAGTTTCGACCACGGCTGGAAATCGACCGAATCGCTGATCCAGAAACTGGTGGACATCGCCAGCAAGGGCGGCAACTTCTTGTTGAACGTCGGCCCGACCAGCGAAGGCCTCATCCCCGAGCCGAGCGTCAGGCGTCTGAAGGAGGTTGGCGAGTGGATGAAGGTCAACGGCGAGGCGATCTACGGCACGACGGCCAGCCCGTTTGCCGCGCCGAGCTGGGGTCGCTACACGAAGAAGCCCGGCGTGCTCTATGCCCACGTCTTCGAATGGCCGGCCATCGGCACGCTTGAAATTCCGCTCATCGGCGCGAACATCAAGAGTGTGCGGTTGCTGACCAAAGACGGCCCGGTCGACCTGAAGTACAACAAGACGGACAAGGGTATCGACGTCGAAGTCACCAAGAAATGTCCCGACCCGATTCCCTCGGTCGTCGTCATCGAGCACGACAAGACCGACCTTTGACGCCCGGCGATCGAACCGTTTCCAGCAATCGGTCCCCAGGAAAGAAAGAGACGCACCATGTTTCGAGCCATGTTTCTGACAATCTGCGCGGGCACTCTGATTCTGACGGCGCCGGCGCGGTCGGCGGCCGACGAGAAGCCGCCGGCGAAGCAAGCCGCGTTTGCCGCTAGCGACGCGGCCAAGAAAGCCGACATGCAGTGGTGGCGAGAGTCTCGCTTCGGCATGCTCATCACCTGGGGCGTCTACTGCGTGCCGGCCGGCGCCTACCACGGCGAAAAGGTCCCGTGGCTCGGCGAATGGATCATGCGCCAGGCCAAGATTCCCGTGGCCGAGTACCGCGAGTACGCCAAGCAGTTCAATCCGACCCAATACGATCCCGACGCCTGGATCCGCCTGGCCAAGGAGGCCGGCATGAAATATGTCATCGTGATGCCGAAGCATCACGACGGCTTCGCCATGTACGACTCGAAGGTGACCGACTGGGACGTGGTCGACGCCACGCCCTACGGCAAGGATCTCATGCAACCTTTGCATCAGGCTTGTAAGAAGCACGGCGTTCGCTTCGGGGTCTATTATTCGCAGGACCAGGACTGGGTCCATCCGGGCGGGTCGAAGTCGGGCTACAAGGAAGGCGAGCCCGGTTGGGACCCGGCCCACGACGGCGATTTCGACGAATACCTCGAAAAGATCGCCCTGCCCCAGGTCAAGGAGATACTCACCAACTACGACGCCGACATCCTGTGGTGGGACACGCCCCGCTGGATGACCAAGGAGCGTGCCCAGCCGTTTCTGGAACTCTTGGAACTGCGGCCCGGCATCGTCTGGAACAACCGTTTGTGCAAAGGAATCAAGGGCTGTTTCACCACGCCCGAGCAGCGGATTCCCGACACGGGTCTCGACTACGACTGGGAAACGTGCATGACGATGAACCACACGTGGGGCTACAAGAGCTTCGACCACGACTGGAAATCGACCGAATCGCTGATCCAGAAACTCGTGGACATCGCCAGCAAGGGCGGCAACTTCCTGTTGAACGTCGGCCCGACGAAAGAAGGTATCATTCCCGAGCCGAGCGTCAAACGGCTCAAGGAAATCGGCCGGTGGATGAACGTCAACGGCGAGGCGATCTACGGCACGACGGCCAGCCCGTTTGCCGCGCCGA
>JAFGIR010000109.1 GCA_016929515.1 Pirellulales bacterium | reverse complement strand
TCACTCTGGTCGCCCGACACCAGAGCGAACTGAGCCCCAGCCGGCGGCGCGCGTTGCAGCGGGTCCAAGCCGGCGCGCTGGTCGCCTCGGGCCGCGCGGACGAGGCCTTGCGGCAATACGCAAACCTGGCGAGGGCCTATCCCGACGACGGCGATTTGCGCGAAGCCTATGCCCAGCTATTGGCGGCGCGCGACGATCGACCGTCACTCGAAGCGGCCCAAATGGAATGGCGCGAGGTCGAACGCCGTTCGAAACCCGGCGGTCCGCGATGGTTTCGCGCGAAGTACGCGGTGGCCGAGTTGCATCTGCGTCTGGGACGAGCCGATCAGGCCGAACGAATGGTCCGGCTTGTGGCGCTATTGCATCCCGAATTGGGCGGAGAGACGATGAAACATCGTTTCGAGCAACTGCTCCGTCGCTGCGAACAGCCGTAAGATCAAGAAAGAGAAGAGGGTGGCGCGTCGACCGACGGCCACCCTCTACGTGGGAGACACTTCCTCGCAGCGGATGTGCCTGGGCAAGTCCATTGCCTGGTGCCGCCGAAGCTGGGGGAGCATGCTTCGGCGTCGCGACGTCCTTGCTTACGTACTGGAGTTGCCTACTTCTCCTCTTCCGGCCCCGCCTTTTCGTGTAGTTGCCTGATCATGTCGTGGAGTTCTTCCAGACGCTCGTTTATCCGGTCCATGCGTTCTTCGAGCCGGTCGCGGGCCGAAGGAAGCCGGGCTTTGCCCGCGGGACTTCCGGGAATGGTCCAATCGGGCAGGTATTCCAACTGGGGCCCCAAGAGCTCCGGCCCAATCACCATGCCGCTGAGCATCCGATGAACGTACGGCTGGACGTCCTTCGGCAATTTGTCGATTCCTTTCTCGTCCACTTTCCAGACATCGTCGCCGCGCTTGACCGTGATCTGCGTCGGCTTGTTGCCTTCCTTCATGATCGTGACGCTCATGCTTCCGGGAAGCGTCGGGTGGATCAGAGCGTCGGGCGGAAGGATGATGCCCGGGTGCATGAAGCGCAGCCGCATCTGTTGCTGGCTGCCGCGTGGGTGGTTCTGTTCGAGCCACCGGACAAGCTTGTCCAACTCGGGATAAGCAGGCGTTTCCGTGGTCGCCTTGTCCTTGGGCTTTCGCCAAGGGCTCTTCTCGGGCGTGACCTCGATTTTCTGGTGCTTGCCCTTGCGGATCAAAGCGATCGAAATCGCCTTGTTTTCCGCTTCTTCGACTACCTGGATCAGGTCGAGCGCGTTGGCCAGCGGTCTGGTTCCGGCCACCAGCAAGATATCGTGCGGCTGAAGTCCCGCCTTGGCGGCCGGACTGCCGTCGACGACCTCAAGCACAATCACGCCCTGCTTCACCGGCGCGTCGACCTGCGAGCGGAGCGACTCGGGCAACGGTCCCCGACACTTCACGCCAATCCAATACTTGGGCAACTTGACCCGCGTCGGAACGACGTCGTTCAACAGGGCGGGCGGGGATACGTACTTGGGCGCCGGATCGTTCTCCGTCAATTCGCCGGCGGCGAACCCCTGGGTTCTCGGAGGAAGATTGAGCGTCGGAGTGGTCTCGCCGATCTCGGCGGTCGGTCCGCCGACGTCGGCGTCGAGGGAGTTCCCTATCTTGTTGGGCGAGTCTTTCTTCTCGTTCTGATTCGGCGCGGCCAGCGCCGCCGAGGCCACGAGCAAACCAAGCGCGGCTCCGAGTTTGATGGACCAGACAACGTTCTTCATGGTTTTCTCCCGCCCATTCGAGATGTTTCCAAATCCTCGATTCCGAAACTCCAAGCGCCCGAAGTCTCGACTATTGATAACCCGGATTGCTGGCGTAATGCACGTCGAGCTGATCGACCGGCACGACCAATCGGCGGCCGTCCTTCAGGCGAAAGGGAACCAATTGCCGCGAGCCGTGGACCTCGTGGCCGGCGCGTTGCAGCGATTGAGTGACTTTCTCGGGGATCGCCGAGGGCAGTTTTTGCAGCCAGTCTTCGTCGAGCTGATCCCGCGTGACGGCCGGCAATCCCACCGTTTGGAAACGGCCGTCGGGTCCCTTGCCCAGCATGCCCACCAACTGCACATCGTGTCCGCTCTCGGGCGCGCGTTGCAGGGGAATGGCTTCGAGCGGTTGTCCCGTTTGGCCGTGAGGCGTGAACTCGGAGCCGGTTATGCCGGCTGCGACCGTTCCGCCGACGGGCCCGCCCGCCCGCTGGATGTCGTGCATCCACGACGTCAGTCCGATAGCCAGCAAGAAGCTGGCGGCCATGCCCAGCAGGGTCGTGATGTGTTTCGACCAGCGTCCGTTTCGACGTTGCGTATCTTGGGTGGCAAGCATGTTCGAGGCGGGCTCGGCCGGCGAAGGCGCGCCGGCCAGGGCGTCCATCGCCTCGCGCCACGATTGGGCTTCGAGAAAGGCCAACGCACAACGGCGCCAACCGCCCGGCCGGTCGTCCAGTCCGGCAAGCAACTCGCGGCGTCGCGGCTCGTCGAGTTGACCGTCGACCAGAAGGTCGAACAGGGGGTCGTCGTCGTTGAGCGGGGGATTCGGGTTCTTCGGTGTCATCGCTCGTTTTCAACCACTTCCAGAACGGCCAGTTCTTTTCTCAGTTTTTGACGTGCTCGGTGCAGTCGGGCCTCGACCGCACTCTCGCTGATTCCCAATTTCTCGGCCAAGTCGCGGTAGCTCCAATCCTCGGTGTATTTCAGAAGCAGCAGTTCCGCGTCGCGCCCGGCGAGTCGTGAGAGGGCCGTGCGGATCAATTGACGTCGCTCGTCGGCCAGTAGCCAGCCGAGTGGATCCGGCTCGCGATTGTCTTGCTCGCGAGGCTGTTTCCGCTCGGCGTAGCGATCGGTCAAGTTGCGTCGCCGGCCTTGCTTCCTCCGATACAAGAGTGATTGAGTTACCGCCAACCGGTAGAGCCACGGGGCCGCTTTGGTCGCGTCGGTCAGGGGCGCCTGCTGGCGGACGGCCGCCATCGACACCTCCTGCATCACCTCGTCGACCGCTTCCGACTGACCCAGCCGGGCGAAAACGATCGTCCGCAACCACCGATCATGCTCGGCCAACACGGCCGACCAATCGATTTTCTCGGATTGGCCCGCGTCAGCAGGTTGGGCGGCGGGTTTCGATCGCTTCATGGCCATGAGTAATGTTTCCGCACCCAAGAGAATCTTGCACGCCTCTAAGCCCATTTATCGGGCAAATCGGGCACACGCAGCCGGTGAGCCCACCCCGGAATGCCCCTGCGTCCGAATGGCCGGCACGGACAGGGGGACGCGCTGGGCAATCCCCCTGGGGCTCCGTGCCGACACTAAAGCCTTTTGTGGAAAATGGTTACGCGAAGGTAATCGGCCAAGTGCCTATTTTGGTAACCCCTCAATAAGGGCATTCTCCTCGACGGGCACCCACACCACCGCCTCCATCGATGTCCTTCGTCTTGGATGCAGCTTTGTTTAGAATGGACGCCTCGACCATCCAGGGGATCGGACCGATAGGGCCGCGCAACCGGCGGGCAGCCATGTCAAAATATAGTACGTACAGACGACTTGCCTGGGTCGAACACGAATTGAACACACTCCGTCAGGGGGGTGTTTGCCGGCGTCTTCGTGCCCGTTCCGGGCCACAATCGACCGAATTGCGGCTCGACGGCCATGATCTCGTCAGTTTCGGCTCGAACGACTACCTGGCCCTGGCCGCCGATCGGCGATTGTCCGAGGCCGTCGCGGCGGCCCTCCGGACCGAAGGCTGGGGCAGCGGCGCAAGCCCCTTGCTGGGCGGCCATGGCCAGACGCATCGCCGGCTTGAACAACGCCTGGCCCAATTCGAAGGAACCGAGGCGGCGCTGGTGTTCGGCTCGGGCTATGCCGCCAACTCAGGCTCCATTGCCGCCTTGGTCGGCCCGGGCGACGTCGTCTTCACCGATCGAAAGAACCATGCCAGTCTGTTGGACGGGTGCCGGCTCTCGCGGGCCGATGTACGCGTTTATCCACACAACGACGTCGAAAGGCTTGCCCAGTTGCTCCGCCGCGCCACGCACTACGGCCGCCGGTTGATCGTGACCGACAGTCTTTTCAGCATGGACGGCGACCTGGCGCCGCTTGCCGATCTGGCGGTGCTGGCCGAAGAGTACGACGCCATGGTCATGGTCGACGAGGCCCACGCCACGGGCATTTTCGGTGCCTGCGGACGGGGGGTCGCCGAAACGCTGGGAGTCGAATCGCGCATCGATGTTCGCGTCGGCACCCTCAGCAAGGCGCTGGGGTCGGTCGGCGGATTCGTGGCCGGGTCGAAGTCGCTGGTCGATTGGCTGGTCAACCGCGCCCGGCCCTACATCTTCTCGACCGCCATGCCGGCCGCCGTGGCCGCTGCGGCCATTGTCGCCCTGGACGTCGTCCGCGACGAGCCCGAGCGACGGACACAGCTCCTGGAACGAGCCGAGCAGACACGCCGGCGGCTCGTCGAGCAAGGCTGGCACGTGGGCACATCAGCGAGCCAGATCATCCCGATCCGCGTCGGAGATCCGCCACAAGCCGTTTTGCTTTCCGAGCAACTTCTCGGTCGGGGTTTCTACGTCCCGGCCATCCGCCCACCGACCGTGCCCGAGGGCGAGTCGTGCCTGCGATTGAGCCTCACGTCGGGCCACACGACGGAGATGATCGACGGGCTGATTGATGCGCTGGGTGAATTGCGCGGGCAAATGTAGGTCAAGCCGTGGCTGACATCTTCGCCGTCGGCCAAGCCAGTGGCGGCACCCACGTTTGCCGTACGACTACTTCTTCACCGGCTCCGCTTCGGCCGCTTCCTCTTTCGCCTTGTTGCGTTTCTTCTTGGCGGCTTCCTTCAGGTCGGCGATTTGCTTGCGTTGCTCGGGCGTGAGGATGGCGTCGATCTTGGCGTTACGCTCCTCGGAGAGTGCCCTGAGTTGCGATCGGAGTTCGCGGAGCCGAGGACCGTATTCTCTTTGAACGGCGTAGATCTTCTGGCGTTGTTCCTCGGTGACGACCGTGCGGAAGTGGTTCGGAAGCCGAGCGTCGGATGCCGTCGTTTTCCGCTTCTGTTTCACGGCTGTCTTGCCGGCAGCCGGAGCCTTGGCGTCTTGCGCCGTTGCCGTCGAGCAAGCGATCCCCAGCAACATGGCGGCGACGATGAGCGACATGGAAAGGGGCCGACGATGCGATCGCGTTTTCATTTTTCTGCCTCACTTAAGAAATGCGGTTGCGGAAACTAACGGGTCGCTTTGCTCAACTGCATGATGTAGCGAACCCGACCAAACGAATGCCGGATGATAACAACTTGTCTAAGGTTTTGCAAAAAGACACCCGAAAAGAGGACCTTGGCCGACCAAACTTGCCTCGATAGAGGGGCATCGGGCGAAACGAATCAGCGCCGGTGGCCCAGCACTTCGTCGGGCGTGGCCAGGCGGCGGCGTACGGCGGCGACCTGGGCGCGGAGTTGTTCGAGTTGCTCGGAGAACCGTTCGGCCTGTTGGCACTCTTCGTCGAGCCGCGCGAACAGACCGTCGACCGCCGGCGAGTTGGCCCACTGCTGGGCCAATTGGTCGACTTCTTGTCGCAGCCCCCGGCGCAGCCGGCTCGTGAAGGCCCAAACCAACAAGGCGCACCACAGGACGAACCAGAACGCGGCCGAGACATAGAAATTGAGCCCAAAGACGGGCTGCGGCGGTTCGGCTAGCCACGAGGCGTAGAAGAAATTGTAGCCCGCCCGACAAAGCAGTACGACGAGCATGGCGCCCAAGAGAATTTCGTAGCGAGCCCGGGTGAACCAGCCCGTGTGTCGCTTGGCCAGCCGGTCCAACAGGGTTTCAAGTTGGCCGCCGATCTCGCCGACCAGCGTGGTGCCGGCCTGGGCCGCTTCGTCGGCCACCCAGGGCAAGCGTGCCGCGTCGCGCGCGAGCCCGGCCTCGGCAGCGTGGCCGTCGAGCACCAGCGCGGCCGTGCGGAGTTCAGTCTGGTTCCAACCGGCCGTCGCGGCCCGGGTCACCTTGGTTTCGGCCGTGGCAGTGCGTCGTCGTTTTTGCCAGCCGCGCACGCCCTGGACGGTTCCCCAAAGGGCCATTTGTGCCGGCGTGCGCGCCCGCATCAGCAGCGTGCCGAACAAGAGGCTTCCGAGCCCCTGATAGGTTCGCAACACGAGTGCCCAGGGACTGAATCCCCAGCAGGCGACGATCCGACCCAAGAGCCGGTTTTCCCAACTCCGCCGGTTCAGCAGCAGCTCGGCGCGGATCTGATTGGCCGACAGGGCGGCCAGCCGCGAGCGTTGTTCGTCGACGGCCGTTTCGAGCTGTTTGACGGCCGGAAGCCCCTCGTCGATCCGCCGCCGGCAGCTTTCCAGCGCCCCGTCGACCAGATCGAGAAAATTGGCCCGACGAATGCGCGCCGGGGCCGCGCCGGCCAGTTGGCGCGTGAGCAGATCGACCAGCGAGGCGAATTCGCCGCGAGGCTCCGTGCCCGCGCGAGCGTCGGCCAGCGCCGTCAGACAGTCGACCGCGAAAACCTGGCCGGTCGTGTATTGCTCGCCGAGCACGCGACGCCAATCCTCGCGAATGTCGTCGTCGGTGTCGATGTGGGTCTGGACAAAAACGAGCCGGGCACCCTGGGCGGCGGCCGCCAGTTCGTCGGCGACCCGGGCACTCCGGTATTTCTGTTGGGTCGTCGTCACCAGCAACACGTCGC
>JAFGIR010000108.1 GCA_016929515.1 Pirellulales bacterium | reverse complement strand
TCGGCACGAGCGAAGTCGAGCACGTGCTGGCCACGCAAACCTTGCTGCAATACAAGCCGAAGACGCTGGAAATTCGCGTCAACGGGCGGTTGGCGCCGGGCGTGGTCGCCAAGGACCTGATTCTCTATCTGATCGGCAAGCTCTCGACCCAAGGCGGAACCGGCTACTGCATCGAGTACACGGGCGAGGCCATCCGACGGCTCAGCATGGAAGGGCGAATGACCGTCTGCAACATGTCGATCGAGGCGGGTGCCCGGGCCGGAATGATCGCGCCGGATCAGACCACGTTCGACTATCTGCAAGGCCGGGAGTTCGTGCCGGACGATTTCCACGCCGCCGTGGAATGCTGGAAAGAGCTGCCGAGCGATCCGGGCGCCCAGTACGATCGGGTCGAGACGTTCGACGCCCGTGACGTCGAGCCCCAGGTGACCTGGGGCACCAACCCCGGGCAGGTGGTGGGCATCGGCGCCGCGGTCCCCTGCCCTGCCGACGTGGCCGACCCCACCGCGCGAAAATCGGCCGCCGCCGCGTTGGAGTACATGGCCCTCGAGCCGGGCGCGCCGATCGCGCAAATCGCGATCGATCGCGCCTTCATCGGTTCGTGCACGAACGGACGGATCGAAAATCTGCGCAACGCGGCCGCCGTCGCGCGTGGCTACCACGTGGCCGACGGCGTCGAGGCGATGGTCGTGCCCGGCAGCGGTCAGGTAAAACGCCAGGCCGAGGCCGAAGGGCTCGACAAGATTTTCACCGCGGCCGGCTTCGAGTGGCGCGAGCCGGGCTGCAGTATGTGCCTGGCCATGAATCCCGACAAACTCGAACCGGGCCAACGGTGCGCGGCCACGAGCAATCGCAATTTCGAGGGCCGGCAAGGCAAAGGCGGACGCACCCACCTGGTCTCGCCCGCCATGGCCGCCGCGGCCGCCATCGCCGGACATTTCGTCGACGTCCGCAACTGGGACTATCGATAACCAACAAACCCCAAATCCTAATTCCCGAAATCCCGAAATCCCGAAATCTCCAACCATGCAACCTTTCACCCAACACACCGGATTGGTCCTGCCGATGGACCGGTCGAACGTCGATACCGACCAGATCATTCCCAAGCAATTCTTGAAGCGGATCGAGCGGACCGGGTTTGGACAGTTTCTCTTTTTCGACTGGCGGTTTCTCGACGACGGCTCCGACAACCCCGAGTTCGAGTTGAACCGGCCCGAGCTGGCCGGCGCGACCGTTCTTCTCGCGCGGCGCAATTTCGGTTGCGGTTCGAGCCGCGAGCACGCGCCCTGGGCCTTGGCCGATTACGGGTTCCGCGCGATCCTCGCGCCGAGCTTCGCCGACATCTTCTTCAACAACTGTTTCAAAAACGGACTCTTGCCGATTGTGTTGGACGAGGCCGTCGTCGACGACCTTTTCCGCCGGGCCGCCGAGCACCCGGGCTATCGGCTCACGATCGATCTCCAGTCGCGCACGATCACCGACGAGCATGGCTTGTCGCTGCCGATCGAGGTCGACGATTTCCGGCGCCACTGCCTCTTGAACGGTCTCGACGATATCGGACTGACGCTCGAACACGAAGCCGACATCACGAACTACGAGCAGGTCCACGGGATCGGGTAACCACGTGGCGGTCCGTTTATCGTTTATAATGCTAGGTAAGCGTAGACACTGTTAGCTGCCGAACCTGCTGGGCGTGTTTGTCCTTTCTTGGCAAAAGCAGAATCTCTTCGACCGGGTGACTGGAGCATGGCGAAGCGGTGGCCCAGAAAGCGGACCGTGGGAGGTTTCTGCTGTACGTCGTGTTTGATAGAATGTTCGACAATCGATGTTCTATTCTGTTGGCTTCGTTGAACGAGTGCTCAAGGCAATTCAAAGGGGATCTTCCGATGCCATTCGCTTCTCAACAAGACGGAAACCAGGCATGTGGCCGCTTGCGTCGTATTCCCATTCCCATGCGGGCACTCGTGATTTCCGCTTTGCCTTTAGTTGTGCTGGTTCTCGGCGCGCTGGGATATCATTTCACTCGTCACGTGCTTCGGGACAATTCGACGGTGTGTGTAGATGGTCGGCGAGTCGGCGTAGTCTGGAAGACCAACGAGGCTCCTGACGACAGCTTGGGGTTTATTACGGAGAATCCCATTACGAACGCCAAGGTGAACGCCAAAGACGACCCTTCTTCTCGCACGGCGGCCGGTGCGTGGGGATGCTTGTTCGTCAATAGGAATGAACGCACGAAAGTAGTCTTCCGGCCTGGGCCATGTATTCTGGTCAACCAGCCTCTAGCCAGCCGCCAAATTCACAATGTCTTCGGTTCGCAGGTCTTGGGGTGGCGGTGCAATTTGGATGGGGCACTATCAGAAGATGGAACACAATATTGCTTCTCTCTCCGTCCACAGGGTGGAGGAGATGCCGGATATACGATCGTGTTCACCGGGGAATATTCCCCAGACGAACGAATCTTCACGCTCAATGCTAAAGAGCGGTTATGGAGCAGCGGAACAAAGAGTTGCTCTCTCAGGTATCAAGTTAACCAGGACGGAACGTTGAAATATCTCGGTCCACCGTCTGACAAGATCGAAACCTGATATCCATCTCAATGAAGAGCCCATTCTGAAACTCGCTCTGGCCGCGATTGACCACTCGGGCTCCACGCGACGTCTCTGCGCCGATTTCCGCCAATAATGCGTGAGTTTCGACGAATAGCCTCTCAGCAATGAGACCGTCGGCGCGGCAGGCCGCCGACGCAACCCCTTGGGAGGAAATTCGATGAGCATGGTTTGTGGATTCATCGCGGCCTTCGTCGTGTTGGCTCTGTTGTTCAAACCACTGTTCGGCGACGCGGAAGGATTCGGCGAGTGTCTGCGATTCTGGATCACGCCGGATATTTTCTCCATGGTTCGCGGAGAATGGGGCGAAGACCTATTGGCGGAAATCAAGCTCGGCGTCTGGCTCTTCTGCGGTGGAGCCGCCGGATACGCGGTCCACGCGGGCATCGCCAGTCTGCTGGGGTAACCGCGGCCAAAAGTGGGCCTTTTCTCGCGCCCGCGCGGCGAGTTGACGCCGTTCGGCGCGGGCGGGTAGAATGAAAGCTGGTGGCCGGCGCGGCCGAACGTTCTTTTTGTCCCACCTCAGCCTTCCTGCCCAAGGAGTCCCGCGATGAGCAAGTCGAATCGTGTTTCGCGACGTTCCTTTCTTCAAACGACCGGTGCGGTTGCTGCCACGGCAACGGTTGCGACCGGACTTTCCGCAAAGAGTTACGGCCAAGTAATCGGGGCCAACGAGCGAATCGGCGTCGGCCTGATCGGCGCCGGCATCATTGCTCAAGCGCACATGAGTGCGTTCAACGTCCTCCGCAAGCGAAACAACCTGGAACCGGTCGTCGTGGCCGACTGCTGGGAAACACGCGCCAAGAAGGGCGCCAAGAAACTCAAGCTGCCCGAGTCGCGAGCCTTGACCGACTATCGCAAAGTCATCGACCACAAGGACGTCGACTACGTCACGATCGCCACGCCCGAGCATCAGCACGCGCGGATGATCCTCGAGACACTCGCGGCGGGCAAGCCGCTTTACACCGAGAAGCCGATGACCCACACCCTGCCCGAGGCGCAAGCCGTCGTCAAAAAACAGAAAGAGACGGGCCTGGCGGTTCAGGTCGGCGTGCAGGGCATGTCGGACGACAGCTACGAGTCGGCGGGCCAGGCGATTCGCGAGGGTCTGTTGGGCCGCGTGGTCCAGGCGCAAATCGAGTACGTGCGGTGCTACAGCAAGAGGAACGGTCCGTGGCGCGTGCCGGGACTCGACGAAAACATGCCCAAGCCCGACGATCTCAACTGGGACGCCTGGCTGGGCCACGCGCCGAAGGTCGCCTGGAACCCGCATCATTATTTCGAGTGGCGGAACTACGCGGCCTATTCGGGCGGAATCTGCACCGACCTGTTCATCCACCGGATTACCCGGATCATGAAGGCCTGCGATCTGCTCTATCCGCGCCGCGTCGTCGGCATGGGCGGCATTTGGCAGTGGCCCGACGGGCGCGACCTGCCCGACAACTTTGAAATGATCTGCGAATATCCGCGCGGCATGACCGTCTACGTGCTGGGGACGATGAGCAACAAGACAGGCATCGACCACTTGATCCGCGGCCACGACGGCACGCTCCAATTCACGCCGGCGGGCTGGATCGCCAAGGACAAGGATGGCAAGGTGCTGGCCGAACACAAGAAGACGGGCGCCGAGGACATCGTCCTGCACCACACCAATTTCCACAACCATCTGCGCAAGGGCGAGCCGCTGAACTGCCCCGCCCCGCTCGGGCTGGCCGGCGTCGCCGCCGTCTGCATGGCGAACGAGTCGTGGCGGACCGGCCGAATGATGGCCTGGGACACGGAAAACGAAAAAATGGTCCCGGCCGACACGCTCGCGTTCAATCCGTATCCGGAAAAGAACGCTTAGTCGCATTTCGAAATCACCGCGAGGGTGGCCGGGCCATACCGCGTAGGGTGCGTGCTTGCACGCACCAAGGGTACTTGACTTCTTCGCTGTTTTCCCGCATAACGTGAGCAGGACGGTCCGGTCGGCTCATGGTGGTTGGCATTGACAAGGAGTACCCATGGGAAAATGCGCTTTCAGTAACCGGCGGAGGGAACTCGAAGACAAGTTCTTTCACGAGCGCGATCAGGCCTTGTTGCAGGCCCTCCGCGAGGAAAGAGAATCGAAGGAACGCAAGAGAGCCCTGTCCGAGGCCTCCGGCATCACCGACGAGGATCTGCTTCGCCAATTGGACGCACTCGACGTGCGATCGGAAACCTTGGTCGCCCTCTCCCTGATTCCCATGATCGCGGTCGCTTGGGCCGATGGAAC
>JAFGIR010000107.1 GCA_016929515.1 Pirellulales bacterium | reverse complement strand
GAGGTGATCCTCTTCCCGCTGCTGCGACCCGAGGCGGAATGAACGGTTGATCGTATGAAACCACGGAGACACGGAGACACAAAGACGATTGAGTCTTTTTTGATCAACTTCAACGTGCCCGCTCTGAAGGATGGTATCATTCGGAGAATCCTATAGTCACACTTCTCTGTGTCTCCGAGTCTCTGTGGTTCAATAGAACTCATCGGTCAGTAAGTCACGCAGGACGGCTAACGACGATTTGACAAGGAAGTCAATCATGTACAAATTCCTCCTTTGCTGGCGATATCTTCGCACGCGCTATATTGCCCTGGCGTCGATCATTAGCGTGATGCTGGGCGTGGCGACGATGATCGTGGTCAATAGCGTGATGTCGGGCTTCGTCAGCGAGATGTACAACCGGCTGCACGGCATCTTCTCGGACGTGGTGATCGAATCGTTGTGCGTCAACGGGTTTCCGAATGCTCAGGAGAAGATGGACAAGATCCGCGAGGTGGCCGGCGACGAGATCGAGGCCATGACTCCGGCCGTGATGCTTCCGGCCGTGTTGGCCTATCACAACGGGAACCAATGGATCTCGAAGCCCGTGCAACTGGTCGGAATCGACGCAATCACGCAGGGCAAAGTAAGCGCCTTCTCGAAGTACCTGCAACATCCGGCGAACCGGAAACGGCTGAGCTTCGACCTGCGCGACGGGGGCTACGACACGCGCGACCACCAGGCGGGTCCCGACGCGCACGAGCGGCCCCAGATGGCCGTGGCCGGTTGGGAACACCGCCGGCGCCGTGCCCGGGCCGAAGCGTTTCAGCGCTCGATCGACAACCGCAAGCAACAAGCCGCGCGGCCGGCGGGCACGTCGCTGCCCAACGCGTTTGACCAGGCCCAGCCGGCCGCGGCCGAGCCCGTGTTCGATCGGGCCCGATTCCAGAACGAAGGAGTGGTGATCGGCATGGCGATGGCTTGCTATCCGGACGCCGCGGGGCGTCCGCGATTCGCGTTGTTGCCGGGCGACGACATCCGGTTGTACTCGGCCAACGCCAGCGAGACCAACCCCGAATTCATCAAACGCGATTTTACGATCGTCGACTTCTATGAAAGCAAAATGAGCGAGTACGACTCGCAGTTGGTTTTCGTGCCGTTGGACGTGGTGCAGGATTGGCGGGGCATGATCGATCCGGCAACCGGCAGCCGCATGATCAACACGATCCAGATCAAGCTCAAACCAGACGCCGACGGCAACGAGGTTCGCGACAAACTCCGGAAGGTGTTTTCGCCCTACCTGTTTTCCGTCTCGACATGGCAAGACAAGCAAGGCCCGCTGCTGTCGGCCGTGCACATGGAAATCGCGATGCTCAACGTGCTGCTGTTTTTGATCATCGCCGTGGCCGGGTTTGGCATCCTGGCCATCTTCCTGATGATCGTCGTCGAAAAAACCCGCGACATCGGCATCCTCAAGTCGCTCGGCGCGTCGCGCGGCGGGGTGATGAGTATTTTCCTGGGCTACGGGCTGTCGTTGGGGTTGGTCGGCTCAGGCGTTGGGTTGATTCTCGGGCTGATTTTCGTTCGCTACATCAACGAGATTGCCAAGGGGTTGAGTCTCGTGACTGGCCAGCAGATTTTCGATCCGCAAATCTACTATTTCTACACGATTCCGACGATCGTCGAACCTTGGACCATCTTCTGGATTGTATTCGGCGCCCTGGCGATTGCCGTTTTGTCGAGCATTTTGCCGGCATGCCGGGCCGCGATGCTGCATCCCGTGGAGGCTCTGCGATATGAATAGACACGCCGCGCGAGACCCCCAAAACGCCGATCGGCAAACGCGGAACGTGAAGACGTTGCCCATCCCGATTCGGCGCGTCGCGCCGGCGGACGGCGCTTGCCCGGCCGGCGACGCCCCGGCCACGACCGTCGTCGATCCCTATCGAATCGATCCGGCGCACGCGCAAAGCGAGATCATGCGAGCGACCGGGCTGCAGAAGAGCTACCGCAAAGGGCCGGTCGAGGTGCCCGTGTTGCGCGGCGTCGATTTGACCGTCCGCCGGGGCGAACTGCTGGCGATTGTCGGGCAAAGCGGCTCGGGCAAGACGACGCTGTTGCACCTGTTGGGCACGCTCGACGCGCCGGACGAGGGCGAAATCCACTTCGACGCGCGGCGGATCGACAACTTGCCCAACGTCCGCCGCGACGAGTTGCGCAACAAACGGTTCGGCATGATCTTTCAGTTCTACCATCTGTTACCGGAACTCAACGTGTTGGAAAACGTCCTGACGCCGCTGATGATCGCCGAGAGTGTCTGGGGCTATCTGCTCCGCCGGCGAAGCTACCGGCGGCGGGCGGCGGAGTTGCTCGATTTGGTCGGGCTGAGCCACCGGCTCAAACACAAGCCGCGGGAACTCTCGGGCGGCGAAATGCAGCGAACGGCCATCGCCCGGGCACTGGTTACCCGGCCCGACTTGCTCCTGGCCGACGAACCGACCGGAAATCTCGATCACGAAACGGGCGAGGAAATCCTCGAAGTGCTCCGCGGCTTGAACCAACGGCAAAACCTGACTATAGTCATGGTAACGCACGACCCGAGCATCGCCGGGCAGGCCGATCGGGTGGTGCGGTTGGCCGATGGGAGAGTGAAAAGTGAGAAGGAAGAAGTAAGAAGCGAAAGGTAATGTCGGTGAAGGTCTACATCAACGGAAAACTCGTCGATCGCGAAGACGCGAAGATCAGTGTCTTCGACCATGGATTGCTCTACGGAGACGGCGTGTTCGAGGGGATTCGCAGCTACGGCGGCCGCGTGTTTCGGTTGGCCGAACATATCGATCGGCTGTGGGATTCGGCCAAGGCGATCTGGCTGGAAATTCCGTGTTCGAAGGAGGAAATGACCCTCGCCGTCGAAGAGACGCTCGCGGCGAACGGGCTGCGCGACGGCTACATACGGCTCATCGTTACGCGGGGCGAGGGTACTCTGGGGCTCGATCCCAACCGGTGCGCGAATCCGCAGATCATCATCATTGCGGATCGGATCGCGCTCTATCCCGACGAGTTCTACGAGAACGGTCTGGAGATCGTCACGGTCAGCACGCTTCGCAACCATCCGGCCGCCCTGAACCCGCGGATCAAATCGCTCAATTATTTGAACAACATCCTGGCAAAGATCGAGGGGCTCCAGGCCGGGTGCATCGAGGCGCTGATGCTCAACCACAAGGGCGAGGTGTCCGAGTGCACGGGCGACAATCTCTTCTTGGTTCGCGGCGGCCGTCTGCTCACGCCCCCGAACGAGGCCGGCATCCTCGAAGGAATTACCCGAGACGTGGTGATCGATCTGGCCGAACAATCGGGCATCGATGTCCGGGAAGTGCCGCTCACGAAGCACGACGTCTATATCGCCGACGAGTGTTTCCTGACGGGAACGGCCGCCGAGGTCGTGCCCGTGGTCAAGGTCGACAGTCGCCCGATCGGTGACGGTCGCCCGGGCCCGATCACCCGCAATCTCATGACGCTCTTCAAGAAGCTGACCCAATGCTGACGCGGTTGGCCTCATCGACAAGCGTGACAAGGCAAGCAGCGCTGCGCTGTCGGGGAAATGGGCTCAACGGATCGCGTGGATTGGGGTGAGTATTCCCGAAGAATAGGCCGCTTTCGAACACGAAATTTCCAGCCAGATCGCCTTGGCCGAATCCCACAGCCGATGGCAACGGATGGAATTTTCAGGCTGGGCCGAATTTGCGGAGGAGGCCCGCGGGACCATGCCGTAATTCCTGCCAAAGGCAGAGGCGTTCTTCCGAGAGTGACCTAGACTTCTATGAGCAGGGGGGTCCCTATGGATCCCCTATGTCTCTTCTTGTTTCAGTTCTCGACGTTTCTCTCCAAAGTCTGGGCAGACTCATGAGCCGGAATCTCGCACAAAGGCCGTGCAGCTCTTCCGATCAGTCCATGATGTAGCACTTTCTTGTCTCTTGTCTCTTGTCTCTTGTCTCTTGAAAGCGGGGTATTTCCATGATTAACTTCCAGAAGCCGTGGTTCCAGAATGGTCACTCTGAGACACGTCGCCCAAAGCCGGATCGCCGAGGCGCCATATTGGTTCTTGCGGCCTTCCTAATGATTGTGATGGTGGCCATGCTGGCGCTGACGATCGACCTCAGTTACATGATGTCCGTGCAGAGTGAGATGGATCGCGCGGTTGACGCCGCGGCCTTGGCCGGCGCCGGAGAATTGGTCCATGGCGTCGACCGAGCCAACATTACCGCCTTGGATATTCTCTTGCGCAATCCAGTGGGCTCGCAAGTCCTGCTGGAGAGTCAGAACCGCGAAGCCCTCTTGCAGGCGTGGCTTGCCGAACATCAAGACCGGTTCGAGACCGAGTCGGGCAACTGGGACCTGACTACCCAGACGTTTACGCCAACCGACGTCCTGCCTTCGGCAATTCACATCACGGCTTCCTACGAACACCCGACGCTCTTCTTCGCCAAGATATTTGGCCTCGATGGTTTTGGGGTCTCGTCGGAAGCTATTGCCCGCTATCAACCGCGAGACATTGTTCTGGTACTCGACTTCTCGGCCTCGATGAGTGTCGACTGCCAGTTACGGAAGATCTCCGAGGATGCCAACGGGGAGTCTCGGCGAGGTGAGATTGTGGACAATCTGCTGCAAAGCTATATCAACCTGGGCTCGCCTCAGTACGGAAACATGCAATTCGACCCGGTTTACATCAATTCGAACACGAACGACACGGTCAAACAGGAACTTGGATTACGGTATTGGAACGGGCACCGATGGATGGACGTGCCGTATCCCTATCCGTCGGGTAGTTGGGATGAGTACATCAACTACGTAAAAAGCTCGTATGGCTTTCCCGCCAAAGCAGGGTACCACAAGAAGTACGGTTACTTGACCTTGGTCAATTTTTGGCTGGAGAAGAAGTTCTATTCCTGGCAGACGCCCGATCTATGGAAGACGTGTGCCCAACCCGTCACGGCCGTTAAGGACGCCGTGGGCGTGTTCATGCAATACATCCAAGAAGTCGACTGCGACGACAAGGTTGCATTGGTCATCTACAACTCGCCTTCGGAGGATGCTCTGATCGAAAACTCCCTGACCACGGATTTCGAGACCGTTCAGGACATCGTTCAGCACCGTCAAGCGGCGCACTACGACATGTGGACCAACATCGGTGCCGGGATCCGCAAGGGGTACGAGGAACTCGACAGCCATGCGAGGACCGGGGCCAAAAAAATGATCGTTTTGATGACCGACGGACAAGCCACGAAGCCGGTGAACGATACGTATGCAAGGCAATTCGCCCTCGACCAGGCGGCTCTTGCCGCGCAGCGCAAGTATCCGATTGTCACCATCAGTCTCGGCAATGACGCCGACCAAGAACTGATGGCACAAATCGCCGAGCTTACCGGCGGCGTGCATTTCAACATTCCCGGCGGAGATAGCGTCAACGACTACGAAGACCAGCTACTGACCGTCTTCCGCCAGATCGCCGACGACCGGCCGCTCCTGCTGGTGAAATAGAGACCAGGTAGCTATCCGAAAACCGCGTTGGGGGGTGGCTGGGCCATGGCAAAGCGACGCCCCAGAGGCCTCGACAGCGGGGCTCTCGCTTTGCTCGTGCCCACCCGATGCCGTCAGATGGGTCTTCGGATAAGTCCTTGGCAAAACACTCCGGAAAAATCCGAGGCCAACACGGTTTGAACAAAGAAGCGAGGTCCTGTCGCGCGGGCCTCGCTTTCTTTATGTTCATCTCTCCTGGAATTCTGTCGGTGCCGCCCGCGTGAATTGCGAAAGATAGATTATTCGGGTTGGGCCGGCTTTGTGGGGGACGATCGACCGCTCGATGTTATTTGGTGCGTTGAAAATGGGCATGCTTCCGGAAATGAGCTATAGTTGATTATGAAGGGGATACTCTAGAGACTCTCCTTCTTCTTTTCTTTGAACTCTCAATCTCGCGGGCGGATCTTTCACGCAACCTCGTTGCCGGATAATAGACAAACTGACACGGCGAAGTTCCGCACGGTGAGTGTGCGGTTGCATCCAAGGTTCCGCAAGGTCCCGTTCTCTTTCACGATGTTGGACAGTGCCATGATCCACACCCAGAATCTACTGTTGTTGTTTTGGAGCAGTCGCGCTGGAAGACCCTGTCGCCCAGCGCGGGATCGCAAGGGATCGATACTGCTTCTCGCGGCCGTATTGTCGGTGGTCATTTTGGCCCTGTTGGCGTTTTCGATTGACTTGGGTTATATGATGGCCGTGCAGGGTGAGATGGAACGAGCGGTCGACGCGGCGGCGCTGGCCGGTGCCGGAGAACTGGTCCACGGCGTCGAAACGGCGAATCTGACGGCGCTCGATGTGTTATTGCGAAACCCGATCGGTTCACAGGTCTTGCTGGAGACTCAGAACCGCGAAGCGCTGCTCCAGGCGTGGCTCGCCGAGCATCAAGAGAACTTCGAGACCGAGGCCGGCCACTGGGATCCCGATACCCGAGCGTTCACGGTGACCGACACGCTGCCCTCGGCACTGCACGTCTCCGGTTCGTACCACCATCCGGGACTTTTCTTCGCCCGGATATTCGGCATCAACGCCTTCGACGTCAAGGCCGACGCCGTCGCCCGGTATCAACCCCGGGATATCGCCTTGGTGTTGGATTTCTCGGGCTCGATGAATGACGACAGCGAGCTGCGGCGGATCCATGAATTCGGCGAGGGTTCGCGCGCGGCGGTCGAAGCCAACCTGCGGCAGATCTACGAGGATCTGGGCGAGCCCGTGATCGGAAACATGCAATTCGAGCCGGTCTACATCTCGTCCACCAATAAGAACACCATCAAAAACCAATTGGGGATTAAGAACATTCCTTATCCCTACCCGTCGGGCAGTTGGGATGACTATATCGACTATGTCAAGAGCAGCACCA
Organism: Pirellulales bacterium; assembly: GCA_016929515.1. Lineage (GTDB taxonomy): Bacteria > Planctomycetota > Planctomycetia > Pirellulales > Thermoguttaceae > UBA11386. The sequence continues at coordinate 166 of JAFGIR010000107.1, read as the reverse complement.
ATTACCCCGCCAAGGCCGGCTACCAGAAAAAATACGGATTCCTGACCCTGATCAACTACTGGCTCGAAAGAAAACCCAGGCATAGCGAGACGCCCGATCTGTGGAAAGTGGCCGCCCAGCCGGTCACGGCGGTGAAGGACGCGGTGGGCGTCTTCATGGATTATAT
>JAFGIR010000106.1 GCA_016929515.1 Pirellulales bacterium | reverse complement strand
GATCGGCAAGCTGATCGCCGACGCGATGGAGAAGGTCGGCCGCGACGGCGTGATTACCGTCGAAGAAGGCAAGACGGCCGAAACCACCTACGAGGTCGTCGAGGGCATGCAGTTCGACCGCGGCTATCTGTCGCCCTACTTCATCAACCGTCCCACCGAGATGGACTGCCAGTTGGAGGACGCCCTGATTCTTATCCACGAGAAGAAGATCAGCAACCTCCGCGACCTGATTCCGCTGCTGGAGAAGACCGCTCAGACCGGCAAGCCCTTGCTGATTATCGCCGAGGACGTCGAAGGCGAAGCGCTGACAACGTTGGTGGTCAACAAGCTCCGCGGCGTGCTGAACATCTGCGCGGTCAAGGCGCCGGGCTTCGGCGACCGCCGCAAGGCCATGCTCGGCGACATCGCCGTTCTGACCGGCGGCAGCGTTATCAGCGAGGACCTCGGCATCAAGCTCGAAAACCTCGAACTGGATCAACTCGGCCGTGCGAAGCAGATTACCATCGACAAGGATTCGACGACACTGGTCGAAGGCGCCGGCACGATGGCCAACATCAAGAGTCGCATCAACCAGCTTCGCGAGCAAATCGAGTCGACCGACAGCGACTACGATCGCGAGAAGTTCCAAGAACGGCTGGCCAAGCTCAGCGGCGGAGTGGCCGTCGTCTCGGTCGGCGCGGCCACCGAGGCCGAAATGAAGCAAAAGAAAGCACGCGTCGAGGACGCGCTCCACGCAACCCGTGCCGCGGCCGAGGAAGGAATTCTCCCCGGAGGCGGCGTGGCCCTGCTGCGTTGCGTCGAGTCGGTCGAGAAGGCACGATCGGCCGCCCGAGGCGACGAAAAGGTTGGCGTCGACATCGTCCTTCGCGCGCTCTCGGCACCGCTGAAGCAAATCGCCGGAAACTGCGGTATCGACGGCTCGGTCGTCGCCGACCAGGTCCTCGAAAAGCCGACGAACACGGGCTACGATGCGAACGCCGGCAAGTACGTCGACATGTACAAGGCGGGAATCGTCGACCCGTTGAAGGTCGTCCGAACCGCCTTGGAAAACGCCGCCAGCATCGCCGGCTTGATGTTGACCACCGAGACCTTGGTCACGGATCTGGATGCGGAAGACAAGAAACGCGTACGGGTCGAAGGCAGCGTGCGCTGAGTCGACGGAAGAGGATGTTCAAAGAATCGGAAACGGCCCCGGGCCACCCCAGTGACGGGGTGGCCCGGAGCGTTTAGCCCAAGCACCCTCCGGACCTATTTGCGTTGTGTCGCTCGGTTCGGAACGAACGATTTTGGCGCATGCACGCTACGCGGAATCGTGTAGAATTGAGTGGAATGGCGAAATGCTCTGACCCACGACCCGGACAGCCATGGCAACCAAACGCGATTATTACGAGGTGCTAGGCGTCTCGCAAACGGCCACCCGCAAGGAGATCGAGGACGTGTACCGCGATCTTGCGATGAAATATCATCCCGATCGCAACGCGGGCGACGAGGAAGCGGCCGCCAAATTCAAGGAGGCCGCCGAAGCGTTCGACATTCTCAGCCATCCCGAGCAGCGAGCCCGATACGATCGCTACGGCCACGCCGGCGTCAACGGCGAGGGCGGCGCGGGACGATTCCACGACGCGAGCGATATCTTCGCCGCTTTCGGCGACATCTTCGGCGACATCTTCGGCCAAGGCACTTCCGGGCGGCGTGTTCGCCAGGGGGCCAACATCCGCTGCGAAGTGAAGATCAGCCTCCAGCAGGCAGCTCGCGGCACCAAAAAAACCATCCGATTCCGGCAACACCGCGCCTGTGAGGCGTGTGGCGGGTCGGGCGCGCGGCCGGGAACTCGACCGGAGCAGTGCAACTACTGCGGCGGAGCCGGCCGCGTCGTCCAGTCGACCGGTTTCTTCTCGATGCAGACTACCTGCCCCGGGTGCAAGGGAACCGGCACGATCATCAAGGATCCTTGTCCCCAATGTCGCGGATCGGGCTTCGTCCAAGCAATGGTCCAGCGCGAGGTTGCCATTCCCGCCGGCGTCGACGAACACACGCGGCTGCGTCTTGCGGGCGACGGCGAACCGAGCCCCGAGGGAGGGCCGCCCGGCGATTGCTATGTGTTCATTTCGATTGCCGAGCATCCGCTTTTCAAGCGCGAGGGCCAGCATCTGCTCTGCCAGGTCCCGATTGCCTATTCGCAGGCGGCGCTCGGCGCCGTGATCGAAGTGCCCACGCTCGACGGGCCCCACGAATTGACGATTCCGCCGGGCACGCAGGTGGGCGACGTCTTTCGCATGGTCGGACTCGGAATGCCCCGTCCCCGGCACCGAGGCCGCGGCGATCTGCTGGTTCAGCTGGCGATCGAGGTTCCCACCAAGGTTGTGGGCGAACATGAAGAAGTGCTGCGCCGGCTGGCCGAACTGGAACATATTCACGTCTCGCCGAAGCGAAAATCGTTCTTCGAGAAACTCAAGAAATGTTTCGTTCCGACTGACGAGTCGGAGAAAACGGAGGAATGAGCGTGGGCCGAAAAGACTCCACCCCCAAACAGCCCAAGTCGCCAGACGACATCCACCCGCCGGGCGCGGACACTCCGCCGACCGGAGCGGCCGCCGCCGGAGACGAGCGACTCGCCGACGAATTGGCGTCCCTTCAAACCGAACTGGAGGAAGCCAAGGATCACGCGTTGCGTTGTCGCGCGGAGATGGAAAATTTCAAAAAACGCCTCGCTCGGCAAAACGACGAGGAACGCCGCTACTCCTGCGCGCCCATGATGCAAGACGTGCTGCCTGTCTTGGACAACATGGATCGCGCCATCGACGCCGCCGTAAAAAACGAGAACGCCACGGGGCTGCTCGAAGGGTTCAGCATGGTGACCCAGCAACTCCGCGACGTCTTGGCGAAATACGATTGCCGGGAAATCGAGGCGATGCACAAGCCGTTTGATCCCAATCATCACGAGGCCGTTTCCCAACAAATCGACGACGACTTTCCCGCCCACACGGTGATCAACGTGATCGAATCGGGCTACCAATTGCATGATCGCGTGATTCGCCCAAGCAAGGTGGTCGTGTCGATCAAATCACCCTCCGACGAGTCCAAAGGCTCCAAGGAATGATCGTTGACCACGAGCAACCGACGCGACGGCCAACGGTGATTTGGCCTCGCAATGAATGACACTTGACGCGATAATATCTGCCAAGGAACTAACGAAGATGCCGACTTACGACTATGTGTGTGACGAGTGTGGACACGCCTTCGAGCTGTTTCACTCGATTACGGAACCAGCAAAGAAGAAATGTCCCAAGTGCGGCAAGCTCAAGCTTCGACGGCTCATTGGACCCGGCGCGGCCGTGCTGTTCAAGGGATCGGGCTTTTATCAGACGGACTATCGCAGTGCGTCGTACAAGAAGGGTGCCGAAGCGGCCAAGAATCACATGCCAAAGGCCGATTCCAAGAGCGAGAAATCGGCTTCGGCATCGACCACCGGCGGCGACGCGAAGTAGCCCCGACCGTATCCCATGACGACTCCGGGCGTCGTCCAGGCTTGGCGCGCCGACAAGACGTTTGTCTTTGCCTATGGCGGACCGGTTGCTGTCTTGAAAAGGCAGTTGGTTTCCCACGACGTTGCCACCACCATGTCCATTTTGCTCTGTTCGATCTGCCGGCGTCCGTTCGATCCCGAACAGAGCCGGTTCATGCCGTTCTGCAGCGAGCGATGCCGTCGAATCGACCTGAATCGATGGCTTGATGAGGCTTATGGGTTGCCGTACGACGCGCCCGAGAGCCCTGAAACGCTGGACGGAAATCGCGAGGTGGAGTGAGCCTGGGCGTTCTCGGCCATCCAGGTTAGCTCGGCTTGTGTGGGGGCCTCGAAGCCGTATAATGGGCGACAACGCGGCTGGCTCCGCCGGTCTGTTCGCATTGCCCGGCGAACGCCTCGGCTGCTCGTCACAAAAGCTGCGAGAATCAATCAATTCCTTACACGGACTTGCGACGGAGGGTGAACCATGATCGATGAAGAGCGTGAAAAACTTCGGACGGTCGCGTGGTCGGAGCTACTTCCCTGGCTGAGCCTTTTTCGCACGTTTCGGCTCGCCTGGCATCCGCGCGCGTTGCTGTTCGCCACCGTCGCCCTCGTTTTGACGATTCACGGCTGGGCCCTGTTCGGTTGGATGTTCTCCGGCAGCGACGACAAAATGGTCCAGCAACAGATCGACCAAATCGCTCCCCGCGGAGATTATCCGTGTGCGCCGCTCGCCGCTCTCGTTCCCGACCGACCGACGTGGCCCAGCCAAGAGTTGTTCACGAACCCGACCGAATGGCTCCAATCGATTTCGGTCGTCTGGCAAACACTCAGCCAACCGTTTGTCGGTCTTTTTCATTCCGAAACCAGCCTGACCGGACTGGCCTACCTGCTTCTTTGTGGGCTTTGGGCCGTGCTGGTTTGGGCCTTTTTCGGCGGGGCCATTACCCGCAGCGCCGCGCTGCAACTGGCGGCCGACGAACAAATCGGAACCCGCGAACTCGTTGGCTTCGTCTGGTCGCGTTGGCGATCTTATGCCGCGGCCGCGCTATTTCCGTTTCTAGGGGTGTTAGTAGCCAACTTGGGAATCCTCTTTGTCAGTTGGCTACTTTGCTGGTCGGTGAGCGCGTGGGTCGTTGCGATTCTCTGGCCCTTGCTCCTGCTCGGCGGCCTGATGATGACCGTTTTGTTGCTGGGCGCCTGGTTCGGCTGGCCGCTGATGTGGGCCACGATCAGCAGCGAGGGAACCGACAGTTTCGACGCCCTGAACCGAATGTATGCCTACGTCCGCGAGAAGCCGCTTCAGTACTTGTTCTACATCGTGGTCGCCGGGCTGTTTGGTACGCTGGGCTGGCTGCTGGTCGTCAACTTCGCCGCGGCCATTCTCGCCTTCACCGACTGGGCCGCAAGCTGGGGATGTGGGCAAGAGAGTTACAACGACCTTCTCGCCTGCAAGACAACGGCCGGCTACCTGATCCAATTCTGGCGAGATTGCGTCAAGCTGCTGGCCGTCGGGTTCCTCTTCAGCTACTTCTGGACGGCGGCCACGGCGATTTACTTCCTCTTGCGACGCGACGTCGACGCCACCGAAATGGACGAGGTCTTCACCGACGACGAACAGAGCAACGAGGTCTACGGATTGCCCAACATCGGGACCGATGAGCAAGACGCGCCGACCATCACCGAGCCCGAGACGCCCACACCGCCCGAGGAAACCGACCAGCCTGAGTAGGGTGCCCCAGCGGGCGTTTCAAGACCGCTGGTGCTATAAGACCGCAGGACAATCTGGGCCCGCAGTCCCTTGGACACGGCTTGACCGATTACCCTCCCGGCTCAAGTCGCCGCGAGTCCTTGGTGCGAAAGAGTCAAGAGTGAGGCTGTCGGGGCTCGAACCCGAGACCTACGGATTAAAAGTCCGTTGCTCTACCGACTGAGCTACAACCTCATCATTTTTC
>JAFGIR010000105.1 GCA_016929515.1 Pirellulales bacterium | reverse complement strand
GGACCGAGCCACCGCGCCTAAGTCTACCGCTTCGTGGTATGTCAGGCTACCCCAGGACGCGCGGTTTCAAGTTGCGAGACCGAAGGCAGGCTCGTCGCGAACGTTGCGTTTCGCACGAGTGGGCACCGACCGTTCCTCGACCAGCTTGACATCCAAGAGGGCCCCTAGTTGGCAGTATTGACCTTAGCACCCTGGGTGGGAGACAATGTGATGGGTGGCCGGTCCCACTTCAAAGCTTGTGAAGGCCACGTTTCAAAGGCGCCAGACCCAACCATGTGGGAACTCGACGAAGAACCAACCGAGCCGCGCCCGAGCGAGACGGCCGACGACGTCTACGGTGTCGTTCCGCCCGACCCGGTGGTGCTTGCCGAGCGTTTCGACCAACCGATCCTGCCGCCGGGCGTGACCGAGTCCGACGAGGACGACGCGACGGACTGCGAGAGCGAGTCGTTTCAGTTCACGCTGCGCGACCTTTTTCTGCTGACGGTGGGCGTGGCCGTCTGGCTTGGCGTGGTAGGTTTGCTGAGTTGGAACTGGTCGATCGCGGCCGGCGTGTTGGGTGTGGCCGTTTTTGGAAGCCTGGCGTTTGTGACGCTCTACGTGCGGGAGAGTCCGGGCGTGCGGTTCGCCTGGCTTTCGCTTCTTGTCATCTACTTGATTACCTGCCTGGCGGCGTTCATGGCCGGCTGTTGACCCACGGCCCGCTTTGCGAAGTGTGTGCCTGTTGAGTAGAATGACGCGTATCGTTAGGACCCACCGACACTGCCCTCCAAGAGAATTGAAGAAGGATGAACATGAAGACTCTGAGTTGCCCGCGTTTGCTTCGGCCGTTGATGCCGTTGGTTTGCGTGATCGCGTTGTTGCAGCAAGGCCGGGCCGAAGAGGCCACCGTTCGAATCGCCATGGGCCAAATCGTCGCGCTCGACGGCGATCGCGAGGGCAACTTCGTGCGGATCGAAGGAGCCGTCGAGGAAGCCAAAGGGCAGGGGGCCCAGATCGTCTGTCTGCCGGAAACGACGATTCTCGGCTGGGTTAATCCCGAGGCCCACCGGCGAGCCTATCCAGTGCCCGGCAAAGATTCCGATCGGTTGGCCGCGTTGGCCAAGAAATATGGCGTTTATCTCTGCGCCGGCTTGGCCGAAAAGGACGGCGAGGCGCTCCACGATACGGCCGTTTTGATCGACCCGGCGGGCAAGATCCTTCTCAAGCATCGCAAGATCAACATTCTGACGTCGTGGATGACGCCGCCCTACACGCCAGGCAAGGACATCGGCGTCGCGAAGACGCCTTTCGGCACGATCGGCATTCTCATCTGCGCCGACACGTTTCGGGAGTCGATCTGCCGGCGGATGCAAAAACTCCAGCCCGATCTCGTGCTCGTTCCCTACGGCTGGGCCGCAAGGGAGGACAAGTGGCCCCGGCACGGCCTGAGTCTCAAGAAGGTCGTCAGCGGGGCCGCCGGCTGGATCGGCGCGCCGGTGGTCGGCACGGATCTGGTCGGCCAGATCAGCAATGGCCCCGAGCGAGGACGCATTTACGGCGGGGCTAGCGTGGCCGTTGCCTCCGACGGCACGGTCCTCGCCCTGGCCAAGGATCGCGACCGCGACGTCAAGGTTTTTACCGTCACTCTGCCGAGACGCACGCGCGCACAACTCACAACCGGTGCATCTGCCCCGGACGAATGAGCAGATGCACCGGCCTCGGATTCCGCAATCGCCGCGAGTTCGTCAGCTTCGGGCGCGTCGCAGCGCGACCGGCAGCAGTAGGCTCAGCAAAAGCATGAGCATGGACGGCTCGGGGACAGCGGCCGACTCGCTCCCGGTCCCGTAACCCCAATTGCCCGCCATGATCGACGCGTCCTTCGGTCCAACGTAGCCGTCCTCGTCGAAATCGCCCTGCGACCAAGTGGCTCCCGGGCCGAATCCCCAATGCTCGGCCAATCTTACGGCATCTTCCTCGTCCACGATGCCGTTGCCCGTCGCGTCGCCCGGGATGTCGATGCCAGGGTTGAACACGAGGAAGACGTCGCCGAGGTCCACGCCGGTCGTCGTGCCGACCGTGGTGCTGAGGCTCATTCCGTCGGGCAGCGTGAGGTCGCTTGTGACGATGGAACCGAACGTGGTGCCGCCGGAGTTCGTCCCGCCATTGTCGGCGTCGACGTCGATGACCTTCCAAGTGTGCGTCGACGACCAGAACGAATCCAGCGGGTCGTAATTGGGTCGTAGCTCAGCGGCCAAAGCGCCGAAATAGACTCGGAGTATGGCCCCCGTGCCGAGGTCCAAATCGCCGTTGCTGACGACGATTTGGTCGAAGTCGGTGCCGCCGGTGCCCGTCAGATCATCGGTCAACGAGCCCAATTGCCAGTTGTTGTAGGCGTCCGTCTGCAGTGTCAGGTCGCCAGCTACTTCAAGCTGCGCCACGGAGTTGGTCCCCGCCCGGATGGTGCTGCCGGTGGAAACACTGACGTTGCCCACCACGGTGCCGTAGCCGTCGAGCCACTGGGCCTTCGTGGCACCGAGCGTGAACAGGCCGCTCGTAAGGCCGGAAACATCGAGAGCCGTGTCGGCGGTCGTCAGTCGCACGCCACCCGTCTCGTTGATCGATCCCGTGCCCGCCAACGCTATTGTGCCTTCATAGACATACGTGGTGGCCGTATACGTATTTTCGCCCGAGAGGGTCCACGTGCCAGTACCGTATTTCCGGAAGTAGGTCCATATTCTGGTGCCGTCGTTCCCGACGTTGCCTTGGATCTCGCCGTCGCCCGCTCCGTAGAGTTCAAACCTCCGCGTGCCCGTGCCAGGGCAAAGGAGGTCGCTGGCGATGGTCACCTTGCCCGCGTCGGACCTGAAGTAGTAATTGCCGCCCCCCGTCGCGCCGGTGAATGTTCCCGTCATCGTGTTGTTGCCGCTGACGTTGCGGATGATGGGCTCGGTGCCCGCCTTGCCGTTGAACTGGATGTTTTCGGGCACGGTGATGTCGCCGGTCAACTCCAAGGTGCCTTGAAGCTCGACGATGGTCTTGGTGTTCGGGTCGCCCAAGGCATTGTTGGCGCTGATCCGAAGCGACCCGTAGCGGACGCGGAGTTGCCCCGCCCAATAGGTAAACATGTCGACCGCGCTGTCGGCGGTGATGTACGCCCGGCCGTAGGCATACGTCGTGTCGGGCCGTTGTTCCCTCATGTCTACTTTGAGAATTCCTCCGGCCGAAGTCGAGGTTCCCGCGCCGGTGAGGCCGCCGTTGAAGGTGATGTCGTTGTCGCCGGCAATCGTGACGTCGTAACCGGTTTCGGTATTGCCACCGCCCACGTCGAAGGCATAATTGAAGACCATCGCTCCGCTGGCCGCGTTGACGGTGCCCACGTGCATTCCGACGGCCCCGAGCGTCTGCGTGGCCGTGCTGTTGTTCAGGAGTGTCTTGGCTGCGGAGTCGTCACTGCTGCCGATGTAGAGATAATGGTCCGCGTCCGCCGGGCCGATCGTGAAGGCGCTGGCCCCGGAGTCGAACGTAATGTCGCCCGACCGCGCCACGTTGAACGGATCGATTGGATCGACGGGAACCGTCGGCGAAGTGTTGGTCGATCCGGTGAAAACGAGCGAGGACGGATCGAAGAGGTTGTAGTTGAAGAAGTCGGGAGCCACGTCACCGACCCAATTCTCGCCGGCGTCCATGGCGGGGTTCAGCCCGGAGCCGCCATCCCACGTGAAGATCCCTCCGCTGGCACCGTTGGCCACGAAGAGAAGAGCGCTAAGCCCGACCAGAAGAAACAAGTGCTTGCGCCCGACAAACCAGTAATCGTGAAAACTCATGGACCACCTCCTAGAAATGACAACAGAAGACTTGACGGTTAGAAGAAACGACGGTCAATAAGGTTGCCTCTCTCCCATAGCCTGCGAGCAACGACGACCGGCATGGCGCTGGTATAGGAAGATATTCCAGGCAGCATTTTGTCCGGGACCCTTGCGGACCTTTGAACTAAGGGTAGATGCTACACCACGCAGAAACAAATAGCAATAGTTTTTCCTATTTTTGTCCATTGCCTCGGGGCGATCTAAATTCCCTCCTGCAAAGAATGGTCATTTGAACAGACACGTTGGATCCTTTGAACAGATAAGGGCAGCATGGCTCGCCGGCCATGCTTTGTTCGCCGCGATTTTCTCGCGGTCCGGGTACGCAGGCGGGTCCGGGTGGATGCGCTACATCGCATTTGCACCCGAAGAGGGGCGTTGCCGCATGAGCTTCCGTAGCGCGTCGATGCCCCGTTCGATGGTCTCGTCGGCTGCCGCGTACGAGATGCGGAAATGCGTGTCGCGGCGGCTGAAGACGTTGCCCGGGATGATGAGCAACTGGTGCTCGGTGATGGCCTTTTCGACGAACTGGGTGCCCGAGCCCCAGGGCGCTTTGGGGAACGCATAGAACGCGCCGCGCGGCGTGGCCAGTTCGTAGCAATCGGCCAGCCCGTCGACGATCATATCGCGTTTGCGCCGATAGGCGTCGATCGCCTCGCGGTTGTCGAGGTCCATTGCCGCGGCGCCGGCCCATTGCAGCGGGTGGGGGGCGCAGACAAAACTGTACTGCTGAAGCTTGATCATCTCCTGGATGATCGCGCCGGGGCCGTGGGCAAATCCGAGCCGCCAGCCGGGCATCCCGTAGTTCTTGCTGAACCCGTCGATCACCAGGGTCCGTGGGTTGAACTCGGCCGGCGAGACGAACGGTCCGTCGTAGCAGAAGTCGCGATAGATCTCGTCGCTCAGCAGCACGAGGTTCCGCTCGGCGGCCAGTTCGGCCAACGCCCGCACGTCTCGCGCGTCGGCCACGGTGCCGGTTGGATTCGCCGGACTGTTCACCAGAATCAGCTTCGTCTGGTCGGTGATTGCCGCCGCGACCCGATCCGGGTCGATCCGAAAATCGGGATACGTGTCGACGTGGACGATCTTCGCGCCGACAACCCGAGCCAGGGCGTCGTACATGACGAAATAGGGGTCGAACATGATCACTTCGTCGCCCGGGTCGACCAGGGCCATCAGTGCCAACAGCAGCCCGCCGCTCGTGCCGCTGGTGACGAAGAGTTGTCGGTCTTCGTGGCCGTAGACCTCGTCGACTCGCCGCTGGAGTTTGTCGCGCAGCACCGGCGCGCCTTGGGTGACCGAGTAGCCGTTCTTGCCCGACTCGATCGCTTCAATAGCGGCCCGGCGAACGGCCTCGGGCACGTCGAAGTCGGGCTGGCCGATCGATAGATTGATCGGGTCGGTCAGCTTCGCGCCCAGGTCGAACACCTTCCGAATGCCCGAGGCATCGAAACACTTCATCCGTTCGGCAATCCAAGGGTCGTACATGGCGTGGGCAGTAATCAGGAGTCAGAAGTCAGGAGTCGGGAGAGGGTGTTTCAAGACAGCCGCGAGGGTGGCTTCCATGACGCGGCGGTGGAGGACATTCTACTCCGGTTCGACCATCCGGTCGAGGACTGCCGAAAACGGCTGGTCGCTCTGGCTGAGGATGACCAGCAGCAAGCTCAACGTGACCAGGGCGTCGGGCGCGACGTGCCCGGCTCCGGCATACCAGAACCGGCCGCTGGGACCGCCGCCCAACAGGGCCCTTTCGTTTATCATCGTCCGATGCATCGCGGCACGCCGCCCGGTGCTTCGGACGGTCTGCCAACCCAGCCGGGCCAGACTGGTTTCCGTCTCGGTCGGCGTCTCTTTTTCCAGGACAACGATTGGTTTGGGCAGGTTCGGTTCCCGCGGCGGCTCGCGCTCGTCGATCAGGTGGCGAGCCACGAGCCGCAGCAGCCGTGGGTCGGGCACCGTCGCGCCGCGCTCGTCGAGGGCGTGGCATGTCTCGCCGTTGCCGTCGATGGATACGGCCAAATGGGCCCGGTTGTCGGCGATTTGGTCCCGCAGCGCGATCGACGCGTCGTAAACGAACCGGCATTCGAGCGATTGGCTCAGCCGCCGCACGCAGTCCACCAGGGGCCGGCAGTTGGTCGCCAATACGACGACCAACGGCCGCAGGGCGTGATAGTAATCGGCCAGCCCAGCCGTGTAGTCCGCTGCAAACGTGACGTGGCCAATCGAGCCGAACCGCCGGGTCGGCCGGTCGAGAGGGCCATCGAAAAGCGATTCGAGCCGATCGAGTCCCGTGCCGCGCGACAGCGGCCCGGCGGCGTCCCAGAATCGCAAACCGGCGTGGTGCGGCCGGTCGGTCGGGTTGCCGACCAGCAATCCCCCGTCGGCCGCCGACCGCGCCAAGGCGAAGCTCATCGAGCCGGACGTTGCCTGACCGATGTCGGCCACGTGGCACCCCGCGAAGCGGAGTCCCTCGGCCGCCGCGGCGACCAGCGGCGCGGTGGCCCGGCGCCCGTCGCCGCCGAGCAGCACGGTCGGCCAGTCGGGTTCCGACGAACCGGCGTCGGCTTGCTCGCGCAGCAACAGCCCCAACGCGACGGCGGCTCGCCGGGCGACTTCCGGCGTGAGTTCGTTGAGCAATACGCCCGAGATTCCTTCGTCGTCGAACGCGGCGGGCGAGGGCACGTCGCGATACGCCTCGGCCAGACGCTTGGCCAGCTTGGGTGAAAAATCGGCCGTGTCGGCGCGGTGCGGACACCGGCGGCACTTCGGGAAGCAAGCAGCTAGGCGCGCCAGATGCACCGCGCGGCTGATCGGCGCGGGCTCGTTGGGGCAGTGGAACTGGGCGTTGGTTCTGTTCGATTCGGTCATCGGCGGCAAATCATGGGAAAAATCGCATTCGTCCGTCTGCAATAATCGAGGTACGGCTGGCCGAAACGTTTTTCGAGATACGTCTCTTCGCGGCGAATCCACCGGCGCGTGAGAACGTAGGCCACCAGCGACGCGGTCAGCATGAGCCACGAACGGCACAACAGGGCCAGCCCAGGCAGCAGCGTCAAGATGATGTTCGCGTAAAGTGGGTTGCGGCAAATGGCGTAGACGCCGGTCGTGACCAGGTGGTCCGCGTGGTAAGCCTTCATCAATGCACAGCCGGCGATTGCCTGAAACGGCAGCCCGACCGCCACAAGCACGATACCGGCGGCCAATACGACAGGGTAGGGGAGCCAATGAATCGCGAACCACTCGGGCCACGCATAGGTCGCCGCCCCGGCCAGCGCGGCGTAGACCAAGGTTATCGCCTGAACCATCGGCCCGACACCCCAGAAGGGCATTTTCTTGTCTTCGGTCTGTTTTTCGCCCATCGAATCTCTCGCCCAGCGGAAGCGTAACGGCCACGGGACGCAATTCTAGGCGAATGCCCGGCGCGAAGCAACGCGAGAAGCTCGCCTGGGGGTGGCTATCTGGGGCCATAGGGTCAGCACCGCCTCAGCCAGCCTTTCGAGGTCTTCTACAAAGCTTTCCGTCCCCCTTTGTGCTTCGCTTGCTTGATTAGTAGCCTGTCGGTGGAAACTGACCATTGAAAAACCGAAAAGACAGCCAACTTCGCCGAACCGGTGATTCGTCGAAAGAGATGCTCCCGTTCGGAGAGAAGCCACCCGGCGTAGGGTGCGTGCTTGCACGCACCGCAGAATGCTCGTTCGACAAGCGGCTACCGCACGCGGCAGCGGAAGCGGATGACGCCGCCTTCGCCGATTGGCAGCGGGTCGGTGATTTCCCAACGCAGCACGTTCGAGCCGACTTCGTTTGCTTCGGTCCGGAACTCGGCTTTCAGGCTGCACTGGGCGCTGTCGGCCACGTACTCCAGCCGCGTGGTGAGATTGTCGACGACCGTGACGTTGCCGATCGGCTGGTTGCCCATGTTGTCGAAGCGGAGCGTGAAGTCGACCACGTCGCCCGGCTCGGCGAATTGGGTTGACGCCACCTTGATGATCCGCAGCCTCGGACACGGCGGCGGCGATTTGACAGTGTAGATTTCGTGGGTTTCCTGCTCGGCGACGTCGACCGTGGCCGCTTGATGATCGAGAATGACCTGGACCGATTCCGTGTCGGTCCAGACGATGGCCGCGGCGACACCCTGGGCGAGGAAACCGCTTTCCGATTTCTCGGCCGTTCCCTCGCGGATGATTTTCAGATTTTCGAACGGCTGAAAAGCGTCCTGGAAGCTGCCCAAGTGCTGAGCGCTCGACAGCGCGCCGTCGCCCAGTTTTCGGCGATAGATGACCGGCGGCTGGGTCGAGTGCTGACGGACCGGTTCGATCTGCTGCTTGCTGCTGGCCGCTATCTGGACGTCGTCGAAACGAACCGATTGGATCGGCTGTTGAATATCGCCGAGTTGATCGACCTGCTCGTCCTGGGCCAGACCGACCACCTTGCGAACCGCGCCGAATCGAGGCGCGTAGAGGAACACCGGATTCGACGCCTCGACCAGCGTTCGGCCGTCGAGCGTGTCGAAGTGGGCGACCGT
>JAFGIR010000104.1 GCA_016929515.1 Pirellulales bacterium | reverse complement strand
GTGAAGATCGCGCTGGCCACGTCCTCCGGCTCGATGCCGTTTTGACGAATCATCAGGGCCAAGAGTTGCCGCGCGGCCTCGAGAATGCCCTCGCTCGTATTCGAATCGGCCGTTGTCGCGCCGCGCACGCCGCGGCAGACTTTTGCACCAGACGCCATTCCCGTTCTCCCAAACCAATTTCCCCGTGGACACGCGAGACAGCCCATGGACCAGAGGGCGTTTCAAAAGGTCATCCCGAGCGAACCGAAGAATCTCTCACCACATGGAAACCGAGATTCTCCGTCGCTCAGCCGTGACAGCAACCAACTCTCGGATGCTTGAAACGCCCTCTGAAACGCCCTCTAGTGTACCTTGTGGTGCCGGGAATGGCTAGTTCGAGGCCGGCCTACGATTTTTTCACCTTGACTTCGATCCGTTTCGACGCGTTCTGGGGCGATTTGGCCAGATGAATGGTCAATACGCCGTTGCGGTACTCGGCGTCGACCTTGGTCGAATCGACCGCCCCGGGCAACGGAATATTTCGGCGGAACGATCCGTAGCGACTTTCGCTGTGATAGTATCCCTTTTCGTTCTGCTCGGTCGTTTCCTTCTTCTCGCCCGAGAGCACCAACTGGTTTTCGGTGACCGAGACCTCGAGGTCTTCGGGAGCAAGGCCGGGCAATTCGGCCCGGACCGTGTACTCGGTGTCGGTTTCGGCCAGATCGACCGCCGGCGACCAAGCGCCGAAATCGCGAAACGACGATTCGAGGGCGCCGAACGGTTCGCGGACGAACGCGTCGAACAGTCGATCCATGTCGGAACGAAGCGAGGCCAGCGCGGTCGATGTCCGCAAAGGCTCGCTGGCCGATTTGTGTTTCCAAGGAATCAAGTTCATTTCTGATCACCTCCTTTACTCAAGTCCGTTTGTGGTTTCGCAACAAACCTGGGTTACGGTTCGCGTTGCGGTCAATGCGCTTCGACCGCGATTTTGCGTGGTTTCACCGCCTCGGATTTCGGCAGATGCAATCGGAGCACGCCGTCGCGGCATTCCGCCGTGATTCGGCTCGGATCGATCTGCTCGCTGACCCGAAAACTGCGGCAATAGTCACCAATACCGAATTCCTGAACCAGGTACTTTCGGTCCGTTTGTCGCGATTCGTCGACCGGCGCGTGGACCGATAACACGCCGTCGGCAAAATCGACGTCGACTTTTTCGGCAACCGCGCCCGGCACGTCGGCCATGACGATCAACTCGTCGTCCTTCTCCAGGATGTCGACGTTGGGACGGTAGCACGGCCCCGAGCGAGTTTGCTCGCATGGGCTGGCGTTTTCCAAGGCGACTTTTTCTTGGTCTGTCATTTTAGTTTCTCCATATCTCGATGGTTCCGTTTGGCGTTTCACTCGGCCACACTGACGTTGATCTTGCGTGGTTTGGCGCTGGGTGCCTTGGGCAACGTGACCCGAAGCACGCCTTGAGACAACTCGGCCGACACCTTCTCGGCGTCGACTTCGACCGGCAGCGGGACGACTCGCGAAAACGAACCGACAGGCCGTTCGCGGCGGTGATAGGTCATGCCTTCCTCGTCGTGGTCGGGCAAATCGACCTTGATCGACAACTCGTTCTCGACGACCGAGATATCGAGATGTTCGTTCTTGACACCGGGCACTTCCATCTCGACCCGCAACGCGTCGTCCTCTTCCCACACGTTGACCGCCGGCCCTTCGCGCCGCGCCATCGCGGCAAGCGGCGCCGACTGGAACATGCCCGACAGAAGCCGGTCCATCTCGTCGCGGAGTTGATAGACTGGGTGCCGGGTACTGAGGTATCGAAAGACCATGATTGACCCTCCTTCCACGTGAATATAGGTTTTCCGTGCTGGCATTCCTTCGGAACGGCCGGGTGCTCCTGGCTGCGTATCAGCCAGTGTCCGGCTCGACTTTCGTCGAGACCTCTTCCACCCAACGAATTGGCAAACTGCGTGCCAAATATCGGGTCGTGTTTGTTAGTCCTTGCGAATCAAAGCCTTGTGGCTTGCCGGTGAACCGCGGCCGGCCGGCCGAGCGTCGGGTCGGGTCGGTTGGGTGCCAAAATGGCAGCGTTCACGACTCGTCGGACCGGAGCCGTGTTGCCCGAAGTCCAAGTTCTTTTGGTTGGGACCATGCGAACCTGTGGATCCTCACCTACGCACCATACAATTGGTTTTCCCACAGCCTCCGCCGCAGCCAGAGCTGCCCTCCATTGGATACCGTGGATTGCCTCACAAGAGAGCGTAGGGCACGGACCGATGCCGTGTTCGTCAAGAGACGGCTGGCCGAGAACCGCTTCTCCGAAGTCGCGCGGTCGAAGCACCACTACGCCGGAAGAAACCACGTTCGACAACCGGTTTGGCCCTCGCTAACCCCTTGTCAAGAGACACGTTCGGGCGTTACAATCGGCCAGCGAAGCTGTCGGTTTCGTGTAGCTCCAGCGAGGGGCTTTTCTCGCTTGTGGCCCTCTAGCGACACAGCTATACTGGACGGTTTGATTTTTTCGGCGCGGTCCCATCCTGCGCAACCCAATTATTTTTCCAGGCATTCATGCGATTTACGCTTCTCGACCGCATTACCACGCTCGAACCCGGCGCGACGGTTACCGCGGTGAAAAACCTGACGATGGCGGAGGAGTACTTGGCGGACCATTTTCCGCTGTTTCCCGTCATGCCCGGCGTGCTCATGCTCGAAGCCATGATCGAGGCGAGTGCGTGGCTGATCCGGGCGACCGAGGATTTTGCCCACAGCGTCATCGTGTTGCGGCAAGCGCGTAACGTGAAATACGGCCAGTTTGTCCAACCGGGTCAGACCCTCAAGGTAACCGCCGAGATCCAGAATCAGGCCGACGGCGAGACGAAGATCAAAGCCAAGGGCATGATGGACGGCCGGTTGACCGTCGCGGCCCGGCTGACCTTGCAGGGCTACAACCTGGGCGACACGAATCCGGCACGCGCGCGGACGGATGACGACATTCGCCAGGAAATGCGCAAGTTGTTTGCTCTGCTGTACGACCCGAGTTTGGCATCCACTCCTTTGGAGCAAGCGTAATCCAGCGCGGTGCAAGATCCTTGGACCCTTAGTGGAAATCCCGTTCCCATGCAACTGACGGACAAGAAAATCCTGATCACCGGCGGCAGCCGCGGAATCGGCCGCGCTTGCGTCGCCAAGATGGCGGCCGAGGGAGGAACGATCGCGTTTGTCTACCAGAGCAACCAGCAAGCGGCCGACGAACTGGTTGCCGAAATGACGGAGGCAGGCCACAACGTACGTGCCCTGCAGGCCGATGTCCGCGACTCGGCATGTGTCCATGAATTGGTAAGCAAGTTGATCGAGGAGTGGGACCGGCTCGACGTGCTGGTCAATTCAGCCGGGATTGTCCGCGACGGGCTGCTCGGGGCGATGACGGCCGAAGCATGGATCGACGTTATCGAAACCAACCTCGGAGGAACCTACAACTTCTGCCATGCGGTCGTTCAGCAGATGATGTATCAACGCGCCGGCAGCATTGTCAATTTGTCGAGCACGGCCGCTGAATTCGCTTCCCGGGGCCAGGTGAACTACGCCGCCAGCAAAGGCGGCATCGACGGTCTCACTCGCTCGTTGGCCAAGGAGCTGGCGCCGCGCAAGGTCCGTGTCAACGCGGTCGCGCCGGGAATGATCGAAACCGACATGAGCGCCGCCGTCCGGGGGTTGGCCGGCGAGCAGATCACGAAGGCGATTCCCTTGAGGCGGGTCGGACGGCCCGAGGAGGTTGCCAACGTGGTGACCTTCCTGGCCGGCGACGAGGCGAGCTATTTGACCGGACAGGTAATACGAGTAGACGGGGGCATCAGCCTGGGAGGCTATTGACCGCCCGCGACCGCGCGGCGTGGAAACCGGCCTGCGGATTGGCGCGCGGCCGGTTGCAAACGGCAAGTAGACGATCCGACGACAGGTCGCCCAATCATTCCAGTATTTGAAATCATGACTCGGAGGAAAACAAAGCTATGCCAACGAAAGAGGAAATCTTCGAAAAGATCCAGGCAGCTCTGGTCGACGCGCTCGGGGTCGACGAAGACGAAGTCGTTCCCGAAGCCACGCTGGTCGGCGATTTGGGTGCTGAGTCGATCGACTTCCTCGATATCGTCTTCCGCCTGGAAAAAGGGTTCGATATCAGCATTCCCCGCGGCGAACTTTTCCCCGAGGATATCCTGACCAACGCCGAATACATCCAGGACGGCAAGCTGACCGAGGTTGGGCTGGCCGAAGTTCGCAAACGGATGCCTTTCGCCGATCTGGACGAGTTCGCCAAGAACCCGGCGGTACAGGATTTCGGCAACCTGCTGACGGTGGCCGACATGTGCCGTTTTGTCGAGGCGAAACTGGCCGCCGCGGAGTAAGCCTGACAAGGAGGGCGGACCGGGTGCCGCTCACCGTCGAATGAGAGACGTGCCCCATGCGTTGGTATTGGATTGATCGCTTCATCGAGTTCGAAAGTGGTCGGCGGGCCAAGGCCGTGAAAGCGGTCTCGTTGGCCGAGGAGCATCTCCACGACCACTTCCCCGGATACCCGGTGATGCCCCATCCACTGATTATCGAGGGCGTGGCTCAGACGGGTGGATTGTTGGTTGCCGAGTACAATGCGTTTGTCGAGAAAGTCATCCTGGCCAAGATCTCGAAGGCGGAATTTCACGGCGACGCGGTTCCAGGCGACATTCTCACGTATACGACCAGCATCGAGTACATCAAAAAAGACGGGGCGATGATCGTTGGCACGGTTGACCGTGGCGAAGAACGGTTCGGTTCGATGGAGATGGTCTTTGCCCACCTCCAAACCGGTCATGAAGACCGAAACCTCTACGAACCCGGCACCTTCCTGAAGATGATGCGGATGCTCGGCGCGTATGACGTTGGCCACGCGGCCGACGGAGGTCCGCTTGTCGAACCGGCCCATCTATCCGTCTGATGAACGCTCGCGTTCCCGGGGAACGCGGCGCGACCCACGAAGAGAGGCGGCTTCAAGGCATTCGGCGATAACCGGTCGTTCGTTGACCATGCAAACATCCATCCACGACTTGCCAACGCGTTTCACAAGGAGAGTCACGCCATGAGACGACGCGTTGTTGTAACGGGAATCGGCTGTGTCACGCCCCTGGGGCCCGACATCAAGACCATGTGGCGCCGACTACTGGCCGGCGAGTCGGGTGTCGGTCACATCACCCGCTTCGACGCCGCCAACTTTCCCACGAGAATCGCCGCCGAGGTCCGCGACTGGGACTTATCGGCGGTCGGCGAGGATCCGCGGCAGTGGCGATTCCAAGGCCTCCATACCCACTTCGCCGTCGGCGCGGCCAAGCAGGCGGTGGCCGACTCGGGCATCGAGGAGGCCGCCATCGATCCTCGGCGCTTTGGCATCTACTTCGGCAGCGGCGAAGGTCCCCAGGATTTCGACCGTTTTACCCAGATGATGGTTGCCGGCATCCGTGGCGGCGACGACTTCGATCTGGCCGAGTTCACCAAGCGAGGCTTGGAAGTCCTCCATCCGGTCGCCGAACTCGAACAAGAACCCAATATGCCGGCCGCGCACCTGGCCAGCTTGTTCAACATCCAAGGCCCGAACCTCAACTGCCTGACCGCATGCGCTGCCAGTAGCCAGGCGATCGGCGAGGCCACCGAAATCATCCGGCGCGGCGAGGCCGACGTCATGCTCTCGGGCGGGACGCACACGATGATCCATCCGTTCGGCGTGACCGGCTTCAATCTTCTGACCGCGATCAGCACGCGCAACGACGAACCCCAAAGAGCCTCGCGACCGTTCGACCGCGACCGCGACGGATTCGTGCTCGGCGAGGGGGCCGGCGTCGTGGTGCTCGAGGAACTTGAACGCGCCCGATCGCGCGGCGCGACCATTTATGGAGAGATCGTCGGCTACGGTTCGACGGCCGATGCTTTTCGAATCACGGACGCCCATCCCGAAGGCCGCGGCGCCATCAGCTGCATTCAAATGGCCTTGGCCGATGCCCAACTGGGAGTCGACGCGATCGACTACATCAATGCCCATGGAACCAGCACGGCCGTGAACGACAAGGTCGAAACGCTGGCCGTGAAGCAGGTCTTCGGCCCTAGGGCCTATCAGATTCCGGTGTCCAGCACCAAGAGTATGATGGGCCATCTGATTGCCGCTGCCGGAGCGACCGAGGCGATCATCTGCTTGTTGGCTATTCGCGACAACGTGCTGCCTCCCACGATCAACTACGAAACGCCCGACCCCGATTGTGACCTGGACTACGTGCCCAATCAGGCCCGCGAGGCCAAGTGCGACACGGTGTTGAATCAGAGCTTCGGTTTTGGCGGGCAGAACATCGTCTTGGCGCTGCGTCGGTTCACGGGCTAGTGCCGTCTCCAGGTCGCAAGTTGCCTTGGACTTGAACACGGCATTGCTTCTCACGACCGAGTTGTGACTATTCGGAAGCGAACGGCCGCCAAACTTGCGTGAACAGACCTTTTCTCCGAGCCGGACGTCAAGTTTTTCT
Organism: Pirellulales bacterium; assembly: GCA_016929515.1. Lineage (GTDB taxonomy): Bacteria > Planctomycetota > Planctomycetia > Pirellulales > Thermoguttaceae > UBA11386. The sequence goes on along the minus strand of JAFGIR010000104.1, from coordinate 12,933 downwards.
GCCTTGAGAACGGTTGCCGCTTCGGGTGTTTCGGCAGTCGCGCGTCGACCTTGCGGCTCGCGAAAATTTTACCGCGACGTGTCGGCGAGGCTTCGAAAAAAAACTTAAAGTTGCAGCGCGATACGCTGTCTCAACTTAAGTCGACAACCGCGTCTCGCGCGGTGTTTTCTTCACAACTTCTTGTTGACTTCGCACGGTCATCGTGTATAGAAGAAGTGTCGAAGGTCAGTGTCGCGCGAGCATCGACGGCTTAACGTTTCTCGGCTTCGCAACCCGTGGCCTTCCGCTTCTTCAGCAGCGTTATGACCGCGCAATGAATGCACGTTTCCAGCCGCCGGAGTTCTTCTGGATGCTCGTCGCCGCGATGCGGTCGGGCCGCGAGGCCGGCGGTGGTGGCTCCGTACGGCGGACGATCGATCGCCGCCGGAGTCCGTCTTGCGAACCGAAGACTTTCCGGACGGAAGGTCCCCATCCGGTCATTTATCCGGCCGGTTTCATCCGGCCGCCTCCGCCACCATGAAATCTCGGGGTGTTTGGCATTGCCAACACGTTGGCGAAACGAGTTGTGTACCTACTTCTCTCGGCTCTTATCGAAAGGAGGACCATCTACCGCTCATCTGGACTCTGTTCCGTTAACCCTTTTTGAATGAAGAAAGCAGTACGATTGTAAATCACGGGCAGAATTGCCACATTCGACGGCGCGTTTGTCGCTCATGAACGTTAGGAGATACGAACCACTCAATCCTTTCGGGTTCCTTCATGCTCGTGCGGCCCGCGAGAACCGGCGAGGTAGCCGGCAACATTCGATCGCGGCTGCAACGCACCAAGGAAAATCGAAGCAACTGGTTGCGGTGGAAATAGCGTGCCAAGGCACGGTCCACGTTCTCAGCGACAAACGCGTCTTGTCATTATGCAAGGGCGCGGCGCAACATGGGCGTCTGTAACTTCGCAAGAAAAACACACAACCGGGACCGCCACCCAGGCAATCCCGGTTGTCTCTGTTCTTGAACGACATGACGTCGGTTGGCGACGCGCGAACGGCCGTGGTTTTGATTCACGGACCAATGACGCGAGGATCGCTGGCGAGAAAATCGCGCGGCCCGCGAGTCGTGTAGTAGGGATAGGCGACCGCGCCGGTCGGGGGGCCCGGATTGACGTATCTTCGCGCACGGATCCGATCGCCCAGACGGCACTCGCGCTCACAGGTTTCTTGGCAATACGGCTCGGCGCACTCGCAGCAGTCTTCGTCAACGCCGCAGGACTCGCCGCAGCACCCGCCGTCGGCGTCACAACTCTGGCAGGTTTCAGGGCAGTCGCTGCAATGGCCGCATGAACCATCGATCAGACAATGGCCGTGGGGAGACAGGAAGCCGCCCGTACCGCAGCAACCACTCAACCCAACTAGGACAACAACCACCACAAAAAAAGGAAATGCGGATTTCATCGGTGAGATTCCTTTCCACTCATCTTGGGTCAGCCGCCGCATTGAGTCTACTGCCAGTCCGACAATAACCCGTTCCGGCATGAATGTGACGGTCCGTTGGTCTGTATCTTCTTCCTGCGTGCCGCAGGCGTTTTGCCCGGTGGCACGTAGCCGAAACGTGGCCCAGCGGCACGCGTTAGGCCACCGGCGTTCCTCCTCTTCACTAGGGCCTGCGCGAAGGTGTTTCACTCCACGAGCCGGCCACGCGATCGGCCGACACGGTCCTCCTTGAAGAAAACATCGGCCGGGCAACCTGCAGAGTCCAGGAAATCGTCAGAACTGGTGTTTTCTGCACGACTCGCACCACCCGACCCGGCCCCGCTCTGCGGGGGTAAGAGTGGCTGTGTTGAAATCCACGCCGAGCATTCCCACATGCTGGACGATCGAAAGACACCTTGGTAGGGTGATAATATGGGGTGATTCATGTCTTCGCGGATGATAATCGGAAGAGCTTATCAACCGTTGACTAGACGAGCAGGTATTCCGAAAGCGTCGACACCCGTCATATCGCCTTATTTTCGGCCGGAACCGGCATTGAGACATGGTAGCGTCGATCTCGTACATCGAGCGAATCATCGATACCTATGAGAAGGCGACGGAGGCTGCGCTCAAGACGCCTGGTCGCCAGAATGGTATCATCTGCCTCACGGCCGAATTGGCAGACGAAGTCATGGTTACCGGCGATCTGCACGGCCACCGTGGTAATTTCAACACCATCCGTCGCATCGCCAATCTGGCCAACTGCCCGCGCCGTCATCTAGTTCTGCAAGAAGTCTGTCACGGTGGGCCGACCTATCCAGAAAACGGTGGGTGCATGTCGCACACCATGCTTGAGGATGTGGCCAAGCTGAAGACCCAGTTTCCCGGCCAGGTCCATTTTCTGTTGGGCAACCACGAATTGGCCGAACTCACCGAGTATCCGATCCAGAAGAACAAGCAGATGCTCAATCTGATGTTCCGGCTCGGACTACAACAGATGTACGGCCCGGCCACGGAAAGAGTCCGCGACAGTTACTTACCATTTCTGGAAAGCTGTCCCTTGGCGGTTCGCTTGCCCGGCGGCGTATTTATCTCGCATAGTATCCCCGAGGAGGCTGACAAAGGCGATTTCGACAAAACGGTCTTCACCCGTGAAATCTCGTCCCTCGAATACTATGAACGTTCCAGCATTTTCAGTCTGGTCTGGGGGCGGGACTATCGGCCGGAAAATGCGAAGGCCTTTGCGGAGCTGGTCAATGCCCGGATCGTGATCAACGGCCACGAGCCGTGTGCCGAGGGGTTCAGCGTGCCGAACGACACGCAAATTATCCTCGATTGCTGTAACGACAAAGGCTGCTACGTCATGCTCCCGGTCCGCGAGGAACTTTCACAGGCCGAGATCGTTGAGCGGATTCAGAAATTGCAGTAGGGGAAGCCCCATACAAACTCGCGCGTGGACGCGCGAATTGGCGGCAACCGGTCTGATTTGCTCCTAAATTTCTCTGGGCATGATCCTGGCCGTGATCGGCTTGCTTGCCGCAGCCGTTCGCCTCGATGGCGTACGGCCTGCCGTGCAAAGAACCTGTCTTGCACCCTTCCGCAGTCGCCGTATTTTACCTGTTTCTGATGATGTAGCGGCAGGCTGTGCCCGGAATGTTCTCCTGCGGAGAGCAGACTGGTGTCTCGTTACCGCTTCTGCCGACAGAGAACTCTAGCATTCGTCCGACAGAGGAACCGGATCAGTAGTCAGGGTAAATTGCACAAGGAGGGCCAGATGCATCGGCCTTGGTCGTATCGCCCAAATTTGGTACAAGAACCTCTTCGCTGGTCCATACTCGGCCGAGCCGTCCCTGGTGCCCCGGTCTGGTCTGCTTGGTTCACCGGAGTATTCATCAGGGAAATACGGTCTCTCCGTGGTGAGAGACCTAGTTAGACCTGTTCTTGCTGACAACAAAGAGAACCATTGAGATTTGCACTAGTGGTGAGCCGGGCTTTCATGGCAATTCGGTGAGACACCCGTGTCACTATTTTTGGGAAGATCAATAACCCCGCTACGGGTGAATCAAGGATGAACAACTTCGGCAGGGTCGTTCGCCTCGCGCTGCGACATCGTTCCACTTTTGTACTCTCGTTGGTTACGGCGTTAGGCGTCGGCCTACTCTGGGGAGCCAACATCGGGACGGTTTACCCCTTTGTGAAAGTCGCCTTCCAAAACCAGTCGCTCGCCGAGTGGATCGATGGCGAGAACAAGCAGTCGCTCGAGACGATCGAACAGAAAACGGCCGAGATCAAGAAGCTCCAAAAAGAACTGCGACGAGCGTTGCCGGAAGACCAAGCGCTGATTGGCAACAGGATCGGTCTGGCGAAGGACCGGCTCAAGGCCGAGTGGAACGCCATATGGTGGTGTGATTTCGTACGCCCCTATGCCGATTACCTGCCGCAGTCCCCCTTTGCCACCGTGGCACTTTTTGTCGGATTTCTGCTGGTGGGCACCGTGCTGAAGGATTTCTTCCTCGTCGCTAATTCCATCGTCGTTGCTCGGCTGGCTCAACTGGCCGAGTTTGATTTGCGCAAGTTGTTCTATCGCCGCACGCTTCGGATGGATCTGGCCACCTTCGACAATGAAGGAACCAGCGATCTGATGAGCCGGTTCACCTATGACATGGATAGCCTGGCCGCAGGGCTAACAGCTCTGTTTGGAAAGCTGGTCCGCGAGCCGCTCAAGGCGATCGTTTGTATGGTCGGCGCCGCTTGGATCTGCTGGCGGCTGTTGGTCCTTTCCATGGTTGTCGCTCCCTTGGCTGCCTTGCTGATCAACTGGCTGGCCAAAATGCTCAAACGGTCGAATCGCCGCGCCATGGAGGAAATGGCCCAACTCTATAATCGTCTTGAAGAAACCTTCCGCGGCATCAAGGCGGTCAAGGCCTTTACCAACGAACGCTACGAACGATTGCGATTCCACGCGAGCAGCAAGCAGTACTTTAAGAAAGCCATGCGAATCGCCGGCTACGATTCGCTTTCCCACCCCATTACCGAAGTGATGGGCGTGCTGACGATTTGCCTGGCGCTGCTGGCCGGAGCCTATCTCGTGCTCTTCCAGGAGACTCATCTCTTGGGTATCCGTATGAGCGACCGGCCCTTGAGCCTGGCGCTGTTGCTCACTTTCTACGGGGCATTGGCGGGCACGGCCGATCCGCTCCGCAAGCTGTCCGAGGTCTTCTCTCGCCTGCAGCGCGCCGCCGCGGCCAGTGATCGAATCTACTCGATGCTCGACCGCCAACCGCAGATCCGCGACCCCGAGAATCCCAAGCCGTTGGCGCGACACCACCGGGACTTGGTTTTTGACCAAGTCGAGTTTGCCTATCACTCGGGCGAGCTCGTCTTGAAGGACATCAACCTGACCATTCATGCTGGCGAGACGATCGCTCTGGTCGGTCCCAATGGGTGCGGCAAAAGCACGCTGGCCAACTTGATTCCCCGCTTTGCCGACCCCAGTTCGGGGGAGGTTCGTCTGGACGGCATCCCGCTCCGCGATGTGCGACTACGTGATCTACGATCCCAAATCGGTCTCGTCTCGCAGGAAACGTTGCTTTTTGACGACACTGTGTTGAGTAATATTCGCTACGGCGTGCCCAAGGCTAGCCAGGAAGACGTCATTCGTGCCTCCAAAGCTGCCCACGCCCACTCATTTATCGAAAACCACCTGCCCGACGGCTACCAGACTATCGTGGGCGTCAGCGGGAGTCGCCTCAGTGGTGGACAGCGGCAACGGATCGCACTGGCCAGAGCCATTCTCCATGACCCGGCCATTCTCATTCTCGACGAGGCCACCAGCCAGGTCGATCTGGAGAGCGAACAGCTTATCCAGAAAGTACTTGAGACGTTCATTCGTGATCGGACCGCCGTGATTGTCACCCATCGTTTGGCAGTGCTCACGCTTGCTGATCGGATCGTGGTCATGGAGACGGGCCGAATTCTCGATGTTGGCACGCACGCCGAGCTAATGGGTCGGTGTGGTCTCTATCGCCGACTTCATGAGATCCAGTTCTCGGATCTTCGCCAGAGTGCCTAGACGCCGCCGGCGAGAGTAATTTGGCGTGGAATTGACTATTGGCACACCATTTGCTCCTATATGGCATCGCGTGCCGATGGCACAGCACTCACCCCCCCCAGACGGTTCGGCGGCCCTAACGGGTCGCCGAACCGGAACAGAGAAGAGGCAATCAACTTTGTTTCCGGGGCCGACTAACGGAAGAGGTGCAAAAACCACCCTAGACGAACCGTCGTGATTTCGTAGTTTCGGTGTCTTCGAAGCGGAACAGAGAAGCCCCGGAGCCAGAGAAGTAGGCATTGCGACGGGTCGGAAGCACCGGCTTCCGAAATGAAAAGGCGAGTTGGGGATCTCTTGCCGATCAATCCCCAACTCGCCTGTTTTATTTTGCTACAGCAAAATAAAACATGTGTGTCAAAATTGAACACACAAAACCCCTCTTCTGGATAGATCTTCCCCCGTATTTTTCAGGAACAGAACGAGGGCTCTGAAAAATCTCGGAAATTCTCTCCGAAATGGTTCCCTGTCAATCCAGCAGTCGTTTAGCGAAACAAAAGGCCTCGTCGAGCCGCTGGTCGTAGTTTTCGTCTTGCCGCCGGAAGCTGGCCTGTCGAACGACCGGGCGGACCGCTTCGAGACACTGGCCATCGCCAAGGTAGATGGCTGTATGTGAGATCTTGCCGTGTTCGTTTAGAAAATAAAGTGTATCGCCGCGACGAAGTCCCTCGCGATACCATCGCGTGGCCGTCAACATGCCGGGATAGATTTGCTGGTTCGAGTCGCGGGGCAGATGGACTCCTTCGGCGGCGAACGCGGTCTGCATCAGGCCCGAGCAATCGATCCCCTTCGAAGTGTTTCCACCCCACACGTACTTCGTGCCTACCATCCTCAAGGCGTTCTCAATCACCCGATTGATCCGAGGGCCAGGCTCGCCGTCGTGGAGCTCGCAGTGGTCGCCGGGCAGAATCACTTCGTCGCCTGTCGGAAGCTCTGCAACGACGTCCTCGCCTCGTCGTCGGACGTATTTGAGCCGAGCGCCGGTCGGAACGAATAAACCGTTTGCAGTCTGAAAGTCTCGTCGAACGCGCAGCTGGGTGCCCGACTGGTATCGGGCGAACTCCCTGCGATCCACGCGATGGATCGCCTTGGCTTCGAGATAGCCGACATAGCCTTCGACGCCCTGGCAGAGGAAGAACCCCCCGGCCACCTCTTTTAGGAGATAGACGGGCGTACCGAGCAGGCAATCCGTAAGCACGCTCTGCCGGCCGGTCGGCCGATCGAAGCTGAACACATGCGAAATCTTGACGAATCCAAAAGGCTGATTCGCCAGCGTCTTCGACGGAAGAACCTCGATACGATCGTCTAGCTGCTCGAAGCCGAGGCAATGCATGAAATTCATCAGGGCTGTACGATTCTCCTCGTAGCCGACGAACCCGGTCAGAACGATGTGCCCCGCCTCGGTCGACCGCGCGTCGACATGAAACGGAAACAGCCGCGAGTCGTTGATCATCTCGCGCCGGAAGTGTTCAACGTAGAGAGGAAGGCATTCCGGCCGGCCAGCCAGCCCCGGTTCGATCTTTTCGACAATCTGCCTGTAACGCGATTGCGTATCTACCGAATCGCTTTCGGTTACCGGTGTTTGCTGTGCTCCGGCCGTTGCGGCCATCATGAATCCGCAGGCGACGACTCCCAACAGGCTTGCGCTAAGTCGTATCTGACACATGGGTTTTACCTTCTCATCGTCTTGGGCAAACGTGTGGATGGCGGTCGAATGACGGACCGCCTGATCTGGCCAAGCGTCGCAGGCACGCGATTCGGTCGGCGACCCCGACCCTAATCTTATCATCAATTCCGAAAAGGAAGTGAACCTCTCTGCAAGACTATACCCCCTGGCAGAACACGGCTCTCTTCCGAGCGAATCCCGTCGTTCGAGCGAATCTGGTCGTTCGCCGAGAGGCGGCTCTTTGTGGCGGCTCCATAAGTCATTTTCAGATAACTGTTTAGTGTGCCTGGTGTGTGCGAGCACGCATCTTGCCACTGTCGGCCGCCCACTGTTTTGGTCGGAGCCATTATTCCAGACGAATGCAAAAAAGCACGCGCGAGTTCTCGGCCATCCTTCTCTCTCACTGCGGACGGCGTACGGGGACGAGTGAACATGGATGACACGTGGGTCAGCCGGGCTTGCTCCCAGTATGGGTGGTTCGCGTGGGGCAACTGCCCTGGCACGGTGGGCCTTTGGTAGTAAAATGGGACCCAATGAACTTCGGGGTGATACGAAGCAACCATGGGAGGTGGTCTCTTGGCTACCGAGAAATCGGGTGGAACGGCGGAAACCGTGCAACTGAAGGATCCGATCTTGGCGGCCTTCCTGGCGTGGTTGATTCCGGGATTGGGCCACCTCTATCAGGGCCGGCTGACCAAAGCGGCCCTCTTTTTCGTGTGTATCATGGGCACGTTCGTCTACGGGCTTTATTTGGGCAGCGACGAGGAGGTCGGTTGGGGTCGGGTAGTCTACGCTTCGTGGCGGCCCGACGATCGGCGATATCATTATCTTTGCCAGATTGGCGTTGGTTTGCCCGCCATGCCAGCGTTGATCCAGGCCATTCGTATCCGCGACGGCAAGAAGCCCTTTGGTTCGTTCATGGCCCCTCCACCGCGCGAGGAGATTCCCGGTGCTGGGCGAGGCGTCTCGCTCGACGCGATCCACCTCCGCTTGGCCCGCTATTTTCAATTGGGTGAACTCTACACGTGCGTGGCCGGTTTGTTGAACGTGTTGGCCATTTTGGATGCCTGGGCAGGTCCCGTGATCGTCGTCGGGCGTGACGAGAAAGGGGATAAGAAGAAGGCCAAAGACAGCGAGGACACATCGGACGGTGCGGCCGAGCCGGCCGCGACCCCCTGATGCTGCTTGAACGACTCACGGCGTGGTGGCCACCGACCGACGGCTGAACGGTTGCAGGCACAGAGCATTTTTGAGATAGTCTCCAAACCTCTCAGCAGGAACGACGAACGATGATCGATCCTTTGCTTTTGGCGATGGCCGGGCCGAACGATCTCTGGTATACGTTGCCGCTGGTGATCGCCGTGAGTTTGGTTTACGCGGCGACGCGGCACGAGCAGACCGGCCTGATTTTGCGACACGCGGTGGAAACGGCTGCCCGGATCGCCGGTTTCATGTTGATCGTTTTCGTCATTCTATGGCTGATCACTTGGTGGATACGTTGAGGTTCGGCCGCTTGGCGTCTTCGTACTACCGGGTGTCGAACGCAAGACGGGCCTCGCACCGACCGGACTCACTCAATTGATTACCTGGGATTTCATGGGGAAACAACAATGCGCATCGTGATACTCGGGGCGGGTACGGTCGGCACGTCGATTGCCGACATGCTTTGCCAACACGGCCATAGCGTCACGGTGGTCGACAACGATCCGGCCCATACACGTCGAGTTAACGAGGAGCTGGACGTCCGCGTGGTAGGCGGCTCGGCGAGCGAGTCGAGTGTTCTGTTTCAGGCGGGTGTGCTGGGAAGCGATCTGTGCCTGGCCGTGACCGGTTGCGACGAAGTCAATATGATCGCTGCCAGCATGGCCAAGGGAATGGGAACCCATCGAAGCGTTGCCCGAGTCTACGCGCCCGTGTTTCGCGATCTGAGCACGTTCGACTACCAGCGCCACTTCCGCATTGACCGGCTGCTGAGCATGGAACACCTCTCGGCCATGGAACTGGTCCGCGAGATTCGCCACCCGGGCGCCAGCCTCGTCGAGAACTTCGCCCGGGGCGAGCTCGAAATGCAGGAACTCGAAGTGGGCGAGGAGACGGCGGCCGTCGGCGTTCCGCTGGCCGAGTTGAAGCTGCCCGCCGGCGTGCGCATCGGATCGATTCGGCGCGACGGGCGGCTGTCGCTGGCCGGGGCCGCCGATCGGATTGCCCTGGGCGACCAGATCACGCTGATCGGCACGCGTACGGATATTGACGATGTCAAGGGATTGTTTCAGCGAACCCAACCGCCGAAACAGAGGGTGGTGATTGCCGGCGGGGGCGAGACGGGCTATCACCTGGCGCGGGCGTTGGAAGGCCGGCGGTTTTCGATTCTCTTGATGGAAACGGATCGCGCGAGGTGCGATTTCCTGGCGGCCCATCTCGACCAGACCACGGTGGTCAACGCCGACGCCCAGCGGCGCGTCACGCTCGAAGAAGAACGAGTGGGCGACGCGGACATTTTCGTCGCGTGTGCAGGTGACGACGAAGACAGCATCATGGCTTGCGTCGAGGCCAAGGAACTCGGCGCCAAGAAGATCATGTCGATCGTCCACCGGCCCGACTACGCCAACGTGGTCGGCAAGCTGGGGATCGACCACGCGGTCAGCCCACGAATCGTGACGGCCAAGCAGATTTTCGGGCTTCTGAACACGGGGGCCATCATTTCACGGATGCCGCTCTCGCCGAGCGGCGACATCGAGATCCAAGAGATCGAAGTGCTGCCCGGCACGCCGGTAACCCATGCCACCTTGGCCCAACTCAGTCTGCCCTCGCAATGTCTCATCGTGGCCATTATCCACGAGAGCTACGTGCGCGTGCCGGGGGCCCAAGATCGGCTTTACGCTGGTGACACGGTCGTCGCGATGGTAGCCGAATCGGCGTTCGAGCAGACGAAGAAGATGTTCAGCCCTGAAGCGACGTGATGATGGCCGGGCTATTGTTGCGATCGATCCGGGTTGTTCCACTCGCGTAGCAACATTTGTTTCATGGGGCAGCCACCAGTTTAGAAGACACGCTCGAAGAAATCGGACACCTGACGTCACCTACCGATTTTTCGAGACCGCCACGATTCACCGATAGGAAACCCGCGATGAACCTGGCACTACTCTGTCGCCTGTTGGGCCAGGTGGCATTTTTGATCGGCGGCTCGATGACGATGAGTTTGCCCTGGGCCCTGCCGCTGGCCGGCGGCGAGTGGCGTTACGAACGCGACGGCTTCTGGGGACTGCTCGGCGCGATGGCAATTTGCTTCGGCGTTGGAGGCATCTTGCGATTTTTGGGTCGCCGCGCTTCGGGCCAGCTCTTTCGCAAGGAAGCAATGGCCATCGTTGGGCTGAGTTGGGTGTTGGCGACTTTGCTCGGCGCGATGCTGTTTGTGCTCAGCGGCGACGCTCAACAACATCGGGCCGGGCTACGGCGTGATCGGCGCGACGAAGAACTACACGAACTTCACCGCGCCGAGCAAGGTGCTGTTCATCTGGCTGATGATGCTCGGCCGGTTGGAGCTTTTCGTGATCATCGTCTTGTTCGTGCCGAGCTTCTGGCGCTCACAGTAAATAGTCGCGTAGAGTAGATACCGTTCACTGCCATTCCTCATGGGGTAACACCACCGCATCTCGCCAAAGCCGTTGCCTTATGGGCAAGGTTCTGTCAAGTGAAAAGGACCGCTGTTGCGTGCGGGGTAGCTGATACAATTCCGGATGTCTCGAGCTTCACTGGATGTTTGACTTTCAGACGGAGGGCTAAGCATGGAAATCGTACGTCGATATTGTTTCACGGAAGTGGACCGCGCGAAACAGCGCACGTTGAGGAAGCACCGCATCAACGTGAGACTGGGATGGAGTACCTTCCAAGTGTGCCGCGTGGGGGAATCGCATCCGGCATGGCGCGAGCTGCACGCGCTGTTCAGGAAATGGGATGCCCTCGTATCAATCGAGACCAAATTCACGAAAGCCGAACTTCAGTCGGCCGACTATCTGTACATGCGTGCTACCTGGCACAACGGATACCCCATGCCTGACAATGACTTCGGCTATCGAGAAATCACGTATGATCTCAGAGAATATCACGAGAAGAAGGGCACTGGTGCGATACAAAAGGCGCCCTTTCACCTTCGCCAAGAGCCGGGATGGTCGCGGCGTGATATCTTCGAACTCAATTGGGTTCATGATGAATTCTTCGTTCGGCCGAAAGTGTGGCGCGACGTCTTCCAGCCGTTCGGCATCGAAACCTGGCCGGTGATCCACCACGGCACGGGCAAGGTGCTCAAGAAAGTGGTGCAACTGAAGATCACGAAGACGGCCGGTTCGTGTCTAAACATGCCCAAGAGTGCCCCCGGCGAAAAGTGCCCGGCTCCGGTAGGCAAGAAGTATTACGGTTGGTGTCGCGGCTTCTTTCCGGCTTTCGAAAAGCGGCCCAAGGCGCCGATCCTCAAGAGTCGCGAATATTTCGGCTCGGGCGGAAGCGCGTGGCACGCCGTGATTGTCTCAGGCGAACTCTATCGTGCCATAGTCGATGCCAAGGTAAAAGGCCTTACATTCATGCCGCTGGCCAAGTCCCCGAAATGAGATGGCCGCCCTTGCCGGAGCATGCATGCGCGGTTGTGTGGACGGTAAGAAGTCCGAGGGGGGTATTCCACACACTCTCGCTCGCGTGCACGAGCGGTTTGGCATGGACACTGCGCCGTATTACTTCTTGCACACCGTGCCGTAGAATTCCACCATCCGCTCGGCCGTGCGGCGGACGTCGTAGTCGCGGCGGATCGCCTCTTGGCCTTCGCGTCCGCAACGTTCGACCAGCGCCGGGTTGCGGATCATTCGTTCGAGCGCGACGGCCAATGCCGACGGCCGGTTCGGCTCATGAACCAGTCCGCCGCTCGTTTCGGCGATCAACTCGGAAAATACGCCATGGTCGGGCAGGACGGCCGGCGTGCCGTTCGCCAGGGCTTCGAGCACGGCGAGACCTTTGCTCTCGGGCCGCGTGGCCGGAACACTCAGGATGTCGAGCGATTGCAGGAAAGCGATTTTTTCGGCTCGGCGAAGTTCGCCGACGTATTCGAACCGATCAGTCAGGCCGAATCGCGACAGTTGGCGGCGGATTTGCCGAAAATAGACCCGATCGTCTCGGCCCAAATGGCCCGCCGCCCGAAGACGCATCGGCGGCATTGCCGGCTCGCGCAATAGCAACCGAAACGCCTCGACCAACTGGTGCAAGCCCTTGGTCGGGCAGACGCGCGACAGGTAGCCGATCGTGATCGGTTTTTGCTCGGGCGGCAGCGGTTCCTGTTCGGCCACGATCGTGTCCACTTCGTCTTCCGACAGTCGCTCGTCGGGCAGTTCGTCGCTGGAGGGCTCGATTTCCTCAGATTCCTCGGGCAGCAATTCGCTTTGTGCCGGCGAACCCGGCGCGGCGTGGCCGTCGAGATCGAGGCCCGGGCGGATCACCGTGATTCGTTCGCGCGGGACGGCCAGATACTCGGCCATGAACCCGGCATAGTATTCGCTCGGAGCCACCAGCGCGGCCAAGTCGGCGCATCGGGTACGCAACTCGTGGCGCGCTTCGGTGCGATAGGGTTCGGGCAGTCGCTCGATAAAACCGTCCTCGCCCGAAAGGGACGAGACGATTGGCACGCCGAGCCGCTCGGTCAGCGTCCGGGCCGCG
>JAFGIR010000014.1 GCA_016929515.1 Pirellulales bacterium | reverse complement strand
GTTTCGGTTTGCCACCAGGTATCGACGATCGGGCATCGCTCGCCGCCGATCATCTTGTGATACCACATCCAGGCTTCGGGGTTGATTCCCTCGCCGACGGTCCCTAGCAACCGCAGGCTGGAAAGATCATGCTTCTGGACCCATTCGTCTCCCCACTTGATGAACGCGCGGATGGCGGTCGGGGCCGTGTAGAAGATGCTGACCTTGTACTTTTCGATGATTTCCCAGAAACGGCCTTCGTTCGGACAATTCGGCGCGCCTTCGTACATGAACGACGTGACGCCGGCCGTCAAGGGACCGTAGACGATGTAGCTATGGCCGGTGATCCAGCCGATGTCGGCCGTGCACCAGTAAACGTCCTCGTCGCGGACGTCGAAAACCCACTCGGTCGTCTTCTTCGCGTAGAGGTTGTAGCCGGCCGTCGTGTGCTTCACGCCCTTGGGTTTGCCGGTCGAACCGCTCGTGTAAAGGATGAACAACGGGGCTTCGCTGTCCATGGGCTCGGCGGGGCAATCGGCCGAGGCCTCGTCCATCAATTCGTGCCACCAGAAGTCGCGGCCTTCCTTCATGGTCACGTCGCACTCGACGCGCTTCAGCACGATGCACTTCTCGACGGTTGGCGACTTTTCGAGCGCTTCGTCGACCGTTTTCTTCAACGGCAGTTGCTTGCCGCGCCGCCAGCCGCCGTCGGCCGTGATCTGCAGCTTGGCCGAGGCGTCCTTGTTCCGGTCGGCGATGGCTTCGGCCGAAAAACCGCCGAAAACGACCGAATGGACCGCGCCGATTCGGGCACAAGCCAACATGGCGATGGCCAACTCGGGCACCATCGGCATGTACATGGCCACGACGTCGCCCTTGCCGATGCCCAGTTTCTTCAGCACGTTGGCGAATTTGCAGACTTCGTGATGGAGCTGCTTGTAGGTGAGCACCCGGGTATCGCCCGGCTCGCCTTCCCAAACGAGGGCCTTCTTATCTTCGCGGGGCGTGCCCAGGTGGGCGTCCAAGCAGTTGTACGAGACGTTGGTCTGCCCACCGACAAACCACTTGGCGAACGGTTCTTGCCAATCGAGGACTTTGTCGAAAGGCTTGAACCAGTGGAGTTCCTTGGCCAGTTTGCCCCAGAAGGCTTCCGGATCGGCCGCGGCTTCTTGGTAGAGCTTCTCATACGCTTCCATGGAGCCGATGCGGGCCTTGGCTGCGAATTCCTCAGGAGGTGGGAAAAGCCTCGCCTCTTTCATTACGTTGACAATTTGACCGGACTTTGCTTCTGCCATCAGGGGCTTCCTCCGAAACGATGTTTAAGACAACTTGTGAGACCTCGGGAAGCGTCATCCGGCTAACCCGCAAGCGGCAGCAGGGGCCTCTCCCTCGGGGCAACGGTCTGAAACAAAAACAGACGGTCGGAGATCCCCGATTCCACGCTCCCTCGAATAGTAAGAAGTTACTAGCCTTGACGCCGGGGTCCAACCTCTTCGCACCCGATGCAACTGCGACCCCAGCGATGAAACCGATCTACATCGGACGCCTTCCCACCACGGACGCCAACGGCCCGTGGGGAATTCCGCATTTTAAGATATGCCTCTCGGGTGTCAACCGTTCCGGCAGCCAGATTCACCCCCCCGCAAGGGGTTGCGCGGCGTGGCAAGAGGTGCGAGGCCTTGGGCTGGCGCGATCGAAGCACGTTGCCCGCATCGCGGCCGCTTGCCGGCGGGAGATGCGCGACGCGCGGCCTCGCTCGCGAGCCGACGGTTCGGAAACCCGCGCGACCGGTGGTCCGTTGCCGGTCAACGACATTCACGGACGCGCGACGCGTATCTCTTTTCTCTCGCAGTGGGCGACGATTCGGAGACGCCCGCTTTGAATGGCACTCTCGTAAGCGGTCAAGACTCTCGCCGCGCCGGGGTCTTCGGGATCGTATCGCATCGCGAAGGTGAGAGCGACTTCTTCATTTTCGAAATGGTGCGCGTAGCAATCGCCGATCATGTTGAATAGCCGGATTTTCCATCGCACGTCCAGTGCTTTGAAGAGTCCGAAACCATGGACGATATGGCCGATATGAGAGGCGAACACGTCGCGCGCCGCCTGGTTCATTTTCCGCCCTAGCTCGTCGGCGGCAGCTTGCTGTGCCGGCGAGCCTGCCGGACGGCCCTGCTTTTCGTCGGTCGTCCATTGCGTGATTCGGTGAGACAAGTCGCCGAATTGCCCACGGTTGTCCATGGCGATGATCTTGTGCCAGAAATCGACCGTGGCTTGGGTCACGTCCTTCGGGGCGTGGCCGATCGAGTCGCAGAGAGTCACGATGAGCAGCAGTTCAAGAGCCTTCGCGACTTTGTTCTGGCAGTCGGCGCATCGTTTACGGTCTTTTCGGTCTTTACAGACTTCACAATCCCGGCACAATTCGTCGGAGATCCGGTCGAGATGCACGGCCCGGCGTTCGCCCGTCCATAGACCTTCAAGAACATCATGATGGCGGACCAGCCATAGGATCAATTGGAGATGGTCGTCTTCGGTCGGAGAGGGAACGATCTTCGAGTTGACGACGTGCCGGTCAATAGCGCTGCACAAGTCGGCCTGATGGTCGCGGAGAAGTTCGTATCCGGCCTCGGGGTGAGGAACGTTCAAATCGGCTCGCTTGCCGACGTCGTGCAATGCCAGTGTGAGTTCGAGGATCATTCGATCCTTCGGCGTGAGCTCGGTGTCTTCCAGATCAACCCCCAAGACGGTGTACGCCCCGGCCAGGGCAAAGCCCAAGGCCCGCATCACCCTTTCTTCGTGGAAATCAAGACTGACGTCGTCCGAGGCAAGTCGGGGTTCGAGTGTCTGTTGCAGCTCGTGCAGGACAAGGCGGTTGTTCCGGCTGACATAGGCAGCGAGATCGAATTCCATCGAAAGGCCCCTTTTTCTTGGTTGAACGACTATCGAGATGCTTGAACTTGAGTCGTGCCCTCGGGCCAACCCCGGTCGGCAAACACGGGGACGGCCAAGGCGACCAACCGTGCTCGCCTGCTCCGGCATGCCCGTCCGCTCCGCAAACGGGGAGATAGGCACGGTAGGCGTTGAGGATTGCGTGCCTACGCCTGCCCTATCGACTCCACCAAATGTACTACACAAAATGCGGGGGTGCAAAAGAATCGTCTGGCCCGGCCCGTAGGGCGACAGTCTGGCGTCCGGAACCGGCATTTTCAGCCATTTCCGTTCCTCCGCCACGTCTTCCGCGATGTGGCAACGCGGCCCGGAGGCCGCTCGAAAAGCTCCGCGACGGAAAGGCCAGTGGCCGCTCGGCGGACGGCCGTTGGTGGTTCTGGCGTCGGCGACCGGCTCACTTCATCAGCAGCAAGCTAAGCGCCATGACTACCATGCCGGCCACCAGTCCGATGAGGCTGTCGTGTCCCTTGCCATAGGCCCGGCTGGTGGGCAGCAATTCATCGAGGCTGATGTAGACCATGATTCCGGCCACGCCGCCGAAGAGAATCCCCATTACCTGCGAAGGAATCGCGCCCGAGTCGCCACCCAGGAAATACCATAACGCGACGTATGCGATCACGGCGCCGACCGGCTCGGCCAGGCCGCTGAGCACCGAGTAGACGAACGCCTTCTTCCGATTGCCCGTCGCGTAGAAGATGGGCACGGAAACGCTGATGCCCTCGGGGATGTTGTGCAGCGCAATGGCAATCGCAATGGCCACGCCCAGGCTCGGGTTCTCCAGCGCGGCCAGAAAGGTTGCCAGGCCTTCGGGGAAGTTGTGGATCGTGATGGCCAGGGCCGTGAACAAACCCATTCGCAGGAGCTTCGACTCGTCCACGCGATGGTCGTGGGCGCCGGGGGCGGCGTGGGCCGGGTCGGCCGCGATGGCATCGAAGTCGGGCATCGGCAACGACGCATCGTGAAGCGGCGCGGTTTCCTGCGGCGTGTGCGTCTCGTGCGGGTTCTCGGCCGACGGGATCAGATTGTCGATGATCCCGATAAGAAAGACTCCCCCAAAAAAAGATGCAGCCGTGACCCAATGTCCCCAGTAGCCGCCATAGGCGGCCACCAATTCGTCCGTCGACTTGACGAAGATTTCCACGAACGACACGTAGAGCATCACCCCGGCCGAAAACCCAGTTGCCACCGAAAGGAAACGGTAGTTCGTTCGCTTGGCAAAGAATGCGATCGCGCTGCCGATGCCGGTAGCCAATCCGGCGAAGACGGTCAAACCCAAAGCAATCCAAATATTGCCCATGGTCATCAACGTCCCCAGGTGGCCAAGATTCCGAGAGTGCCGAAATGCCCGAAATGCACTACCCGAAGCGAGGGCACGTTCGGTCGCACGCTCAAGAGTGTATCAGGTGGCCAGCCGTTTGTCACGACGTCGCCGGAGGGGCCGCCGCGTCACCCCGAACGCACGTCGACCACCGTGCGAGGGAAGATCTTCGGGGGTTCGACCTTGGTCGGGTCGATGATCAGGCAGTCTTCCAGTTGCCCAAGCACGCCGGCCAGGCGTTCGATTTCTCGCCGGGGCATCTGCGGGCACAGGGGCATGAATACCATGCCGGCCAAAATTCGCCGCGCGGTCTTCGGATCGAGTTCAGGTCGGTCCTCCGGCGGTTCGACCGGCCGGAGACTGCCACCGCGCGTCGTGTCGAAGCCCGCCTCGGCCAATTCGGCAGCCAGACGACCCGGATCGTCCGCCAAAACGGGAAACACCCAGTAGCTGTTGTCCCGGGCCGCGCTGCCCGGCCGCACCACGCCGGCCGGCAAGCGCCGAATCAAATGTTGCGCTCGCGCGATCCGGGCAGTGATCCAGGCGGGGTTGAACATTCGCAAACGTCTTTCGAGCATCGCCAGAAGCGGCGCCGACGGCTGATGGCGAAGCCCCTCGAGCCATCCCGGGCCGGGAAACGCCCGAACCACCCCGTTGATCCAATGATCGTAATCGAATCCGGCCGCGCGGTACATGGCGAGAATCGCGTCGCACAACGGGCGGGACGACAATCCCATCAACACCGAATACTTGGTGAAACGTTTCAGGTACGACCCACGACTCTGAACCGGATAGAGCCCGTGAAGCGACTCGATCTTCGCGAGCAACTCGGCATTGCGAACACAGAGCACCCCGCCGCCCAAGGCCGTGATCGTCTTGATCGGCCCAAAACTGAACATCGTCACGTCGGCATTTGGGTGGCCGTCGTCGTGGCAACCGTCGAACGCTTGCGCGCAGTCCTCGATCACCAGCAAACCGTGCTGCCGGGCAATCTCCAGAATCGGCTCCAAGAGCACGCGCGTGCCGAAAAGGTGCGCCACGACGATTGCCCGGGTTGCCGGCGTGATCGCCCGGCGAATCGCGTTGAGCTCGGGCGCCATGTTGGCCGCGTTCAGATCGACCGGCACCGGTAGAAGCCCATGGTGCTCGACAATCCGCACCATGTCGGGAATCGTCAACGCCGACATGAGCACCTCGCTGCCGGGCGGCAAATCCAACGACGCCCAGAGCAGGTCGAAGCCCGAGCGAACCGACAAGAAAGGAACCATTTGCTCGGGCCGCGGCCAGCACTCGCGAATCCGCCGATTGAGCGCGTCGCGGTCGAGCCGCGCGCACATGCTGCGGACGCCAAAGGCGACGTCGCGCCACCCGAGGTCAAAACGCATCCGCATCCACATGATTGTCTGCCTCAGTAATCCTTACGCAAGGTGCCACCGTCCAAAGCGTCGGCTAGTCTATTTCAGGCGTTGTAGTCTTCCGCATTTCCGCCGGCCGACGGGTAGCCGGCGTCGCCCCGGCGATCCAGCGCGGGCCAATCGGCAAACGCCAGGAAGAAAAGCATCACCACGTTGGCCACCGGCACCATCATGAGCAACGACAAGGCCCCCGAAAAACCGGCTTTCTCGAAAATGAGCCAAAACGGCAGGATGGTGAACACGAACGACGCAACAAAAAACACGCCAATAATCAACAGCTCCATGAAGCCGGGCGCTCCAAAAAACGCAAACATCGAACACCCTCCTTTTCCAGCCGGGGAAATCCAGAATTCAGCTTACCGGCAACAGGGTATTCGCTCAAGGGTCCGGTTTATTGACCGGGCGGCCGTCGGGGCGACGCGGATCGACGATTTCGACGCTTCCCTCGGGCAAACTCGCCACCAAATCGGGCAAATCGTAGACTTCGAGGGCCCCGTGGACCACGTTGACATACTGAAACATGGCCCAAGGCTCGCGGACCACGTCCGCCCATGATTGAACCGAGCCACGGAGTGTCAAACCGGCAATTTGCTCCGGCTCCAGTGCCGCGGCGTGCAGCGCCGGCGGCCCCAGCACGCCGGTGGCCACAATCCGCACCGGCCGCGGCTGCTCGGTAGCTTCATAATTCGCGAGAAATCGAGCGCAAATCAGCATGTCCTCGGCGCGCATCTTCAGGTACGACGTGTCGAGCATGTAGGCCAACGTGCTTTCGGCCCACTCGGGCCCCAGATACTTGGCATAATCGGAACGTCTTACCGGCGCGTGGCTGGTTTCGCCGATACCTCGCGGGTCGACGGCCAGCACGACGTGGCCTTCTTGGACGAGCTTTTCGATTTCGCCTCCGGGAGCCGCCGCGGCCTGCTTGCCGCGCTCGTCGAGATACAAACAGGCTTCCGCCTTCGGTTCCTTTGGAACAAACAAGAGCGCCGGCAGCCAGATACGGTCCTCGGGCCGGAAGATCAACTTTTCGATCGTGTAGCCTTCGCGGTCGACCCGGCCGACACGGTCGACCTCGGGCTTGGGCAGATCGCCCAGTGCCCGGATGCCGGTCGCGCGGCGCACGGCGCCGATTGCTTCGGCCCGATCGGTCCGGGCCCAGAAATCACGTCGCTTGCCGGCAAGCTCCGCTTCGTATTCGTTGTTCAGGTCATACGTCGTTTTGGCGCCGTCGAGCAGTACGACCTGGCCTTTCGGCGTACAGCGAGCTTGGTCGTCGGTCAGGACGGCCGTCTCCGGTTCGGTCACCGCGTCGTCGATTCCCATGAGCCATCGCCGCATCCACCGGACCGCGCCGACGCGTAGCGGCGAATGAAATCCGTGGCCGTTATCCGTTTCGATCAGGTCGACCCGCTCGGCGAAACCAAGCCGCGTGTAGAGCCGCTTGGCCTCGCGGAACGTATCCCACGAACCCTGGATGTCGAAGAAATCATGCGTGGCGGTGCACATGAGCGTCGGCCGCGGGGCGCGCATGTGCACGTAGTCGGCTTGTCCCATGCCGAAGGCCAACTGGCCGTGAATATGCTGTTCGGCGTCTTGCGGCCCGATCGTCTCGAAAAGCCGCTCGAAGCTGGTCAGGTAGCAGCTCGGCGCGGCGCACTGAATCCGATCGTCCAACGCCATCAGGTAGGACGTGAGCGTGCCGCCGCCCGAGTTGCCCGTGCAGCCGATTCGCTTCGGATCGACTTCCTCGCGACCGGCGAGGTAGTCGATGGCTCGCATGCCGTCCCAGACGCGAAACGTGGCCGTGTTGCGGCCCAGCAGGATGCTGCCGACGCCTATCCGATTGTGCGCCCCGGTGCCGGCGGCGAGCGGCTTGCCTTTGTCGTTGAGCAACTGGCATCGCTCGCCCTGCTCGATCGGATCGTAGCAGAGCGCGGCCATGCCGTTGCGGGCCAGCAGGATCGCAATGTGTTGATAGCCTGCCTTGCCATTTCCCGTGTGGCCGCAAGGAACCAGCACGCCCGGATAAGGCGGCTCGGTCTCCACGGGCAAAAAGAGCAATGCCGTGACGAACAATCGCGGCTGGCTCTCGAAGAGGATTTTTTCGATCCGATAACCGTCGCGCTCGATCCGATCGACGACACGCGCGTTCAACGGCGTCCGCTCGGGAAATCCGCCCAACTGTTCGACGAAAAACTCGCGCATTTTTCGCGCTCGGGCGAAGATATCCTCGGGCGTTTTGAGTTCTTCGTACTTGGCCTTGCGGCGAGCAAGCGCTTCGTGCACCTTCATTGAAATATAATGCGGCATCATGGCCGACGGAGCACGGTCGCCGATCGTCTCGGGCAAAACCGCCAACTCGTCGGCCGCCAGGGCTGACGAGCTTAACGCACAACCGATCAGAAGCAGCAAGGCGCAAGCCCGCATTGGGGGCAGCGAGCAGTTCAACATGGCAGTCTTTCAGGCAGGAGATATCGAGGCGTGGTTCGTATTCCCCTAGTATGGCGGCGCGTCGTCGACGATGCAAGCAACGGCCGCGAGAGCGGTCGTGCTGGGTTACGACTCGCGGTAGGCCTCGATTTCGAACGGATTGTCGCGATAGGCATTCTTGCCAGCCAGCCAAAGGCGGACCGAGTAAAACAGGTAGACAGGCACGAACGCCGGGCCCCAGCGTTCGTATTGGCGAACATGGACCAACTCGTGCCGCCGAACCGTGTCGAGAGCCGCGGCCGACGTACCGACAATCACATGGCCCAAGGTCATGGCCATCGGCCGATTGGGAATTCGGGCAAGCAATCGAGCCACTGCTCCACCGTAGAACTCAATCACCGGCCCGCGCCGCCGGGCCCGCCCGCCGGTCAACAGACCAGCCAATCCCGCGACCAACCCCAGCAACGTCCAGGGAAGGGGCCAAAGAAACTTCGCGAATTGCACGGGCATTCCCATCTGGCCGCCGATTATTGATGATCTTGATTCGGCCCCGGACAAGCTATGGCAACGATTCCGTCGGCTCGTCGCGACAAAAACAGGCCGGCCCGTAGCGAGGGAACGCCGGACAAATCAGACGGTTTCATGGCTTCTCTCCTTTTTCCAGAAGGCGTTTCAAAACCAAGGAGCCGGCTTTCAGTTGGTTGTTTTACTTGACTTTCTCCAGCACTCGGGCAGCTTCGCCGCAGAGCTGGCGGGCCCTTTCCTCGTCGGGTGCTTCGGCCACGGCACGGACGATCGGCTCCGTGTTGCTCGGCCGAACCAGGAGCCATGCGTCGGGCCAGTCCAGACGCAGCCCGTCGAGCCGGTCGGCACGCGCCTCGTCGAAGTGCTTCTCCAAGGCGTCGAGCCCCGGCGCCACGGACTCCGGGGCGAGGTTGATGGTCGTCTTCACGATGGCAAAGCGGGGCAATTCGTCGGCCAACTGGCGAATCGAGAGTTCGCGGGCCGCCATGGCGTCGAGCAGTTGCGCCATGCCGACGAAGCTGTCGCGCACCAGACCGACGCGAGGGTCGATCGGCCCACCGTTCCCCTCGCCGCCGAAAATTGCGTCCTTCGCCAGCATCACGTCGACGACGTTGGCCTCGCCGACCGCCGAACGGAAATGACGCTGGTTGTGGTGCTCGGCCACGGCCTCGGTCATGCGGCTTGTCGAACAATTGGTCACCACCGGGCCGCGGCGGGCGCGCAGCACGT
>JAFGIR010000103.1 GCA_016929515.1 Pirellulales bacterium | reverse complement strand
GGTTTCGACACCGCGCCGCGGAACGACCCCATGACCGTTATCGGAGGACTCAGCGGCGAAGCTCTTGCCGGGCGTGGCGAGGGCGCTCGCGAAGCGATGGTGGCCAAATACGGCGGAACCAAGGAGAGCGAAGAAGCCGTTGCACGAGCTCTCCAATGGCTGGCCGCGCATCAGCTTCCCGACGGCGGTTGGAGCTTCATGCACAACTTGGCGCCGGGATGTCGACGCCGGTGTGGCAACCCGGGCGATCCTCGCTTTGCACAAGCGCGAAACGCGGCAACCGGCCTGGCGTTGCTCCCGTTTCTTGGCGCGGGTCAAACACACAAGGAGGGAAGATATCAGAAGGTCGTTCAGTCGGGGCTCTATTTTCTGATCAACCGGCAGGATCGCCGGAGCGGCAGTCTCTGGGACTCCTCGGGGCAAATGTACTCTCACGGCATCGCGTCGATCGCCCTTTGCGAGGCCTACGCGATGACGCATGACAAAATGCTCTTCGAACCGGCGCAGAAGGCCATCAATTTCATCGTCTACGCTCAGGATCCGTTCGGGGGCGGTTGGCGATACGTCCCTCAACAGCCAGGCGACACCTCGATCCTTGGCTGGCAGATCATGGCGCTGAAAAGCGGGCATCTGGCCTACCTGGTCGTGCCCCCGGCGACGGTCAAGAAAGCGTCGGGTTTTCTCGACAGCGTGCAAAGCCCCGACGGCGCGAATTATGGTTACGACAAACCGGGCGAAGGACCTTCGACCGAGGCGACCACGGCGATCGGCGTGCTCTGCCGCATGCTCATGGGACGAAAGAAGAGCGATCCCGACTTGGAACTCGGCGTTGCTTGGCTTAGCCGAAGAGGACCCAACAGCAGTCTGTACTACGATTACTATGCTACCCAGGTCCTGCGCCATTGGGAAGGCGAACCGTGGACGAAGTGGAATGCCGTCATGCGAGACGAGTTGGTCAACCTGCAAGCCAAAAGAGGCCATGAACTAGGCAGTTGGTTCATCATGGAAGAGGGAAACCACCTGGCCAGGCACAACCAAATCGGCGGCCGCCTCTACTGCACGGCCCTGGCGGCCATGATTCTCGAAGTCTACTATCGCCACATGCCCATCTACGCCAAACAAAGCGTCGAGTCCGATTTCCCGCTGGAATAGAAACCAGAACGCTTCGCGCCCATCGTGCGATGCCGCCGGAGCCCCCCCCATTCCACCCGCATCAAGCCCCACTGCTCAATACCCCAATAATGGATGTAAATCCAGTAGGCCCGGGAGGATTCGAACCACCGACCAAGGGATTATGAGTCCCCTGCTCTCACCGCTGAGCTACGGGCCCTAAAAGAGCGTTCTTTTTCGTGCTTTTGGACGTTTCATGTTTGGCGTGCCGCGTTGGGGCTTGTGCCCACTCCAATGTTCACAGGCCAAACGCCGTCGATAACGCTCATGACAAGAACGACCATATATCCAAGATAGGCACAAAAGGGCCCCGTGACAAGGCAACTCACCCGATGGTTGGCTTCCGTCGCCTGAAAAAAGCCTTTAGGGAAAACAGTAGAGTCGAGAGGTGGCGCGGTGGGGTAGGCTTCGACATGCTCTGGGTCGGGGTTTCCCCGTCTGTGTCTCACTAGTCGCATGCCGTGCTCCGTTTCCATCTCCCGGTAGTCAGACATATCATTTCCGATTCGCCTGACCTTTTGCCGCGGTTAGGCCAAGCCTGTTCGATGGCCCGGCCTTCTTCAGAGCATCGAGAAGCATTTCCTGCGTGTAGCCGCCGCGGAGAATGATGGGGTGATTGGCGTCTTCCGCGGGGAAGATGGCGATCACCGGCACTTGCTTGCTGCCCAACTGTTCCAGCATCTGTGTGACTTCCGGCGAGGCGTGGGTCCAGTCGGCGCGTAGCGTCACCACGCCATTGCCACGTACCACGCGGGCCATTCGAGGCGTGTTCAATACGAGCTTCTCCAATGTCTTGCAGGTCATGCACCAGTCGGCCGTGAAATCGACCAGGACGGTGTTTCGCGAGGCGATCAATTCATCGAAGGCTTTGCGAGTGAAGGGGCGCCAAGGCAATTCACCCTCTTGATGGTCGGCGACACAGCTTACCGTGGTGCTACCAGCCGCTTGCAGTGTACGTTCGAAGCGGCTGGTCATCGTTTTGACCAACCAGCCGAAGGCGATGAACCCAAACACGGCGGCAAACGCGGTGGCTGAAAGCCATGCCCGGATCTTCTCGTGGGAGCTTGACGTCGGCGGTACCCGGCCAATCCACCAGCAGGCTGCCCAGAGACTGAACAGGAACGTAACCGTTGGGACAACGTATGTCCAGGGGAGCAGCGCCAGGAGATAGGCCACAGTGGCAAGCAGCACGAAGCCCATGAGTTGTTTGAAGGTATCCATCCATTCGCCCGGCTTCGGCAGGAAACGAATCAGCGAGGGAAACGCGCCGATGAGCAGATAGGGGCTTGCCATGCCGATTCCCATGGAAAGGAATACGGCGTAGGCTTCAAGCAGCGGCCGTCCAACCGCCCAGGCGAGCGCGGAAGCAAGAAAAGGGCCGCTGCATGGCGTGGCCAGGATTGTGGTGAGCACGCCCTTGCAGAACGCTCCCAGCGCGCCCTCTCGCTGGGACAGATCATTGGCTTTGCCGCTTCCGAAAAAGCCGGGAATGGGAATTTCCCATGTGCCAATGAGGCTCAAACTCATGGTGAAAACAATGGCTATCAGCGTTACGTTGAAGCCGGTGAAGCTGAACAACTGCCCCCAACCCAGGCTTCGGAAAACGGCCAAGCTGGCCAACACGACGAAGACCGAGAGCAATCCCAGGGAGTACCATACGTTGAGCGCCAAGGTCCGACGTCGACTCTGGCCTGCCTGTTGGACGAACGAGAGGATCTTCAAGCCGATCACCGGCAACACGCACGGCATGAGGTTGAGAATCAGACCTCCAAGAAAACCGAGCCCCATGATCATAGCCAACGAAGTGTCCTGCAAACTGTCGTTGACCTTGATTTTCAATTTTTCCGGACGAGAGACCGGGTTAGGGGTGTCTCTCCCTTCGCGCCCCATGCCCGGCCGGTAATTTGGTTCTCCTGAACCCACGAGGGTTGGCAATTCGGTGGGTTTCGCCACGTTCCGCGCAAGCCGTGCGGTGAAAGGGATCTTTTTGGGAGAGAGGCAGTTGTCGTGGTTGCAAGGTTGAACGCGAATGAGTCCCTCGATCACGAGCGATTCCAGATCCACGCTGGAGTCAATCGCAATAGGAATGTGCCACGTGACTCGATCGTGATGAGTTTCGATCACGAGGTTATCAAATGTCGGCTCGGTCTTCTTCTCGGGAAGGGGTTCGACGCGGATGTCGCCGACTTGGCGGACGCCGTCCAGAAAACGAACTTCGATTTCCGTGGCCAGCGGACCGCCCGGCGGCTGAGTGATCGAATAGATGTGCCACGTCGGATCAATACGGACATTGATCGAGAGCTGTCCTGGTTGCTTGCCTATCGGTGGGCTGACTTCCGCAGTGACTGAAACGAAGTCTTTTTCAGGCTGTTGGGCAAAAAGCTCTTCCATGCCGGCCTGCGACGACATAGGCATCGCCACGATCATCAAGCCGAGCAAGAAAACCGCTACCAATACGCGTTGCAGACACCGTTCCAGCATGAGGTTCGGCTCCTTCCGTAGAACTCGAATTCCCAATGGACAACCGTGTTTTTACGATCGTTGCGGTCAGGTCGGGGGAGGCGAATACGCATCGCGCCGAGGAGTTGCTTCGACCCGGCCGCCATCATGCCACCTTGGCGTCTTCCGATGACTTCGCTTCACGACGTTGAAATCCCCGAAACCATCGAGGCGCAAGTGCGCCGTTGAAGAGGGTGTTCCTGACACAATAGCCAAATCAGTCTCTTCACAAGTGTCGGTTGAAGGACGTAATAGCATCGCAATGGCCCGCAGGCCAGGCTTGCCACTAGATTGGCTTTGCGCAAAGCGCCCAAATGCTGGGAAAGGTGCGACTGAGCGAGCGGCACCAAGGCGTTGATGTGTTTCACGCACCGAGGCTTTTCGCAGAGGATCTCCAGAATCGCGAGACGCACGGGATGAGCCATGACGGCGAGCAACCGCGCGCTATCCGTCCAGCGACTCGCTGCCAGCATTGTCACGATTGGTTCTTCTTCCGTGGTCGTAGCGCCGCCGGCTTCGGAAGGGCGAGATAGCGTTTCAGAATGCGTCATGAAAACACACGAGGTCCTTTCCGGATCCAATTCACTGGTCGCTGCTTGCCATGATCAAGCCGCGACCTGATCGAGGGCATCCTCCAACTCCGCCTTTGACCGAACGCCAATAAAACGATCGACGATCTTTCCGTCCTTGAAAATCATCAGGGTGGGGATACTGTGAATTGCGTAGGCGGCCGTCACGCGGGGACCTTCGTCCACGTTAAATTTGGCCACCTTGATTGAATCGGCATGCTCGGCCGCCAGTTGCTCGACGACCGGACCGACCGCTCGACAAGGCCCACACCAAGGGGCCCAGAAATCAACGAGCGTGGGCAAGGCGGATTTCAAGACCTCTGTCTTGAAATTGTGGTCCGAGAGTTCACAAATATGGGGCATGAAATTCAACTCCTTCAATCCGAGGGTACAATCAGTTGTGTCATCTTCTTTTCTTCATTTGATGGTTCTGGCGTGCCGTGTTTTCTGCCTCGCCCTCGGTTTCCTGAAGTGGCTTGTAGTAAAGAGGCCTCCATTCGGACGGACCATCCACGGTCTTTGCCACGTTGGGACAAGCTTTGCTTTTGGGAGGTCGGGACGCATCCACCGCAGTTGCTCGGGGAGATTGCGAGGTGACTTTGGGTGATGCGGGTGCTTGGGCGAGCGCCGGCTGACGTGATTGCCCTTCGGGACGCCTCGTCATCGACACCTCACTCGTTTTTGTCTTCTTGAGGAGTCCATCGTTAATGAAGTTGTAGACTTCCTGCGGACTTTTGGCGCCAACCAGGCATGTTACTTCCCATCCGGTGGCCGCCCGGTTGAAACGGATCAGTTGGGGGATGGAACTTGCTCGCTTGAGTTTCATGGCAAGTTGCCGCTGCTGGTCGAAATCGACGTAGAAAAAAACAACCCCATCCAAGCCACCGA
This sequence comes from Pirellulales bacterium, assembly GCA_016929515.1. Taxonomy (GTDB): domain Bacteria; phylum Planctomycetota; class Planctomycetia; order Pirellulales; family Thermoguttaceae; genus UBA11386. Next base: position 14,482 of record JAFGIR010000103.1, on the reverse strand, counting down.
CTTTCGCGACCTGCGGCAGGATCGAATTTTTCATTCTTTGGCAGCCGGGACACCAGGTTGCGCCGATCAACACAACCAGCGGTTGCCCGGTCCTCGCGCTCTCGCGATAAGCCTGCTCGAAAGCCCCTTGCTCCACCCCGACGGCGGAAACCTGCAATAACACCACGAGTATGAGGTTGGTCATATCGTATTCCTTGTACAGCACGTCCCAAACCACGGTCGCGGTTGACTGGGAAAACACCCTGCGGCCCCCGCTGCCGGAGATGTGGCCACCGATGAAACACACACGATTGATTTTCGCCGCAACTCTCTGGCAGGCACGGTGACAACCTCTCGTGGTTCTTTCGGCCGAGCAGTGCCACCTGCCCACTACTGCAATGTATCGGACAAGGGCACTATATAACATGAGCGTTATATGAGGGATTCCTTATCATCACCGGATCGTCTACCACTCTGCAAGGCCCCCTAAAACACACGGGTAACGCGCAAACAGAGGATCGTGGCAGAACCTGACGTACACCGAGAACGATCGCGGAACCACGGACAACGCGATTGCCAATCAACGGACCACGCCGCCTTTCAAGAGAAACCCCTGTATCTTACCCATTCCGCAAGGAAGCGTTTCCGTGATAGGGGTCAGTCGCTCGCGCCAGGCTACCATGCCGAGATGGCTTTGCCGAGTAACGCACGAACCGGTCGGAGGGCCCTTCGAGAATCTGCCGTCAATGGCCACCCAAGCAACGGTGGCTCATCGCGCCTTAGCCTGCGACGGTTCGGCTTGCTGCGAAGCACGCACGACCGCATCCCGGCTTCGCAGCCGAGGGGGATGATCATCGCTGAGAAGTCGAAGCATCTTCTTAACCAGCGTAGGACGGATAATGTAGTAGCAACGCAGCGGGCCGCAGACGTGGCAATCGACCAATCCCGCCTTTCGTAACGCAGCCATATGTTGCGAGAGATGCGCCTGCACGATGGGAACCAGCGAATTCAGGTCCCTGACACATTGTGGTCGTTCACAAAGCGCGCTGAGGATCATCAGACGCACGGGGTGCGCCATTACTCGCAATAGCTTTGCTGGATCATCCCAGACGGAGCTTGCGTCCGTGTCCTTCATGCTTGCGAAACCTCGGTGAGGACATTGGGATCCTGCGGCAGCGGGGACGACGCAGGCCAACGTGTCAACTTCTCCAACACGACCACCAAGGCACACGCCGAAAACCACTTCCCGCTGTGCCCACCAATATGGGCGATGGGCGATACGGTAAACACCGGAAATGCCGACAACAGTGCAATATAGAGAAAATGGAATGCAATAGTCAAGGTCACCTAAGTTCAAGTTTCGCACTTTTTGAGGTGTCCTGGTTCAGCGTGAAATGGAATTCTTGTGTTGGCGAGTTAGAGAGTTGTAGGGCCGGTTGGTTGTGTTTTGGCAACGGCTTATGAGGAGCGGCCACCCCGCGGACCGAGTTTTGATGGTCGGCCAGCGCCCAGTGAACGTCGTCGGGCTCCTCGATGTCGTCGATCGTCTCGTCGGCTCATGGGGTTCTCGGGCTTGGTCGCGCTGCCGAGCCTTCTTCCGTTTCTTCGTCCAGTACAATGTCGTGTGTGCTGTCTCCAACGACCCGTTGTGCTGCCCGGAGGCCGAACTTCCAAAACAGCACCGGGCGAACCAGGAACTCCAGGAGTGTACTGCTGATCAAACCGCCGATAATCACGGTGGCCACCGGGTAGAGGATTTCCTTGCCGGGCTCGCCGGCAGCCATGGCCAGTGGCAACAGGCCAATGCCCGAGGTGAGCGCCGTCATCAGTACCGGGGCGAGACGTTCCTTGCCGGCGCGAATCATCATCTCGGGTGACCACGTTTCACCTTCGAATTGGACCAGGTGCAGATAGTGGTTGATCAACAGGATGCCATTTCGCGAGGCGATGCCACATAGCGAGATAAAGCCCACCATCGCGGCTACCGTGAGCGTTTGCCTCGTGACATACAAAGCGGCAACCGAGCCGATGAAGGCCATGGGCAGAGAGACCATCACCTGGAGGGACAGGTTTGTCGAACGAAACATCGTGTAGAGCACCAGGAACACTCCCACGAGGGCGAGTGCAAACAAGACGGCAATTCCCCGTGCTGCCGACTGCTGGCTTTCAAACTGTCCCTCGAAGGAGACAAAGTACCCGGTCGGCAACGACCGTTCGATCGGCTTGACACGAGCTTGGATGTCGCGGACCACGTCGACCAAGCCGCGCCCCGCCGTGTTGCACTGGATGATGATTCGCCGGCGCACGTTTTCGCGGTTGATGGTATTTGGTCCGGCGGCTACGTAGATCTTGGCAACCGATTCCAACATGGTCGCGCCGCCTCCCGGCAGGTCGATCGAAAGTCGCTTGACTGCTTCGAGATCTTCTCGAAAGGGCTCATCGAGCCGGACGAGCAAGTCGAACGTGCGCTGGCCCAGGAGCACTTCGGAGACGACCTTGCCGTTCATGGCGGTTTCGACGAACTCGTTGATGTCTTCTCGCACGAGGCCGAAGGTTTTCAGCTTTTCGCCGTCGACTTGAATACGAAGCTGGGGAATGTCAACCTGGGGCTCGATCTGGAGGTCGGTAACACCCTCGACGCTGGAAATAGCCTGCTTTATCTCCTTCGCTTTGCCGCGCAGGATCTCCAGATCGTCGCCGTAGAGCTTGATGCCCACCTGGGCGTTGACCCCGGAGAGCATGTGGGAAATCAGGTGTGCCAGCGGCTGTTCCACGCTGGTGACAATGCCGGGGATATCAGCCAAGGCTTCTCGCAAATCGTCGAGGATTTGTTCGCGGCTGCGGGGTGTGCGCGGGTCGCAACTGGCGATGATCTCCGACATATTGACGGTGACGGCGTGCTCATCCAGTTCCGCCCGCCCTGTCTTCCGAACGAATGCCTCAATATCTTCGATTTGCTTCAGACGATTTTCCACTTTTCGGGCGATTTCGCGAGAGGTGTTTAGCGAGGTGCCTGGCGGCAGCATCACGTTGATCTGGACCACCCCCTCGTCGAACGGCGGCAGGAAGTCGTTTTCTTTCTGGGCAATCGCGTAACCGGCGATGGCAACCGCCGCCATTGCGACAAGCATTATGGCCAAGGGGACGCGCAAACTTGCCGCAATGATCCAGCCGGCCAACCTTTTAAGTCCACGGAGAACAAGCGCCTCTTTTTCCCGCTCCATGAACTTGGCGTTGGCCAGGAGCCAGTAGGACAATACGGGCGTTACCGTGAGCGACACCAACAACGACGACAGAATCGAAACGATGTAAGCGATTCCCACCGGCGCGAAGAGCCGGCCTTCCATGCCGTGCAATGCGAAGACCGGCACAAACACCAGCACGACGATCATCGTGCCGAAGACGATCGAATTGCGAACCTCCACGCTCGCCCGAAAAACGATCAGCAATGGTGGTTTTGGGTGGATGCTGCGCCGATTCTCGCGCAAGCGGCGGTAGATGTTCTCCACGTCGACGATGGAATCATCGACGAGTTCGCCGATTGCGACGGCCAATCCACCGAGCGTCATCGTGTTGATGGACAAGCCGAACCATTTGAAAACCAAGCCCGTGACGACAATCGACAAAGGAATGGCCGTGAGCGTGATGAAAGTCGTGCGAAAGTTCAAGAGGAAAATGAACAGAATGATGACAACGAGAATGCCACCGTCGCGCAGCGCCCTGGTGACGTTGTCGATTGCCAGATCGATGAATGCCTTCTGTTGGTAAAGGTCGGGATGGATTTGGACATCTGTCGGGAGTGACCCTTGAAGTGTCTTCAACGCGTTCGTGATCTGCTCGGTCACTTGTCGAGTGTCGGCGTCGGGCTGTTTGTTGATCGTGAGCACCACGGCCGGGCCGCCGGCGAACGTGCCGTCCGCCTGACGGGCGAACGCGGCGCTGTCGCCCCGCTTGACCTGAGGCCCTTCGATCACGCGGGCGACTTGTCCCAAAAGTACCGATCGGTTGTCGCGGATCTTCACGACGACGTCCTGGAGGTCCCGCACCGTCTGAATGCGACCCAAGCCGCGAACGAGCAGTTCATACGGTCCTTGCTCATCCAGATAGCCGCCGGCGGCATTGCGGTTGCTCCGCCCGACGGCTTCCTCCACTTCACGCAGGGTGACGCCGTATTTCAACAACTTGTCGGGATCGGCAAGCACCTGGAATTGCTTTCGGTCGCCGCCCATGACAAACACCTGCGAAACACCGGGGATGGTGAGTAGTCGCTGGCGCACGACCCAGTCGGCCAGTGTGCGCAGTTTCATCGGCGACGTCTTGCCGTCGTTGCTCCACATGCCGATGATCATGATTTGGCCCATGACCGACGAAATCGGGGCCAATTGGGGAGTGGCGTCGGAGGGCAGTTGATCGGCGACCATCGCAATTCGTTCGGCAACGATTTGGCGATCGTTGTAGATGTCGGTGCCCCAGTCGAATTCGACCCACACGACGGACAGTCCCACGCCGGAGGCGGTCCGGACTGCCTGCACACCCGTCGCTCCGTTTAACGCCGTCTCGAGGGGAAACGTAATCAGTGTCTCCACCTCTTCCGGAGCCATGCCGTGCGCTTCGGTCATCACGGTCACGCGAGGGCGGTTGAGGTTGGGGAAGACGTCGATCGGCAACCGAGATATCTGCCAACTTCCGTACAAGACCAAGAAGAAGGCAATGGTGACGACCAATAGCCGCTGTCGCAATGCAAAACGGATAATCGCATTGAACATCCTGCTGACTCCTCAAGCGGAACGTGAATGTCTAATGATGATGCCCCGCATGAGGATCGACGCCACCTCCTGCCTGGTTCTTCATGGTCAGGTGCATCTGATAGGCACCCGACGCAGCCACGATGTCGCCCGGAAGGAGAGTCCCGTCGCTAGCGATCACCGCCCAACGCGGATCGCGATATTCGACATGCACCGGCTTCCGGTCAAATCGATTGCCGTCCTGCTGAAAGACAAACCAATGTGCCCCGTCCTGAACGATCGCGTCGACAGGCAGCACAATGCGGTTTTTCCACTGTTCAACCGGGATCAGCAGTTGAACACGTTGACCCGGCTTGAAACGCCAACCGATGAAACGATGGCCGTCCTTGGTCTTCGTGTTTCGCACGAGTTGGTTGGGCAATCGCACGTAGAAGCGAAGCGCCCGAGACTCTACCTCGACTTGATTTTCCAAATAGAGGATTTTCAAATCGGGCACCGTGTGCGAGGCTTTGCCGTCGGCTTCAACGACCGCCGTGATTGGGGTGCCCTGATTGGCGGCATCGTTCAGTTGTTCCGAGTCCTCTTCAAACCCCTTTCCTTCAAGGTAGAGCGTAGCATGGTCGCTAAGGACGCCCAGCGGGTCGCCAGCCTCCACCTGCTCTCCAGGGCTGACTTCGATGTTGGACACCTGAAGCAAGGGCTCATTGGCTTTCTCGTGCGATGCTCCGGTGGGGTGAGGCGCCCAGATGGTCACCTGTTGGAGAAGCTTTCGCGTGGTCTTGATCTCGTTGACTTGATTCTCGGTGATACCATGAAGAATCAGGGCCTGCTGCTGCGCGCGGAGGCGGGCCTCGGTCTGCTGTTGTTCGTATTGTCGCTCCAGCAGTCTTCTTCCGGCGATGGCGCCGCTGGAGGTCACCTTATCAAGCCGAGCCACTTCAAGCTTGATCACGTCAAGCCGCTCAAGGGTTTCCAAGAACTCGCTCTGGGTAACCACCAAATCCTCGTGCGTCAAGCGAAGATCGAAGAGGGGGGCGCCGGGCGTGACCGCTTCGCCTCGAATCGGATAGACTTGGGTTACGATGCCGGTCATCGGAGCTGAAACCTTGATCTCCGTTCGTCCCGGACGCTCCTTGACCATGGCGGGCACGCTGATGGTCCGGTCGAAATCGCGCAGCCCAACGGTCATGAGTCGTAGACCAATGTTCTTCTTCGCCTGTTCACTCAATGCCAGTGACGTCTCTGCGCCGCTCGAATGGTCATGGTCGGCGTGGGCATCGACTTCGCCGTGCTCATCGTCGGCAACGGTCCGGTGGCCGTCGCTATCGTGCAACCGCCCTTGTCCCACGGCGAAGAACTGGCTTGCCCGAGGCAGCCACCAGTCCCGGGAGAGGTGCCCGGCAGCGACGGCAGCGACGGCAATCGCGACGGCCGCCAAGACCAAGAATTGACGTTGCGTGAATCGTGGAGGTCGGATTCGTGAGTCACTTGTCGCTTCCGTTCGTTGAGAACGATTGGCCGAGCCGAGATGGTCGGCCCGTTGCCCAACGGCAGGAGACCGGTCGCGCGGTGTCATGGGAGACATAGGAAAACTCCTCTCGATGTAGAGAGCTCGGAAACAACAGACGAGCGCCGTGGCACGCTAAGCAAAAGCGCGGCACAAAGCCCATGAGCTTAGTTGAGAAGAGCGAGAATCAAAGCAAGAGGGCTTGATTCATGAGATACAGAATAGTCGGCGGACTGAAACGGTTGCGAGCCCGGTTGGCCGAATCAAGACCGCTTGGCATGGAAAGTGGTGGCAAGCACGAAATCAGAGGGAGGCACTGGAGACCCACCAACAAGTCACTGCCTTCGAAAATGTCCGGGCGAGCAAATGCACACCGTCCCTCGTCACACCCGCGGGGGCCGCTACCATGATCGCGGGGCCGACCTTCGTGCTGATGACCGTCGTGTTCGCATGGACAAGTGGTCTCGACCGCCAACGGATCATCATGCTGGGAAATAGACCCGTGCGCGTGGTGCAGGCAGCAACCGAACATCATGTGCGCGGTTACCGCCAGTATGGTCGCAATATGCCAAACGAGATTCATGATTGTCCTTGGTCGAAATACATCTACCTCATGAATTATAGCGTTGCCGGTCCCGGGGGGGCGCCCCCTCGACATGGGAAGCCACTCGGTCTGCTCATGACCTGGGAGCCAAGTGTAGAGTTTTGCCTCCCGCTGACTAGCCCAATTACCCATCGAGTCTCTCGCCCACCCCCCCGCGGCCTGTCGTTGCCCCCCTTGTTCTTCCGCCTTGCCCTTCACGAATGACTTCGTAGACGAGGTGCAGGGAGCCCTGTTTCGACGTCTTGGCAGCTTTGTCGGGCGACGCCTTCGTTTCGGCCTTCGGCGATTCACCGAACGGGTCCGGCGCCGCTGGTAGTGGCTTCGCTTTCGGTTTGGCCTTGTGTTTGCCAAGGCTGGCGCCGTGGATTTTCCAGCCGTTTTCGGCGGCGGCGTCCCGCCTGAGAATCAGGAGGAGCGACATTTGCTCGCCCGTGGCCTTGAGCGTGGCGGGTTCCAATACGGCTTGGGCCGATCCGTTGCCTCCGATCGCATAGGAAGTGATCAGGGCCTTCGAGAAGTCGAGTTCTCGCAACAGCTTGGGCAAGGCGTATCGGTTGCTCTTTTGGACGTCCTGGCCCAACAAAGCGACGGCCTCGTCGTTCTTGCCGTGGGTCAGCTTGTCGACAAACGACTCGACCGTCGGGATAAGCCCGTCGGCCAGCCGGGCGTTGGGTGACGTGTTTTGGGCGGCCGATTTGCGACCGGGCTGCTGGCTTCGCAGGGGTGTCGCCGTGGAAACCTTGCCACTCACGTCCACCGGCACGAGTTGCTTCTCGGGCTCGGGAATTTCGAGAAGGTACTCATGAGCCGCCTCAGCCCCTTCGGCGGAGGTCACTCGGACCGCGTGCCGCATGGTTCCAGGTTTCGAACTTGGTTTGCAGCGGATTGCGAATTTGACCTTCTTGCCGACGTTCAACGAATCGATGGTCCAGATCAGGTTGTTGCCTTCGACTCGATAGTCCGCGCTAGCCATGACCGGCGGTGTTTGCGCGTTGCCGTCATAGGCGACCGTGATGCCCGTCAGCCGTGTGTTGCCCATATTCGCGATTTGTATGGTAACGTCAACATAGCGTTGCTGCACCTGCTCCGATGGGATTGACGAAGGGCCGGTTATTCGAACTCCAAGCTTCGGCTTGGGCGGCGCGGGTGCTTTCTTGGCGGAGCTTCTCGGGGCTTTTTCGCCGAGGGCCGAGTACAACTCCCGCGCGGCGGCTTCGACGTCGGGCGATCCCTTGCCGGCTTTCACGGCTGCCTCGGCGTCGCGCAACGCCCGCTGGGCCAGATCGCGAATATGGGAGTTCCGGCGGTTGTACTTCATCAGGGTCCGGATCACGGCGAATCGGGTCTTTTCGTCGGCCTTTGCATAGGCCGCGACGAGCCGGTTCATCATCTTCTGAGCGAAATCGAGTGTTTCCTGCGAGAAGCGGAAGGGCTCCGACGAACCGCCTCGCCTGAACCAGATCGGATCCGCCGGCCGGTCGAGGCTTGCCAGGAAGCAGGCCAGATCGGAAAGGGCCGCCTGGCGGATCTCCGCGCGGTCGTTCTCCAGACACTCGGCCACGAATTCGACCACGCCGCGCTCGCCCGGTTGCAGGTCGCCCTTGCGGTCGGGCACGGTCTCATGCGGCGATTTGTCGATGGCCATGTCGATCAGCGACTGGGGATACTTCGACCCGGGCTTGGCAATCGTCGCGCGGAGCACGTCGGTGGTGGCTTCGCCCGACGGATCGAGCGCCACCAGGTTGCGGAAGGCCCACTCGCGATACTCCGTGCCACGGGAGCCCTTCTCGGCGCTGGCTTTGCTTTTTATATACTCGGCCAGGGCGGGCGCGGCGGCCGAGGCCTTCACACCCAACCCGTTGAGTGCGTACAGCGCGAAGCCGCGGCTCTTCCGGTTGCCTTCGGACAGCTCGCGACAGAGCACGGGCACGCCGTCTTCCGGCGGAATGGCGTCGGGAAAGCCGACTTTTCCGGCTTGTTCGGTGTCGGTAAACGCGGCGATGCCCGCGGCCAAGAGCCGCGTGCGGGCCGTGCCGTCGAGGACGTCTCCGCCGTGCTGTCGCATCAAGGTCGCGATCACCTCGGCCGCCTCCTTGCCGTAGCCTCGCGCGCCGAAGGCGGTCAGTGCCTGGATGGCCTCGAACCGCCGATCGGGGCTTACTTCGGTTTCGAGGCTCTCTTTCCACTCGCCGAAGCTCTTGCCGTGGTAACGGAGGTTCTCGCGGGCCAATTCCTTTGCCGATTTCGTCGGGCCGCGCACCTCAATTGAGGCTTGACCGTAAATACGCGATTCTCCGCCAGGGTCACCCAGCAGGAAGTTTTCCGACGGGGGCGGCGGGGGTTGTGTGGAGGGTTGAGGCGCGCTGGGCCAAGGAGTAGCGTTACCCGATAGAGTTAAAGTCCCACTGCCACGCGAGCCAGTGGACAGGCTTGGGAACTCAGTAGGCGCGATCGGCAAGTTCAGACACGTGCTTGGCGCGATGGTGATTGTCGAGTCGGAACGGTGCGTTTGCGAGCCATCGGAAGGCGGGCCGAGTTTCTTGAATTCGGCTCGCAGGCTCTCGATCGTCGTTTGCAGCGACTTCGCTTCGTCCTTCAACACGCCCGTGCGCGCGTCCAGATCGGCCATTTTTTCCTCAAGGTCCTTTCGCCTCGCCTCGGCAAGCAGGTTCGATAACTTCTTTTTCCGAGCGTCGAGTTGCTTCTGCAGCGTCTTGACCTGATCGCGAATTTGGGCCGCGAACCTGTTATTCTTGCCGGGCTGGGCCTTCGCCGCCGCCTGGAGCAGGACCTGTTCCAAATCGGCAAGTTTTTTCTGAAGGTCGCGGCAGACCGAGTCCTTCCGCATCATATCTTCAAGCTCCACGCCGTGGATCGGCGTCGACTCGTCGAGGCGGCGCAGCGCCGCCGCGGCAGCCTGGCTCTCGGCCTTGAGCGCTCGCAATTCGCTCGAAATGCGTGTCTGTTGTTCAAGATGGATTTGTAGTTGTTGGTGCAGAAGTTGCATCCGCACGTCGGTATTCGACCCGGCCGTTGAAGCCGATTTGCCGCCGCGCGACCGCAACGAAATCAGCGGCTCCTTTGTGTCGACCAGATCCGCCCCGCTGATGAAGACCCGGTCGCCCGGCAACAACTGGTAGTTGGTTGCCGTGGTTTTGCCCCGGGTGATGGATTTGAAGTCGACCGGGAGCATGGTGTCCTTGCCTTGGCCGCCCGGCTTGGGCCGCGAGACATGGACCGTAGTGACCGGCAAAATGCGGAGCCCGCGAATTTGCGCGATCGCGTCGAGGACCGTCTCGTTGCCCGTGATCGGCACGCGGTGTATGCTCTGGCCACCGTCTTTCAGGGAGACGATGATATAGTAGACCTTGCTGTTGTACGAGGCGACGTCGACCGAGACCTCCGGCGATTTGAGCCACTTGGAAAGGTGCCGCTCGATTTGCTCCTTCGCCTCGGTGATCGTCTTGCCCGCGACGTGAACCGAGCCGTAGGCCCGCAGATTGATCGTCCCGTCGGGCCCGACGAGATAGGGGCCGGTCACCGGCTGCAAGCCGGAAGTCCGGGCGAGTTGGACGGAGACTTCTGGGCTGTGCAGGACTTCAAGCAGCTTCGTGCGGACGGCCTTCTCGGCTTCGTCGGTGGTCAGGTTGAGCAGCTTGACCTTGCCGTAGGCCGGGCCCAGCGTGACGAATCCGTCGGCCTCGACCAGGTAGTAGTTGTTGATCGGCTGGTCGATCAGCGTATTGAGCACGTTGATCTGTAGAACGTCGTAGATCTTGGCCCGATAGGGCGGGATCGGCACCAGTTTCATGACTTCGATTTGCAGCACGTCGGGCGGCTCGATCCGATAGCTCGGCAGGCTGACCATCGCCCCTTCGTGGGGTCGCGGCGCGGGGGGCGCGTCCGGAGGCAGACCGGGCAAGACGGTCGACGGAGCAGGCTCGGACTTGGCGGTTGCCGGGCTCGGCTCGGATTTTTCTGTCTTCGCCGGCAACGGCGCGCGGCGCAACGACCTTGGTCGCCGCGACTTTTCCTTTGGTTTGATGCCGGGGCCCGCCGGGCCTCCGATGCCCATGCCCATTTCTCCCATGCCCGGAGCGAGGCCGTCTGCCTCCTGTGCACCGACGTCGCGGAGCATCTCCTTGGCCGCCGCGGCGAGTTGGTTGTCCACGTTGTTCGCCGCTTCTTGGAGCAGCGATTGGGCCAGGCCCACCGATGCCAGGCTGGCCAATTGGGGCCGCTGTTTCAGGTCGGCCTGGGCATACACCCGGATGAACCGCTCCATGGGGACGCGAAGTTCCTCCAACGAAACGTTCCGAACAAGTTCCTTGGACGAGACAGGCCACGTGTTGGCCAGCGTGTTGAGCGTCGTTCCCAAGGCGTGCGACAAGTGGAACGTGGCCGGCCCGCGAATGGCCGGCTCGTCGCGATCGAGACACTCCACGAGGACGTCCAGTACGCCGCGAAAGCCCGGCGCGAGGGTCCAACGAAGATTGCCTTTGAGGTGAATCCATGTGGTCGAACGGTCGTTCAACAGCGAGGTCACCAGGGCCGACGGGAACGACTTGTCGCGCTCGATCGACTCGCGGAGGATGCCCGCCGTGGTGTCGCCCGTCGGGTCGGCCAAGACCAAGATGGCAAAGGCCCGCGCGTGCTGGTCGCGGTTCTCGTCGTCTCGGATGAAATGGGCCAGGGCGGTCGTGGTCGGCGCCGAGTGCCGCCCGTTTTCTCGGAGCACCGACAGGGTGAAGCTCTTGCTCTTTGCATTGCCCTCGTCGAGTTCGCGGCACAGCACCGGCAGGCTGTCTTCGCGGGGGATGACGTTGACCGTTGTCTTGCCATGTTCAACCACGAGGGTGTACCTGGCAATCGAATCGAGACTGTCGGCAAGGGCCTTGTCGTGGTCTTCACGGCCAACTCCACCGCCAAGTCCCATGCCGCCGCCCATTTCCATGCCGCCACCCATCATTCCCATCGGCATTTCGCCCATTCTGTCGCCCATCGCGCGGCCGGGTGTTGTCTTGGGTGGCTCCGGGCCGTGCTTGCGAATCAGCAGCAAGATCTGTTCAGTGGCCTCGGGACCGTAGCCCCGCGAACCGAACGCGGCAAACGCGCGGACGGCTTCGATGGTCTCGGCCAGCTTGATTTCCGGCACGCGTTGCTTCCATTGGTCGAACGAGCGGCCGTCGTAGCGGAGTCTCGTCCGGACGGGGGCGTCGCCGTTGAGGTCAACATTCCCGTACTTCTGCTCCACGGTCACGCCGGGCTCGTCGTCACTGATTTTAATGACGTCGCCCGCGTCAACCGAGCCGCTTTCCGACAGACTCGGCTCCGATTCCATCAAGTCGACCGGTTCGTCAGTCGCGATATCCGCCGAATCATCGACGGCCAAATCGGCCGTGGTACGCGACGGTTTTTCGGCGGCCGGTGGCTTGGCCACCAGGTCGACGCGGACCAGGCATACCGTTACCAACGTCAGCGCCATGGCGAGGAGGAGAGTCTTCTTCATGATCGAATCCTTGACATTCGAGGAACTCAACAGCCGGCGCACCCGGGCCGACAGATTCCAGCGGCTCATCGCCGGATGGCACGAGCCGCCGCCCAACGACGATTCGGCCATGCTCACGAGAATTCGGGCGTATTCGGTTTGCGGCTGTTGGCCGGCCGCGACGGCCGCCTGGTCGCAGGCCCATTCGGCCGCTTCCTCGAACCGCCGCACGGCCCACCACGAAGCCGGATTGAACCAGTGGGGCAGCGCCAGCACGCGCATCGCCAGCGACTTCCATACGTCGCCGCGCTCGTAGTGGGCCAACTCGTGACGCATGATGCTCAGCCGGGCCCGCGGACTGAGCGAACTCCATAGCTCGGACGGCACGACCAGCTCGTAGCCGTCGGGCCAGCGACACAGCAGGGGCCCCATGCCCGGGGTCAGCCGCAACGGGATCTTCCGGTCGATTTTGTGCTCGGCCAGCAAGACTTGCCATTGGTGCAGCGAGTCGTCGTCGGGCACCAAGGCGGTCGACATGCCGCGGATCGAGCGGACGTAGCCGGCCAGCCAACGCAGCAGGCAAACGGCCATGCCGGCGATCCAGGCAAGCAGAAGCCCAAGTGTCCAAGAGAAGCCGCCTTGAGCCGGTGGAGACGCTTTGGCCGGAAGTTCGGCCGCGACGACCGGGACCGGCGTCAAGGCGGTATCAGCGAGCTCGGCCGTAGGTGGTGTTGGCGGCTCGCCGAGAGGGAGTTCTTCTGTTTCGGTTGGGGTTTCGGTAATCTCGACCAGCGTTCCCGCGCCGGCCGAGTAGCCTGGGTCGATTTCGACCGGCCGGCTCGGGTCGACTGCGGCCTGAGCGTCAACGGGCGCAAGAGGTTCAATATTGGTGTCGTCAATCGCCACGGGCTCTTCGGACTCACTGCTGGACAAGCCAGCAGTGGCACCCGGCATGTCGGCCGGCGTTTCGTACCACGGAATGGCCACGGGCATCCGGACGAACAGCCAGCCGACCAGCAACACGAGGCACCATGCGAGCCGATGCACGCGAGGCGAGGCCGGACGCGCGAGCCGGAGTATCAGGGCGGCCGCCGTCGCGACGGCGATTAGAAACAGTGTCGTGCGCCCCAACTCGAAAAGAAAAAATGAAGAGATCTCGTTCATCGTAAGCCTCCGCCCTATTGCTCAGGACAAGTTCTTCTCTGCTTCGTCGATCAACTGCTTGAGTTGCTCAATCTCTTTCGGACTCAACGAGCGATCCTCGACCAGGTGGGCCACCAGCGGCACCACGCTCCCGCCGCTGACTCGCTCCAGAAGAAGATCGAGTTGCCCGGCGCCAATCTCCTCTTGGCTCACCGCCGCGCTGTACTGGGCGGGCCGCTCGGTCGAACGCCGGGCAAGTCCCTTCTCGACCAACCGGTTCAGCCGCGTTTGGACCGTCGTGTAGCCGATCTTGCGTCCCAGGTTGCGATGCGCTTCGGAAAGGGTGACTTCCCCGTTGTGCCAAAGCACTTGAAGAATCTCCAATTCGCCGGCCGACACGCGCCGCGGTTTGCGTCTTTTGGTCATCATGTTCTCCCTAACCCCGATTACTACGAGTGTCATAATCGCATTATTACGACGGGTGTAGTAAATGTCAAGAGAAGTTCACGGATTTTTTCAGAGTTTTTTGGGGGGGGCCGCAAGAGACCGAGCCGCGGAAGAGAAACCGACTCGCGAGGCCTCCCGGCCCTAAACCATGCGCTCGTCGGCCAGCGTCGGCAGGGGCTCGGCGACCGTCAGGCCGATTTGTTTCAGGAACGCCCCGAGCAGCGGATAGCCGAACTCGGTCAGAATCGACTCGGGATGGAACTGCAGCCCGACCAGCGGCAGACGACGATGTCGAATGGCCATGATCGTGCCGTCGGCCGCCCGGGCCGAGATTTCAAGACACTCGGGCAGCGAGGCCTCGTCGACCACGAGCGAATGGTAGCGGCCGGCGGTGATCGTCTTGGGCAGTCCGGCGAACACGCCGCGACCGTCGTGCTCGATTTGCCACGGCCGGCCATGGATTGGTTCGGCCGCGCGAATGATTTGCCCACCGAGGGCTTTGGCGATGACTTGATGTCCCAGACAGATGCCGAGCATGGGAATGTCGGCGTGCAATTGCCGGACAACGT
>JAFGIR010000013.1 GCA_016929515.1 Pirellulales bacterium | reverse complement strand
CCGATGTTGGCGCCGAATCCGGCGGCGACCTTGGCGGCGTTGGCCCCGACCACGCCCCCGCCGAGGATGGCAATCTCGGCCGGGTTGACGCCGGGCACCCCGCCCAGCAGGATCCCGCGGCCCATCTGCGGCCGCTCCAGGTACTTGGCTCCTTCCTGAATGCTCATTCGCCCGGCCACCTCGCTCATCGGAGTAAGCAACGGGAGTTGGCCCCGTCCGTCGCTGAGCGTCTCATAGGCCACGGCCGTCGCGCCGGACGCGAGAACCGCCTCGGTAAGCTCGCGGTCGGCGGCAAAATGGAAATAGGTGAAGACGATCTGATCCGGACGCATCATCTTGCACTCGGCCGGCTGCGGCTCCTTGACTTTGATGATCATGTCGGCCTGGCCGAAGATCGTCTCGGGGTTGTCGACCAACTCGGCACCCTGCTCGGCGTAGGCCTCGTCGGTAAGCCCCGAACCAATCCCGGCGCCAGTCTCGACAAGAACCTTGTGTCCCCGGCGGACCAATTCCTCGACGCCCACCGGTAGCAAAGCGATGCGATACTCGTCTCTTTTAACCTCTTTGGGAACCCCGATAATCATGGGTCGGCTCCTGGTAGTAAAATACGAACAAATGTCAGGTCACGGAACCGCAACCCGAAAGAGCCTATTTCAACACAAAGTCGAGTGCGTTGCAAGAGAGGGGGTGGGTGCCCCGTAGCGAATCGACTTCCGAAGCGAAGTCAGCCTACATGTCGTCCAAGGCGGCTGGGACTGGCCCGGGTCCAAAAGGCTCGCTATACTGCCGGATACCGCTGGAAGCAAGGGGAAGCAAACGCGATGATGGATCGGGTAAAGTCCATGCATGCAGCGTCCTTCTCGACCGTCATCTCGCACCGTGGATGGCTGGTGTGAGATTGGCGAGGCCGGCCTTTGTCCTAGAGGTGGCAGATGCGTAACTCCGAAGACCTTCCCACGCTTCCCACGCGAATCCTGTTGATATACTTGTTCACCGTGTTTGCTTGGGTGCTCGAAATAGGGGTAGTGCTGATTCACAGGTTCGGAGGCGAGAACCTCAACCCAGTGGCTCATGTGATTCTGATTGCCTCGGCGCTTGCTCTGACGTTATTTGCATCTCTGAAAGGAAAGAACGTCTTCCGCCAGCTGGCATGGACTGGTGGTCGAATGTCGCTGACTGGTCCCCAAGTCGTCATCGTCACGATCGCAGTCGTCTGTTTTGGTGGCACGTTGGGTCTGCTCATTCCCTGGCTGTTTGGTGGGTAATCTACAGAGAACCGATTTCATCTGTACCATCGCAGAATTTCGCGAGGTAACCTATTGATGGCTGCGTCTTCAATGATCAGGTAATGCAACGCAGAATGTGTCGAAAACCCGCCGCCCGTTGGTTGCTCTGTGTTCATTGGCTACGTAGGGCTTGGAACAACCAGGCCGAGCTCGAGAGAGGAGTGTCGCGTCAAATGTCCGACTGCGGATCGATTTGGCCAACTGGAGGCTATCCCGAGCGAAAGAGCATGATTGGATATTCCGGCGAACGGTAGCCACGCTACACGACTCGCCATGTGGGTGTGAAAGGAGTATCATGGTGATGCGGTTGTCACGTGAGCAATAGACGGGCATGCCGTTGACCGACCCGGCAGAATCCAGACCCCAAACCGCAGAGGACAGAACACATGTCTATCCGCGTTGAGTGCCACAGTTGTGGCCGCAAGTTTCAGGCACCCAAACGGCTGGCTGGGCAGCAAGTGAAGTGCCCCGGTTGCTCGGCGACCATTTACGTGAGTACCCCAGCCGTGGCCGCGATTGAGGACGGACCGTCTATTCTAGTAGAGTGCGGTTGCCACAAGCAATTCCCGGTCCGGCGCGAACTGGCGGGCAAGCAAGAACCGTGCCCGGCGTGTGGCCAGATGATTACCATTCCCCCGCTCAAGCCGGCTGGCGCTGCCGAACCGCCGGTCAAAACGGACCTGGATCGACTGCTCGAAGCCGAAATGAACGACCCGGCCTCGCCCCATGACCCTCGGACACCACGGAAGAAGTGCGACGAAGGCAAATGACCGATTATCGAATGGACTGAGAGGTCAACCGGCTGAAGCTTCGTCGTCCTGTCTCTGCGCGAGATTCAATATCGCGCTCGGCTCTGGTGCCGCTGGCTTGAGTAATAGCGGTTTTTTGTCGAATTTCTCGACATTTTCACCGGTGCCTTGGTCGGGACACGGTTCGGTTCGATCGCTTCAGGCGAGAATGGCGTGTCGGGAGAAGGAGTGTCGTAACCGCTGTCGGCCGGTTCGCCACCACAGTTGCTGCAGCCGGTGAAATTTCCCATCCTGTCGCACGGGTCACAGCAGTCGGGCGGATCACCGTGGAAATCGCCCCAGTAGATCTCGCCACAACCGTTGTGGTTACAGCCAAACCAGCAACTAGGTCGGAGAAGGCTCAATACGCACATTACCGGACCGGGGCTGCAACCACAGCCGCCGCAATCGCAGCAGCCACAATCGCAATCACTACCGCAAGGATCGCCGACGGCCGACTCACCACAGCCAGTCGCGATACCGCAGCAATCGCCACACCCTGCTCCCGGATCGCAACTCGGCTCGCAGCAGGCTGCCGGCCCGCATCCCCAAGTCGGTCCGAATCCCCAAGTGCCGTAATAGGGAGGACCGCAAGGACGGCCGCCACCACAGGGGCCGCAGTCGCCGCAATGAGTCGTGTCGCAAAGCGTGCCGGGGCCGAACGGGCTGTGAACGAAGGCGTTGAATTCGTAACAGCCGCTACTCGTTGCGGCTACCGCAATGACAAGACTAGCCAGTAAGACCCGTCTCATGATTTTCCCCCACTCTTCGCGTTGAGATTTTCTGGAAACTACGATGGCACGATCGGTGGTTTGCCCGTGACGAACCATCCTTGACGTGAACGTCCACGCTGTCCGCGATCAGCCGTTCGTCGCGGGACGTCTTGAAAACTGGATTCTCGCTCGTTGTTCTTCTTCCGGTCCTCTGCCATGGTGACGCCAATGGTCCACGGCTCGAAAGAAAGCAGTATTCCTAGTCGTTATCGGCTGCCCGACCCAGAAAATCGAGAAAAACGTTACATTCGAGGTATAATGCCAACACTGCCCAATTTGATGCGCGTTGCGCCAAAAACGTGACGCAACAACCAACTACAGAAGGGCTTGCGAAATGTGATCTCACGGCTTCGTTTCAGACCAACTACGCGAGCCAGCCGTGGAGCATCCGCGCGGCGACACTTTCGGTTCGTCGTGCTTCTCTCTAAAATGGGGAGAAGGAGCTGTTCCCAACGACATCTCCGATTGGCATCGCCACCGCTGGCCAAACGAGCAATCCGCGCGGGGGGGAAGGTGGCCGCAAGCAGGGGCATCCAAAGGTATCCGGGTGTCCTAGCCATGTTGGACGCCCCGTCCCCAAGCATCTTGGGGCAACGTAAGCAGCCGCTGGCATGTGCCGTTGGCTTCGCGCACTGAAACACACCTAAACGCCGTTCGGCTATTGCCCTTGGGCAATAACCTCGCAGCGGGAGAAACGAAACGTGTCCGACAGGCTTTCCACCGTTGACGAGGCGATCGAAGCCATTCGTCAGGGAGAAGTGGTCATCGTCATGGACGATGAACAACGCGAGAATGAAGGCGACTTCATCTGCGCGGCGGAAAAGACGACCACCGAGATCGTCAACTTCATGATCACCCACGGCCGTGGGCAGCTCTGCATGCCGATCTTGCCCGAGACCTGTGACCGGCTCGAATTGCGGCCGATGGTCGAGGAGAACACGGCGCCCTTGGGCACCGCCTTCACCGTGCCCATCGACCATCGCAATTGTCGCACGGGCATCACGGCACCGGAACGGGCAATGACCATTCGCGCGATCGTCGACCCGGAGAGCAAGCCGGGTGATTTTGTCCGACCCGGCCACCTCTGCGGCCTGATTGCCAAGGAAGGCGGCGTGTTGCGGCGCGCCGGTCATACGGAAAGCGCGGTCGATCTGACCCGGTTGGCCGGTTTGCAGCCGGCCGGCGTGCTCTGTGAGATTCTGGCGGAGGGGGGCGACCGGGCGTCACGCGAGGAACTCTACGATTTGGCCTTGCGATTCAATCTGAAAATCATCACGGTCGGCCAGTTGATCCGCTATCGGCGCAGGAGCGAAAAGCTCGTCTATCGCGTGGTCGAAGCCGAGTTGCCGACCAAGGTCGGCATGGGCCGAATCTATGCCTACGGCGTCAAGTACGAGTCGCAAGAGCCCGTGGCCGTGGTCTGGGGCGATCCGACCAAGGTGGCCGCGCCGCTCGTTCGGCTCCACAGCTCGTGTTTCACCGGCGATCTGCTGGCCTCGCTCCGTTGCGACTGCGGCGACCAACTCCAATTGGCCATGCGGATGATCGGCGACGAGGGGGCCGGCGTGCTCGTCTATCTACCGCAGGAGGGCCGCGGCATCGGCCTGGTCGAGAAGATCAAGGCCTATCATCTCCAAGATCAAGGCATGGACACCGTCGAGGCCAACCTCGCGCTGGGCCACCAGTCCGATCTGCGCGACTATGGCGTGGGCATTCAAATCCTCAAGGACCTTGGTCTCTCCAAGGTCCGGCTATTGACGAACAACCCGAAAAAGACCGATGCATTCATCTACGGCGGATTCGACCTGGAGGTGATCGATCAGGTGCCCATCGTCGGTCCGATCAACGAGCACAACCGGCGCTATCTCGAAACGAAACGCGATCGGATGGGCCACCAGCTGCCTTAGAGACGAGCACACACGAGGGAAATGGCCGCATGCCAGAAACTGCTGCCGATCGGGGAGCGTATCGCGTGGTTCTCGCTATGATTTTCCTTGGCCCTGTTCAATTACTAAGGAGAGAAGGTGAACATCCGCATTTTTGATACCAAGCAAGCGATGGGCGAGTCGGCAGCCGCCGACGGAGCCAAGGCCATTCAGGATGCATTGGCCGAGCGCGGCAGGGCGAATCTGATTCTGGCCACGGGCGCTTCGCAATTCGAGATGCTCGCCGCGCTGGCCCGCGCGGACGTCGATTGGCCCAACATTACGATTTTCCACTTGGACGAATACGTGGCCATGCCGATCACCCACCCGGCGTCGTTCCGGAGGTATCTCAAGGAGCGTTTTGTCGACCAATTGCCCAAGCCACCCGCGGCGTTTCACTATATCGACGGCGAAGGGGATTGCGAGGTGGAATGCGGCCGGCTCGGCGAGCTCATCAAACCCTGTCCAATCGACGTTGCCTTCATTGGGATCGGCGAGAACGGCCATCTGGCATTCAACGATCCGCCGGCCGACTTCGAGACTGAGCGTCCCTATTTTGTCGTCGAGTTGGATGAAGCGTGCCGCCGCCAACAGGCGGGCGAAGGCTGGTTTGCGATACTGGACGAAGTCCCGAGAAAAGCCATTACGATGTCCATTCCGCGGATTCTCGCCTCGCGGAAGATCGTCTGCACGGTTCCCGACGAGCGCAAGGCACAAGCCGTCCGTCAAGCCGTCGAAGGGCCGGTCACGCCCGACGTGCCCGCCTCCGTCCTCCAGCGTCACGCGGACGCGACCTTGTATCTCGACAAGCCGGCGGCTTCGCTGCTGAGCTGACGGAATCCCTCGGCGACTAGGAATCGTTTTGCCCGATGACGCGCCGAGGATTCTCGCTGAGCCATTGACGAATTTGCTCGTTGCTCGCACCGAGTTCGCGACGGAGGTTATCGGCCATCTGCCGCATGATGCACGCGGAACCGACGAAATGGGAATCGTCGGCGGCGCGCGGCACCTGGTCATTGCCCACCTCGACCGCCTGACCGCCAACGGTGTACGTTCCCGGCTTGCGGCCGGCGGCACTGATCGCATCGGAAACAACCACGACGTGTTCCGGCGGGATGAGTCGCAGATAATTGCGCAAAGCGACAAAGGGGACATGGGTGCCGTCCGCAATAAAACTGATGTGAAGTCGATCCGCCAGACCGAGTGCCCGCTGGACGATGTTGTCGTGTCGATGCAGCCGCATGGGGCACCCATTGCCCAGGTGAGTGAACATCGACAGGCCGACGTCGATGGCCGCGCGAAGTTGGTCGATCGTCGGGTTGCAGTGGCCGGCAGCGACGACCACGCCAAGCCGCTCGAGCATTCGAGTCACGCGAAGCCCCTCGTCTTTCTCCGGAGCGAGCGTGACGATTCGCGTCAGACCCCCGGCCGCATCGAGTAGCCGTTTCATGAGTTCTGGATCGGCGGCCGTGACGGCCGTCACCGGATGGGCACCGACGTAGCCTGGCTCGGGATTGATAAACGGTCCCTCGATATGCACGCCGGCAACGACCTGGCGGACCAACGGATCGTGCTCGCGGATTGTCGCGAGGTTTGCGAGTCGGGCCACCATCCGATCCACGGTGTCGGTAATGACGGTTGCCAGAATGCCCCCCACGCCGTCGTTCCGCAGTTGAACGCATGCCCGGTGCAGCGACTCGCCGATCAACTCGCCGTCATTGAAATCAACGCCCGCGTAGCCGTTGATCTGGAGATCGAAATAGTCGTCGCATTCGGTCATTTTTGGCGGTCTTTGTGTCGCGGCCTTTCCGAGAATTCATGGATACTTTATCATGGGCCGTGCACAAGCGTCAATGGCGAGCTGACTACGGGAGTCCTTCATGAACGGAGAACTCACGACGGTCGGCGACCGATTGCGACTGAAAAAGGCAAACCTCTGCCTGATCGGATGACGCAACTTGTCGCTATCCGGGTGACCTATGATTGCCGACGAGAACAACCGTGAGACACGCGAGGGTGTTTCTCGATCCACGGCCGACGAGGCGGGAGTCGGGCCGCCCGGGGAGGACTCAAGCCGCGAGTATGCCTATAGACTGGCCTGGTGGGAATTCGTCGGCCGGCTTCCATTTGGGGCCGTGGTTCTGCTGGGTCTTCCGTGGTATCTCGTGCTTATCACTTCGGTGGATGAAGCCTGGCGAATCGACGAGAAGGTCGCCATGGTTGCGGCCTCGATGGCCACGGCATTGATCGTGTTGATTCTATTCTGGCGTTCGGCCCGGCTGATTGCCCAACGGCTCAAAGGCGGGCAGCATGTTGCGATCAGTCGGCGTCTGCTCGAATCTCCCCAGCAATCGCCGTCCACCCGAGTGGTCCAGGTCGCGTTGGAGAACGTCACCCGGATCCGATTGGTGCAACACGTGTCGGAGGCCATTCTCCACATTGAATTCGGCAAGCGAGACCTGTGCATTCCCGACGGCGCGTTTTCGTCCGAGCAAGAGTGGAACCACTTTCTCGAGACGTTGTCCGAGGCAACCGGATTGACCATCGATCGGCATGCACAACGTTTCGGCCAGTTCTCGCTTGGCACGATGCTGTTGCTGACTGCCCTGGTCGCGATGATTCTTGGGCTGAACCGCGGTTTAGGCTTTACCGACGACACGTTTGAGTTCATGTGTTGGCGAGGGCTTCTTCTTCTGGCTGCCTTCAGCCCACTGGTGGTTTTGCTGTCGACCTTGCCCCGGGTCGGACGGCCGGCGATAGGCCAGTTCATTGGCGTGGCCTACACGCTCGGTTTTCTTTGCGAGTCGACGGTGGGTTTCCATGTGGTGCGTTATGTCGTGGGGTACGAGATGCCGCCGCTGACGAGCTTTTACGCCTGGTATCCGCTCACCTTTCCACTTACCCGATTTGTTTCTTTGTTCGTGCCGGCCGGGTACGGTTTGCTGCCGGTACACTTCTTGCCGTTGGCGGCCGTCGTCTCAGGTGTGTTGTTTGGACTCGCGGCCTGGTTCGTCTGGCGCGCGGTGCGCCGGCGACGAGCGAATGGTAGAAAATCAGGTACCGCCTGATCGGTGGGAGAAACCATGAACTATGAAGTCGAGCAGAAATTTCCGGTTGAAGAGCTGGCTCCGATCGAGACCAAGCTGGCGGAGTTGGGCGCGTCGATTTCCGAAACACGCGTCGAAGTGGATCTCTATTTCAACCACCCGGCACGCGAGTTCGCCCAAACCGACGAAGCGCTTCGCCTGCGCCGCGTTGGGTCGGTCAACCGCATCACCTACAAGGGACCGAAACTGGATGCAACGACGAAAACTCGCGAGGAGTTGGATCTGTCGCTGGTCGACGGGGAAGCGATCTTCGAGGGTTTTTCGACGTTGCTTCGAACGCTAGGCTTCGTGCCGGTCGGCGAAGTCCGCAAGGAGCGCCGCAAGGCGTTTGTCGAGTGGGAGGGTCGCCGCGTCGAGGTTTCGCTCGATCGGGTCGACCGGCTCGGCACGTTCGTCGAACTGGAGCTGGTCGTGCCGTCCGAGCAATTCGAGGCGGCCAAGGCGTGCATTGGTTCGCTGGCCGATCGGCTGGAATTGACCAGAAGTGAACGCCGAAGCTACCTCCGGCTGTTGGTGGAATCCTCCAAACAAGCCGAGCCTCGCCCGTAAGAAGCGGATTGGCAGCCTCGGCGGTCGTACCGCTCCACCACGGGCGCGGTTCGCCGGCGCGGCCATGGTGTCTTGGTCGATGGTGGGCTATATTTGAGGAATGAACCCACCAGACGACATTCCTTCCGGTCTCGAACCGCCCGATCCCTCCGCGCCTTGGCCCAGCCACCCCGAATTGGTTCCGCACGAAACGCGTAACCTGCTCGTTTTGGCCGTGCAACAGATCGTCTTTCGTATCGGTTGGATGTTCAAGACCGAGAGCGTCATCACGCCGGCTTTCTTGGACGCGGTTTCGGGCGCCGGCTGGTTGCGTGGCTGTCTTCCGGTGCTCAACCGATTGGGCCAGAGCGTGCCGCCTGTTTTTTGGGCCGAGCGTTTGAGAACGACGACCTACAAAAAACGGGCACTGGCCGCGTTCATTATCCTGATGGGTATTCCCTTGGGGGTGATGTCCCTCGTTTGCTTCTGCTGTCCAGGCGTGCGTGCCCCTTGGCTGGTAGCCCTGTTCCTGGCGCTCTACCTTGTCTTTTTCCTCTTCGCCGGACTGTATCAAGTGGCCTACGGTACGTTGCAGGGGAAGCTGATCCGGCCGACGCGGCGAGGACGATTGCTCTGGATGTCGACGTTCTGGGGCACGTTGCCCGTCGTTGCGTTCGCCTTGTGGCTCATGCCCGGCTGGCTCCAGTCGGACGTTCCGGCGTTCGGTTGGATGTTCGGCTTCGCAGCCGCTGGCTTCTTGCTGTCGGGTCTCAGCGTGCTCTTTGCCTTTGAACCGGCCGATCACGGACAGTTACCGCCCGAAACTGCCGTGAGCGGCCTGCGCGACACACTTCAAGTGTTGCGCAATGATGCTAATCTGCGACGGCTGGTGCTCGTGATCATGTTGGCCAACGTGGGCGTCCTGCTCTTTCCTCACTATCAAGCGTTGGCCCGCGAGAAGCTCGGTCTCGCAGGCACCCATTTGGTCACATGGCTGGTGGCGCAGAACATCAGCATTGGCTTGTTCAGCGTGCTCGTCGGACGTTTGGCCGATGCCCGCGGGTATCGGTTGACGTTGCAGTTGCTGGTTGTGTGCTCGGTGCTGACGCCGACGACGGCGCTGGGCTTGGCCTACATTGGTGACCCGCTCGGGGCCCGGTTCTACTGGTGTGTTTTTGTCGCCTTGGGCGTCATCCCATTGGGAATGCGAGCCACGGTGAACTACACGCTCGAGATTTGCGAACCGGACCAGCACGCGCGTTATCTGAGCACCGTGAGCCTTTGCGCGGCGGTGCCGTTCTTGTTCTCGCCGGT
>JAFGIR010000102.1 GCA_016929515.1 Pirellulales bacterium | reverse complement strand
CTAAGGAACCCGACGACGCGAAGCCAGAAGATCGCGATTGTCACGTGGGGCCTCAGAATTCCAACTCCATCAAGTCCTCGCCGATTTCGGTCTCGGGAAAAATGGCCCGAGCCGTATCAAGACCCACGGGATCGTCTTCGAGTTGACGCGGGTTGATGTGCACGAGCACGAGCCGGCCGACGCTGGCCTTTTGGGCCACCTGGGCAACGAGGCTCGTCGAGCTGTGGCCGGTCTGCTTGGCCCAATCTGCATCGTTGTCGCCGTAGTAACATTCATGCACGAGCAGATCGACGCCGGTGATCCGCGCGATGTAGTCAGCGTCAAGTTCGGCCGTTGTATCGGTGACGTAGGCCATTGACCGGTCGGGCCAATCGAGCCGGAATCCGATCGAGCCACCCTGATGCATCAGCCGGAAGTACGTCAGCCGGCCACCGTCGCTGAGAACAACCGGGCCTCGCAGCAATCGCGGCTTGTAGGGTGGTTTCTTGGGAAACATCGCTTTCGAAAACAGATGTTCATCCACGGCCACCATATGCTCGGACAAAGCGTGCACCCGAATATGCTTCAGCGGGTGATCGCGCACGACATCGAATAAATAGGTCAGGCCGATCGTGTGGTCGATGTGGGCATGAGTCAAGAAGATGTCTAATTCCGAGGTTTGTAGGTAGCGGCCAGCTCGATACATGGCCGTGCCCGCGTCGAGGAGCACGCCGCACTCGGGCAGAATCATGCAAGGCGTGTGGCGTCGGTCGTTGGGGTGATAGCCAGTGGTGCCCAGGAGAATGACTTTCATCGTGCCTCGCTCATCTTCTTAGAGGCCACGGAGCGGCCTCGGTGGGTGCGAGCCATTTTATCGATTTCGGCATTCACTGTCTATTCAACGAAATACTACTGTCGGATCGGCGCTGATACGACTATTCCGCCGAAGCTTAGGGCGACACTTGTTCGCGTTGTTGGGGTTTCTTTTTATGTCGGGCTTGGCCAAGCTGGACTCCCCTTGAATGTGGGGTTTCGGGGGGTTCGCTCCTGGTCACGGAAAGGCTATCGGTCTAGACTAGGTAAGAATAGGGTCCCGGATCGGCTGGGACTCGCTTGTGTGTGGACCTGAGCCGAGAAACCGACTTGGTTGTTAGCGAATCCTCTGCCCGGAGATATGCTCTTCGGGACCCCGACGTGCGGCTGATGCTCGAAGTCCGCGACGACAGCGCTGCGGCTTTCGAAGAGCTGGTGTTGCGTTATCAGGGCCGACTGGTTGGAGTGTTGGCCCACTTAATCGGCAGTCGCGACCAGGCGGAGGATCTTGCACAAGAAGTATTCATGCGGGTATATCGAGCCAGAAAAGCCTACGTGCCGGGGGCGAAGTTCTCGACATGGCTTTTCACAATCGCCAACAACGTAGCCTCCAATGCCTTGCGGACCTTGGCCCGGCGTCACGAGGTGCGACCCCAGACTCGGTCCAGCGGTCCGATGGGCGCGCATCCCATGGACTACCTAGCCGAGGCTAGCAGCAGCCAGATGCCCGTGCGACGATTAGCGAAGGCCGAAGCACGCGAGATGGTTCGCCTCGCCATTGAATCGCTGGGCGAACGACAGCG
Source organism: Pirellulales bacterium (assembly GCA_016929515.1). Classification (GTDB taxonomy): domain Bacteria; phylum Planctomycetota; class Planctomycetia; order Pirellulales; family Thermoguttaceae; genus UBA11386. The sequence continues at coordinate 9,312 of JAFGIR010000102.1, read as the reverse complement.
GATGGCCGTGTTGTTGAGTAGATTCGAGGGCATGTGCTATGCCGATATCGCCGAGGTAATGGGGCTATCGCCGCAAGCGATCAAGTCGTTGTTGGCCCGAGCGCGGGGAAACTTGCGCGACGCGTTAGCCCCGTACGTGGAACGAGGTGAACAGCCCGGTATGCGCAAAAACGAAAATGGAGAGTAGTATCTTGTAATAATTAGATCTGGGGATGCGACCGGACCGTTCGGCGTGCGCGCCGGTGACGGCACGCCTTGCCACGCAGCTCGGGACACCCCTAGTAATTTTCGTGACCAACCCACTAAACCAATTCTTCGTAAACCATGAGCTCCGACGCGAACCAACCTGAACTAACTCATGATCCGGCCCTGCTCGACGAGCAGTTGGTGGCCTATTTGGACGGCGAGTTGGACGAAGAGACAGCTCGATTGATCGAGACTCGCGCGGAATCCGATCCAAAGCTGCAAGAACGCCTACAAGAATTCGGCCGAGCGTGGGAGCTGCTGAACCAGTTGGAACAGGCGGAGACAGCGGGCAGTTTCACCGAGGCAACGCTCGAAATGGTGGCGATCGAGGCCGAAGCGGAAGCTCAGCTGCGCGAGGCCGAACGGCCCCGGTTGCGGCGGCGGCGGCGAGCGATGATCGGCGCAGGTCTCTTGCTGGCGGGTGTGATCGGGGCTCTGGCAGGAGCTGGGTTGCGTCCCGATCCGAATCGTCCGTTGCTCGAGAAGTTGCCGGTCATCGAGAACGTGGACCAATACATCCAGATCCTCGACGAGAACGAAACCGCTGGGCAAAGTATCGAGTTTTTGCGAAAACTGCACGAGGCAAAGTTGTTTGCCACGGAGGACGAAGGAAACAACGAGGAGGATAAGGATGAAATTCGTTGATTCTTCGAGAACTCCACAAACCGGTCCGAAAAACGCGTCCGCCGGGCAACACCGAAAACCGGGAACACGGTACGCGGTGTTGGCGGCCATCAGCCTCGTGTTGATCGCCGCGAGTCGGGAGGATCTGAACGCGCGGCGAAAACTCATCGAAGCGAAATCGCTGGATCAAAAGGCCGTTTTGGCCAACCAATGGGTACTCTTCGCCAGTCTGACGCCGGAAAGACAAAAACAACTCTGCAACTTGCATGCGCGATTGGAGGCGGAATCCGACAGAGACGCACTGCGAGAAGTGATGCGGCGCTATCATGATTGGCTTGGCACCTTGGTTTCCTACGCACGTAACGATCTGAAAAGACTGCCCGTCGATCAGCGCGTCGAGAAGATCAAGCAGAAGTGCTACTGGGCTCAAGATGAGCGGGCACTGCGCAAGTGGGGAGAATCTTACATAAAGCAGAACGGGTTGTCGCGAGCCAAACTGCTCAACCAGATACGCGAGCAGGGACACACGCGGGAGTGGATGGGGCGACTGTCCGGCTCGCCGAACGACGTCTCGTCCTTTCTCGTCAAGTGCTTTCAGCTGGAAACGGCCGACCTGACGACACTACGCAGTCAACTTTCGGAACCAGGCCGCGAGCGTTTCGACCATTGGTCGCCGGACGAGCGGCGGAAACATGTTGTGCGTGAACTCGCCAAGATGGTCCTCCCGCGATCGCTGATGGGCTACCGGGGGGAAACACCGAGAAGAGCCAGTGACGAACAGTTGGCCGCATTCTTCATGTCCAATTCGCTGTCCGACAACGAACGCGAATGGTTGCTGGGACTGCCCGGCAAGGATATGTACAACAACTTGCGGCGACAGTATCATTGGAAGAACTCGCCCAAGCACCCAATTCGCCAACCGGGGCACGGCCGATCGAACTGGCAGTCCTCCTCCCGGCGGTTGGGTGACTCGCCCGACAAACCGGGCCGACGCAAGCCGGCCGACCAGCCCAAACACAACGATCCTCGAGGGCGCGAACCCATGGACCCGGACGGGCCTCTTTGGTTGGGACCAGGCAGGCCGAAATCACCCCCCCAACGACCTCAAGCAACTCGCCCTAAGGACACATCGCCGGACAGAGCGTTGCGGGGCGAAGACCCCCATTGATGCTTGCATCGCTATTGAACAGTTGTTCATAACCGAACGGTTTGAAGCCAGATCGCACTCTGTTCATACAATATGCAAGGGACAATAGAACCTCATGACACTTGATCTGGGCGGTCGGAACATCCCAGCGGTGATCCGTGAAACGCTGGCTTTGGCCCAATGCTGCATTGCGGCCCGGCCATCCCGAATTCCAGACGTAGCCCACGACTACTGTCCGTTTGAAAACGCGGCTGGCATCCAGGTGTGCAGATAATAAGCGCGCGGAGTCGTCACGTCGAAGAGCGAGGCCAGGTCGAGTTGCGTGCTGCGGCTTTCGCTGCCAGTCAGAATCGAGGCGAGCGTTGGTTCCCGCTTGTACTTAACCACCCGGACTTTTTGTCCGTCGAGGCCGGCCAGTTCGATGGCTCGGTCGACTGCGTCCTCCACGAAGCCGATCTTGTCAACCAACCCGTTTTCGAGAGCCTGATCCGCCGTGTAAACCTGGCCAGTGGCCAGCTTGTCGAGTGCCTCGGGGTTCTTGGCGAACTCGGGCCGCCCATCGCGAATGATCTGCTTGAAGCGGTCGAAGCTGTCGTCAACCAAGCCTTGAAAGATCTTTCGTTCTTCTTCGCTCATCGGTTTGGCAAAGCTGCCCATCGTCTTAAGGTGGTGGCTGGCGATCGTGTCTTCCTTGATTCCCCAATCCGCGAGTAGTTTCGACAGATCGTAGTGGGGAATCTTGACGCCAATCGAGCCGGTCCAGGTAGTCGGCTCGGCGAAGATCGAATCGGGCGTCGAACCCACGGCCATCGATACGTAGTAGCCTCCGCTGGCCGCAATGGAGCTCATGCTCACCACGATCGGAATGCCGCGTTCTTCGGCCATCCTACGCATGTAATGATAGATGTAATCGCTGCCGGAGACGGTTCCGCCCGGCGAGTCGACCCGAAGCACGACCGCCTTGACCTTCTTGTCTTCCAGGGCTTGATCAATCTGGCGTTTCATGTGGCCTTCGCCACTGACGATGACGCCTTTGAGCGTGATGATTGCCACCTTGTCCGAACCGAAGCGATTGTGCGAAACAAACTCCTCTCGGACGTGACGTTCGGAGCCGAACGCGACTAGTCCCATTTGACCGGAGAGAATCAGGCCAAAAAGCGACAATCCCCCCAATCCAAGGAGCACGATGAGCAGCAACAGGCAGCCGGTTCGGCGGCGGCGAGGCGGTGGTGGGCTCAACGGCGAGGGCTGGACCATTTCGGCTCTCAGCGGTGGTTGGGCGTGTGGTTCGGGCGGGGGCGTGGATTCCATGAAAGACTCCTCAGTTTTTCCGGGCGGGTATCAGTACTGGCAATCGCGTGACCTCGTCGTATTCTCCACACTCGGTTCACCGCGTCAACAACCACGACCGGCGCGCAAGTTCATTCGGGGGAAGGACCCTGCGGTCCGAAATCAATCCCCTCTGGGTCTTGATTGAATTCAGGTCCAAGCTCAAAGGGCCACGGTGACTCGGCCGGCACGACCGACGAACCGTCACGAATCCGAATATTGGTGGCCGCCTCGGCGTCGCGTTCGGCCTTTGTCTTCCGCTTGGCATATTGCTCCCTCGGCAGGGGCTTCGGCTTGGCGCCCCGTGGTGTGGCAATGCGTTCGACACCTATGCTCTGGGGAAAGACAATGTCCTGGCGGACCTGATCGCCGGGCCACGGCCGCCATTGTGTCGCGTGGTAGCCCCACTGACTTGTGTTGGCCACACACACGCACGGGCCCGTGCAGCAGCAACTCGGACAGACCGAGGGCTGCGAATCGTGGACTACTTGCGTGCAGATGCCCAAGGCCGGCGTCGTGCCAAATGCAAGTACAACAACGAGAACGATTGCCGACCGGACTCCAACATATCGCGGATTCAACATGAGTTCATATCCCCTCTGATCTGTGGGCACTAACGACCCAACCGACAACCCCGCCGCCTCACGGTCAACGGACCATTTATCCTTGGGCCGACTGTGGGTTCGGGTCGTGTCGCTCAGCACCCCCCGAGTGGAGCAGTCTGGCGGCACAACCGGGCCAAATAACAATAACGCATCACTTTATTGTAGGTTACGGTCGGGGCAGCGAAGGCAATGCCCAAGACAACGGCGATCGGCCGTCCTGGTGTTGCCCAAAAACGGCTTGGGAAGGTAAGATGTGCGGGCCATTAGCTAGTCTATTCTTGAAGGAGTACGGTTGTGTTTGTTGCCGCGACAACTCGGTCTTTTTCGAATTTGCCGCTGGATTCCGCACTGCAGCGTCTTGTTGACTTGGAATACAGTGCGGTGGAGATCATGATCCATGAGTCGGGAGGACATCTCAAGCCTTCCGAGGTGACCGCCGACGTGGAAAATGCCGTGCAGATCTGCCGCGACACACAGCGGCTGAGCGTGATCGGCTACAGCATCGACATCGAAGCACCGGAGGAAAGCGAATACTACCGCCAGTTCACCGCCTGCTGTCGCGTGGCCAAAGCGACCAAAGTAATCACACTCACCGTGCGCGCTGCCGAGCTAGGCACGCCCTTCAATGCCGAAGTGGAACGACTCCGCGAATTGGTCCGCATCGCGTCGATGGAAGGGGCCGTTGTTGGGTTGTTGACCGAAGCCGGACGGATTACCCAAGATCCCGCCACCGCCAAAGTCCTTTGCGACAATGTCAAAGGTCTGGGCATCACGCTCGACCCGAGCCATTACATCTGTGGCCCTCATCGCGGCGGCAGTTATGAACAGATCATGCCCTACGTGATCCACGTGCGGCTGCGCGACACGACCAAAGAACAGTTTCAGGTCCGCGTGGGCCAAGGCGAGGTGGAATACGGCCGGTTGGTCTCCCGACTGGAGAAGCAGCATTACAGCCGCGCGCTGAGCGTCGACATCGAGCCCATGGCCGATCTGGATCAAGCCGCCGAAATGCGCAAAATCCGGCTGTTGTTGGAAAGCCTTTTGTAGGCCGCACGGTTCACCGGCGTGTGCCACCGATATTCTTCGCCACGGAGATTCTCCGTTACGCTCAGAATGACATGAGTCCGGTCATCCTGAGCGCGGCGAAGGATCTCGTCAGCAGTCTCACACAGTGCACCAACTCTGCAATCCTCCTCAACCTCCGGGCCGCTTCTTGATCCGGCCGAGCCGCCGTGATAGACTGTGGGAATTACCCCCCCTGCCTTACTTCGCCCCCCGCGCGGCCAACAGTCGCACCGCGATCAACAGAAGGAGTGAAACCATGCTTAGGCCAACACCTTGTGGTACCCGCCGAGCGCTTCCCCTCGTTGTTTGCTTGGCGACACTGCTTGGCTGGTGCGACATGGGCCGCTGCGCCGAGCCTGCCACGCGCCCCAACGTCATCGTCCTGTTGACCGACGACCAGGGCTACGGCGATCTGTCGTCCCACGGCAACCCCGTGTTGAAGACCCCTCATCTCGACAAGTTGCACGGCGAGAGTGTTCGCTTCACGGATTTTCACGTCGAGCCGATGTGCACGCCGACCCGCGCCGAATTGATGACCGGCGTCGACGCATTGCGCACTGGAGCGATGAACGTCAGCAGCGGCCGGACCCTCCTGCGCCGCGATCTGCCCACCATGGCTGACATTTTTGCTGCTTCGGGTTATCGGACGGGCATGTTCGGCAAGTGGCACCTGGGCGACGCATATCCCTATCGGCCGAAAGATCGCGGGTTCCAGGACACGGTCTGTTTCCGCTCTTCCTACATCGGCTCGGCCGCCGATGAGTGGAACAACGACTACTTCAACGATCGATATCGTTTCGACGATCAGCCGCGCCGGGTCGACGGCTATTGCACCGACGTGTTTTTTGACAATGCCCTCGACTGGATCAAGCAGCGCGGCGACAAGGGCGAACCTTTCTTCGCCTATCTTCCGACGAACGCGCCGCACGGACCGCTGTTGGTACCCAAGCGCTATCGAAAACGCTATGAGCAAATGCTGGCCGACCAGAAGATGAACGAGCAGCAGCGCGAACGGCTCGCCCGATACTTCGGCATGATCGCCAACATCGACGACAACCTGGGCCGGTTGGAAAAAGTGCTCGAAGAGACGGGCCTTCGCGACAACACGATTCTTGTTTTCATGAGCGACAACGGCGGCACGGCCGGCGTACCGTTCTACAACGCCGGCATGCGAGGGCACAAGGTGCAACTCTGGGAAGGCGGCCACCGCGTGCCGTGCTTCGTCCGTTGGCTCTCCGGCGGGATCGGCGGTGGTCGCGACGTTGACCAGTTGACCGAATGCCAAGACTTGCTGCCCACGTTGATCGAGTTGTGCGGTTTGAAAACCCCGCCCGGGGCCAAGTTCGACGGCACGAGTCTGGCCGGGCTGTTGCGCGGCGAAGAAGCCAAGTCGTTGCCCGACCGGACGCTGGTCGTGCAGTTCAGCCGGATGCCGATCCGAAAGACCGTCGCCCGTCCCCAGAAGGACGACGCGACCGTCATGTGGCGCAAATGGCGGCTCTTGCGGGGCAAGGAATTATACGATCTGGCAAGCGATCCGCACCAGGACAAAAACGTCATCGAGGAGCATCCAGAAATCGCCAAGCGGCTGCAAAAACACTACGACGCATGGTGGGCCGAGATCGAGCCGACGCTTGGCACATTTCAACCGTCGGTCATCGGGTCCGATCAACAAAACCCAACGCGGCTCTGCGCATGCGAATGGGCCGACGTGTTCCTCGATCAGATGGGCCAGGTTCGCCGCGGGTCCAAAATCAACGGCCTTTGGCACGTCGAGGTCGCACAGCCGGGCCGGTACGAGTTGGCCCTGTGCCGCTGGCCGCGCGAGGTTTCCGTGCCGATGACCAAGAGCACGCCGCCACACCAGGGCGAGGATTGCTTTTTCGGCCCCGGCAAGGCGCTACCGATCGCCAAGGCACGGCTCCGCGTGGGTGAGCATGATCTTGAAAAGGAGGTCAGCCCGACCGACCACGAGGCCACGTTCACCGTCACGATGCCCAAGGGCCGCACGACCATCGAGACATGGTTCTACAACAAGCATGGCAAGGAACTCTGCGGGGCCTATTACGTTTACGTGAAACGGTTGCAGAAGTAGTAGAATCAGAGTTATGGACGGGCGATGCCCGGCCTACGCCTGTGATGCGACCTTGCGCCACTCGGCTTCCTTCCGATCGAACCACCGCGACACCGGGCCAACGTCGAACAACAGGATTGCCACCAGGCAGCCGACCGCCGCGCCGAAAAACGTATCGCTAAAGAAATGGGCGCCATGGCTTACTCGCTGGGTGGCCACCATCGCCACCAAGACGAGAAACAACCACCGGCCCCGCGGATAAAGCCACGTCAATCCCAACGCCAGGCCCATGGCTGTCGCCACGTGAGCCGATGGAATACTCTGTAGGTCGCTCCCACCGGCACCCATCGGAAACAACCGGCCAAACGACTCCACGATGCCTTGTTCAAAGTCGAAGGCACGGGGTCGCGTGCGGGCAATGATCAGTTTGACCAGATCGGCTGTCAGCCCGGCGCCATAGGCCACCGCGGCCAGCCGCGCGACGGCCCAGCGTCGTGCCGGGTCGAGCGTCCACACAACCAGCAACAGAATTGCCACGCCGACGCCGTGGCCAAAAACCTCGGACCAATCGATCGGTGCCTGCAAATCGCCCGGCATATGGCCCATTTGGCACCAATGCGACACCGGACGATCGACCGCCAGCGAGGCAAATCCGGCCAGCACCAGCAGCCCGAAGAGCAACCAGCCGCGCGCGAGCGACCGGTTCGGACAAGCCAAACCTCCTCGAACGTCGTTGGGCGTTAACAGATCGCTACTCATCTGCCGTAAATCCGCAGTCGGTGTTGTTTTTTTCTCCTGGCACCGGATCATAGCGAAGACCCGCTAATGGGGAAATAGCAGCAATCTGGAGGGTTCGTGGACCAATGGGATAACTGATCTTGCCCAGCTTGGGGGTGTTTGATAGAGTCGACCGTCACTCTGGGGAGTGTGTAGGTTGCGTGGAACCGTGGTCGTTACAGCAATTCATTGAGTCGACGCGATCCGATGACTCGCGTGCCCAAGACGACGCAGAAAGACTTCTGATGGAACAGAAACTCTCGAGCCGCACCCGGTCTGGCCGCCTCGGCAAACGGTTGGCCGCATGGTCTCCACCGGTCGAGCCGCCGGTCGAAATCGTCGCGTTGAAATCGTCGCTCACCCACCAAGCTGTGATCGTGCTCATCGGGTTGGTGATCTTCTTCACGAACTTGGGCAGCGCGGCGCTGTTCGACATGGACGAAGCACTCTACGCAACGTGTGCCCGGGAAATGGTCGAACGTGGCGATCTGGTCGTGCCGTGGTTCAATGGTCAGATGTTCCCCGACAAGCCGCCGCTGATGTTTTGGTTGATGATGTTGGGCACGGAGCTTTTTGGCGCCACGGAATTGGCGGTCCGGTTCCATTCGGCGGTCTTCGGTATTGGCACGGCGCTGGCCACCTATCACTTGGGCCGGCTGCTGTTCCGCGCGGAGGTCGGTTTCTGGGCCGGTGTGATCGTTTCGACATCAATCATTTTCACAATTTCGGCTCGGGCAGCCACTGTCGATTCGGCCCTGACGTTCGCCATCACGGCGGCCGTCTTGACGTTCGTCGCCACCGCGCCGGCATGGCAGACAAAACGCCGACAGGACAAACGTTTGGAGGAATGGAGTCAATTTCTGCCACGCCGTTGGCCGGCCTTTGTTTTGATGTATGCCTTGATCGCCATGGCCGTATTGGCCAAGGGCCCCGTGGGCTTGATCATGCCAATCGGCGCATTGGGCCTGTTTCTACTCATGGTTGACCGACTCGACATGAAAACACAAGCCGATGGGCCGATCATGCGAGGAATTTCGCGATCGGGCAGGTGGCTTGCCGACCAAGTGAGCGCGTTGCGAATGATCGTACCCTGGTGGCTCCTGCGTAGCGTGATTGGCCTTCATCCAGTGCTCGCGTGGTGGCGACGTTTCACGCCGCCACGCATGTTTCGTGCCGGCTGGCGGCTCCGACCGTTGACGGCACTGCTCGCAGTCGGCGTGATTGCCTTGCCGTGGTACGTGTTGGTCGGGCTGCGGACCGAGGGCCGTTGGCTCGAAGGATTCATGGCCATGAACATGGGACCGGCCGTTAAGCCGATTCAGGGCCATTCAGGCCCGTGGTTCTATCACCTCCTAACGGTCTTCGTCGGCTTCTTTCCTTGGTCGGTTTTCATCGGGCCCATGCTCGTCGAGGCCGTGCGTCGGGTGCGTGGCGGGCATCCATGG
>JAFGIR010000101.1 GCA_016929515.1 Pirellulales bacterium | reverse complement strand
AGCGCGACCACGGTCTGGCCGGTGCCGACCATCGCGCCGGGTTCCACGACCCGCGTCAAGACGACGCCATCCGAGGGCGCAATGAGCCGCGAGTCCGACAGATGCGTCTGTGCCTTGGCCAGATCGGCTTCGGCGACCCGCAACGCCGCGCGGGCCGCATTGATGTCCTCTTCACGAAAACCATCCATTGCCAACGACAGCGATTCGCGTGCGGATGCCAGATTGGCCGCCGCCTGTGCCCTGCGCGACTCGAACTGATCGAGTTGCGACCGAGCGATTGCCCCATGAGGCAGAAGCGGCGTGCCTCGCTCGACATCCTTATCGGCCAGCGCAAGTTCGGCCTCGCGCGCGGCCACGGTTGCCTTCGCCACGGCGATCTCTTGCGGCCGACTGCCTTTCTCGAACTTGGCGAGTGCCGCCGCCGCTTGCTCCACCTTGGCCGTCGCCAGACGAACGTCGTCCTGGAACGGCACCGTGTCGAGCGTTGCCACGACATCTCCGGCCTTGATCTGGTCGCCTTCCTCGAAGTGCATGGCCGCAATTCGCCCGGTGACTCGGAAACTCAGATTCACCTGGCGGATGTCCACGTTGCCATAGAGCGTCAACGTGCCCTTGGCGGCGGGCTGCCGAAACACGCCCATTGCCCAAGCAACTCCGCCGCCGATCGCCGCTAACAGAACGATGAACAAAGCTGCTTTGCGAGCCATGATCCGATCCTTTCATGCTATGCGAAGGCATCCTTGCCGTCGTCCGTGGAAATGCCGTGCAAGAACAAGCCCACCTGCATTTTGACATGCTGCTCGATCTGGTCGGCGTCATTGCACGCGCCGGCATCCAACTGCATGTCGGCCAATGCGCCGCCGCAACCGATAAACATCCGCGCGAGCATCACGGGGTCCGCTCGCCGGAACTTTCCCTCGTTGATCCCTTGCTCGAAGACCTTCGCAAAAAGCCCGATCACAACACTGCTCGCCCGCGCCTTTCTTTTGTATGAATCGACTGCATCGCGGACATCCTCGCTGCGAGCCAACAATCCCATAAGACTCTGGTGCTTGCCAAGGTTGGTCAAAACCGTCCGGTAAATCGACGCAAGTTTTTCCGTTGCCGACTGGTCGGACTGCATTATTTCCGCGATTGCCTGATGAATCGGCTCAGTGATTCGCCTGGCGATAAACTGAACCAATTCGTCTTTGTCTCGAAAGTAATCGTAGAGACTGCTACGAGCGACGTTTGCGGCCTTCGCCACGCGGTCCATTGTGACCCCGTTCAGCCCATGCTCATCCAACACCGAAGCGGCTGCCTCGTAGATTGTCTCCCTCATCATCGTGGTCAACAGTTCCTTGCGGGCTTTGCTCAATCTAGGCATTGCATTTTCCTTCCTGAACCGGTGTGCCTGCCGAGCAAGGCAACAGTGCCTCCCCACAGGGTAAGCACGCGGCGTATCGCTTTCGGCAGTGACGGGTACAAAGAATCCTCTCTTGACCTGCTCTGGAATTATAGCGACACTTGTGTCGATATTCAAGACGCAGTTGTCGGCATTTTCTAATTCGGCAATCTTTTTCTACCGAATGAACAAAAATGATTGTGGTGAGTTTAGCGGCTGAAGTAGGTCTAGCGAGGGGTGAAAGCCGATCCATTCGTCTTTCTGAATAGTACGCAAATCTATGCCGCACAAGGAGGTGCGACTATGGACGTTCATTCGCAATGTTTGCTGCCGCTGCCGAAGGTTCACCTTGGTGCCTTGCTGTTGCTGTCAGTTTTCGCAGCAGGATGCACTGGTCCTAAAGAGTGGATTCACAACGGCTTCAAGGTGGGGCCTAACTACTGTACGCCCTCGGCCCAGGTGTCGGACGCCTGGATCGACTCTGCCGATCCACGGCTGAAAACCCTGGGGGCTGCCAATGCCCAGTGGTGGACGACATTCAACGATCCGACGCTCGATCGCCTGATCGCAACAGCCTCGGAGCAGAACCTTACGCTCAAAGCCGCCGGTCTGCGCATCATGGAAGCCCGATCCGAGCGCGGCGTAGCCGTGGGCAATCTGTTTCCGCAAAAACAAGAGATGACGGGCGGCTATTCCCGCAATGCGATGAGCGGCAACGCCTTTCCGTACAATTCATTCCCTTCAATGAAGCATTTCTACGACAATTCGTCAGTGAGCTTCGACGCCGCGTGGGAATTGGATTTTTGGGGGCGCTTCCGCCGGGCCATCGAGGCGGCCGACTCCACGCTCGATGCCCGAGTGGCCGGTTATGACGACGTTCTCGTGCTACTACAAGCCGAAGTGGCCGCCAACTATATTCAGATGCGAGCCTACGAAGAACGTCTTGAGTTGGCGAAGAAAAACATCGAACTCCAAACGAACACACTCAGAATCGTCACCTTGCGGGCGCAGGCCGGCTTCGTCACCGACCTTGACGTTCAACAGGCGATCGCAAACCTGGCGGGCACTGAATCGCTGGTTCCGGTTCTGGCAACCGGCCACCGCAAGACGCAAAACCGTCTGTGCATCCTGCTTGGCGAACCGCCTCATGCGATTGCCGAGATGGTCAAATCGCCCAGCACGATTCCGGTGCCCTCGCCAGAGGTCATTGTCGGCATTCCCGCCGAATTGTTGCGCCGTCGCCCGGACGTTCGCCGCGCCGAACGCGAGGCTGCCGCACAATCGGCGAAAATCGGAATCGCCGAGTCCGAGTTCTACCCACACATCGCCATCACCGGCTCGATTGGTGTGCAGGCCGAGCAGTTTAGCCAACTCTTCAACTCCAATAGTCTGGTCGGAAAGATCGGCCCTGGTTTTCAATGGAACATCTTGAACTACGGCCGGATCAAGAACAACGTGGCGGCCCAGAACGCGCGGTTCCAGCAGGCCATTATCACGTACCGCGACGTAGTGTTAAAAGCAAACGAGGAAGTCGAAAACGGTATTGTCAGTTACTTGCGAGAACAAGACCGTGTGCGATCGCTGGACACAGGCACTCGCGCCGCCGCCAAGTCGGTCGAAATCGCCACGCAGCAATATGAAAAAGGAACGGTCTATTACCAATCGCTATTGGATTCCGAGCGCGTACTCGTCCAGCAGCAAGACACGCTGGCCGAAAGTCGCGGCCTGATCGGCATCCATCTCGTCTCGATCTACAAAGCCCTCGGCGGCGGCTGGCAGGCCCGCTTGGCCTCCGAGCAGCCGCAAACAAGTTCGGTTTCCATTTCACCCACCTTGCAGTAAATAACTGCCGATTGTCACATAATGCCTCACAGCAGCTTGACGATTGCTTGGCCCGCTCATATCATGCCCAGTTCTTCGTGCGAAATCCCGTTCAAAAAGACGCCCCTTGGACGATGAAACCCAACATGGAACATGCAACGCCGTTCTCCGTAGATCGGAGTCTGTTGAAGGCGGTCGCCGAGCAACTTGCCGACAAACGTCACGTCTACTGGCTGTTGGGTGCGTCTTGCACGGGCAAGACGACCGTCCGCAAGTGCCTGGCGTCGAACAACGTTGCCGGTTGCTGCTGTTAAACCAGGAACGGATCGAGTTCGCCTACGAGAAGGCCAAGGTGGACGGTATGGATGATCCCATGGTAGTCGTGCTCGATCTCCAGGACGAGCGAGCCGGCCGGCTGGCCCAATGGACGGGCTTGCCTCGGCCACAGATCGAGCGGTGGCAAGTCGAGTATGACGGGCACGGTCCCGCGCCCACCCGGATTCTCGCCGCTCCACGCTGGGCCGTTCTGGCCGTGGTCGGCCCGATGACTCCGAACAGCCCGGAAGGCATCGTCAAACCCAATCCGCCGGGCACCTTCCGTGTGCTGGCCATCGCCTCTGGGGGAATCGCCTTCGCGGATTTTCCCCAAAATGGGGTTTCGTGACGTTGGTCTCTTGACAGCGAACTTGCCAACTGGCATATTCTGTAGTGTTTGCATATTGGAGTAGCTCCAGTAATGGGGTATGTCTAATGGTCAGTTTTCTCAACTGCCCGTGTTCGGGCGTCACGTTGGACAAGCTGATCCAGCCGGCCATCCTGGCGGTGCTGTCCGAGCAACCGGCGCACGGCTACCGGATTGCCGAACGGATCGGCCAGATGCCCAATTTCGCCGAACACAAGCCGGACGTGTCGGGCGTCTACAAGACGCTCAAGAGCATGGACGCCAAGGGTTTGGTCGTCTCGTCCTGGGACACGCCAGGCACGGGCCATGCCAAGCGGCTCTACAAAATCGCGCCGGCAGGGCGGACGTGTCTGGCGCGATGGGTCGAGACGCTGGACGATTATCTGGCGGCGGTCGCGGCCGTGTTGAAGATCGCCCGGAAGGCGGCCACGAAATCATCCCCCAAGCGCCCTGGCCAGCCTCGAAAACGTGCCAAGCGACCGGCTTCGGCAAGATAAGGCCATCGAACTGCACACCGTAGTATTGTCCTCTTGCGAGGGGCGAAGACAGGGCACGCTT
>JAFGIR010000100.1 GCA_016929515.1 Pirellulales bacterium | reverse complement strand
TGAAAATCGCTCGCATGGGCGTTATCATCGCAAAATCAAGGCTGAAAATCACAGTTGGCAATCTTTTTGTACACCGTCGATCGCGGCCAGGACTCCTTTCTACCATTGCCCTACGGTGGCAGCGAGCACCGAGCGCATGGTTTCCTTCCAGCCCTCAGGATACCACCCGCGCCAAGGGTGTGTTTGACCGAACGCTTACGGCGGTGTATTCGGAACCCGAAGCTCTGCTTTTCGCAACTGGTTCCCTTCGATCCGCACTCGTCAAAAGGGACGCAAACCCACTAAGTCCTTGTCTCCCAGCCATTTCGAAGAAACGCCGCAAAGAGAATGCTTCGATCTGAGTCTTTTACGGGGAGGGTCACTCTGATACATTTCCATGTTCTCCCGTGTAGAGAGATTGGAGTATTGCATTCTTTTCAGCTTTTTACACGCTGTTGCCCTTGCTCTTTCTCTGCTGTTGCCCAGGCGACTGTTGCCGTTGTTCTTCAAGATAGACTACTTGCGACGTCTCTTGGGACGGCAAATGAATGAACAGGCCGCGTTGCATAAGTGAGCGTCCCGTAGCGACGGTTTTGGAAACGCCGTAATCCTCGAAACGTAGCGTGTAGACGGCGTCCGGTTTCAAACCGTCGAGCTTGAAAACTTCTTGGGCGGAGGGCGATTTCGCGCGAAACACCAAGACCGCTCCCGTGCCTTGTTTCGGATCGTGATATTGAAAGGCGTCCCACCCGTTTTCGGTCGGCCTGGAAGAGACATGATAGAAATTCCCTTCGCGGATCAACGGGCGCAAGTGTCGTTTGTAGATTTCGATTTGCCGGCGGGCGGCCTTGCGTTCCTCGGAATTCCATCGGGTCGTGTCGATCATGAGCGTACACCAACCGAGCATCCCGCTACGCAGCATATTGACGAAAGTCTCGACGGTGGCCACGGACCGTTTGTCGGCGACGTAGACTTCAAGCGATCGCGGGGGGAGTGGAAAACTGGCGTCATAAAACGCCTTCCGATTGGACAGGGGATCGTAGGACTCGACGATGTCGACGAAATGGCACCGCCGCATGATGCCGAAATCAACCGTGCAGCCGCCGCCGACGCAGTTTTCCAACAACAGGTCCGGAAACTCGCCGCGAAGCGTGTCGTGAATTTCATAGTAGCCCTCGGCGGCGCTCCGCCCGGCGTCGACCTGGGAGGACGTGTGATCGTGATTGCCGCTTGTGCATTTTGAAATGATCATCGTCTGGTCGTGCTCGAGCATGTCGAGCTTGTCCCGACGGATGATTTCCCGCAATTGTTCGAGGCACCATTGTCGGGCCGCGGGCGATCCGAGACAACAGGGAACTCCTCGCCAAATCGGCTTGGGTTTCTTCGACGTCAGCGCTTCCGGGGGAAACCAGCTGCGCATTTTTGGCTCGACGACGCTCAGGACATTCGGGCCTCCGCCCGCAACCTTCCCGCCTTGCGTCCAGGCGACCCAGAGGCCGAACTTCAGGCCTTTTCCATGAGCGTAGTCAGACACGGAACGCATGCCATGCGGGAATTTCTTGGGATCGGGCCGCCAATCGCCAACGGCTCGAAACCAGCCCGCATCGATGTGAAACATCTCGAAGCCCATGGCCGCGGCGTCGTCGATCATTTTTCGACAAATATCCTCGTCGATATCGTATTCACGACCCCAACTATTGTAATTCACAAGCGGCAGGCGGTTGTCGCTCGTCGAGGGCAGATACCATCGCTCGGCCCAGCGGTGGAAACGGTTGCAGCCGTCGTCAATGCTGCCTTGATAGCAACCTAAGAGCACGGGAGGAAACGATACTCGCCCGCCAGGACGCACGACGGTGGTGAAAGGCGATACTTTTTCGTCGAAGCCGAGAGTTACGCGGAGCGTCTGGCCGTCGATCGCCTTGACCTGCTGGGCGACGTGCGCGCTGGAGGCAATCGCGGTGTACCAGCCGTGACGGTGGACGCGGTCATGCACGCACTGCCAGGGGATGGCTTCGCCGCTATTTTTTTTATTCGCTTGTGGTGATGATACGCCGCGATGGCGGAAGTTAGCGCCAATGGGAGTGAAATGCGTGCCTGCCTTAGGCGGCTTGCTGGCGCCTTTTTCGACCCATTGATGCACCAGGTCCGCATCGGGAGCGGCTTGCAACCGCCACGACAAGCTGGGCATGGCGCCGACGGTGACGTTCTCCGGCGAGGAATTGACCAGGGCAAGCGTCTGTTCGATCGGTCCCGGCCCAGGGTACGCTTTCCAAACAACGCGGAGTTGAAGTGAAGGCGAGTCGGCTGAGAACAGGGCCGTCACCGTCTCGCCCGTATCATCGCGGTCTCGCCGAACGCTCGCCAATTGCCATGCGATAGGTTGACGCTGGTTACCGACGATCCGCGGTAGTACCGGCTCGAAGTGCTCAACTCCGCGAATCCAATTCCACGACGAATCGGCCGGACCGAATCGAACACAGCCGATACGCCCGCCCGAATGACGCATCACCAACGCCGTGTCCTCGGTCATCAGACGGAAGTCCTCGTCGGCAAGCGACGCTCCCGTACAGAGGAAAACCAGCACGACTGGCGCAACTCGCATCCAAGTAGTGATCATGTCACGGGTTCTCTGGCATTATATGTTCTAGGAGTAGATAACACTGATGTGGTAGGTCTGTCAAGAGGTGATCTTGCCGGCTTTACCAAAGTCAGTGACATTCTTTTTCGCTTTGACGGGCCAGCATTCCGACTCGGTCCGCGCTGTTTTCAGATAGGCCTCGATTTGATGAACTACGTCGAGATGTTACGACGTAACGTTGTGCGACTCGCTCACGTCGCGGGCCAGATCGTACAGTCGCAGAGGCTTGCCCGTTTGGATCGGATCTCCTTCCAGTTTCGCCAGTGGACCGCCTGGTGAAAGCTTCGGTTCAAAATCTCCCAATACAGGTAGCAGTCGCTTAGTGATTTCTGTTCCTGGCCAAGAAGCGTGGGCAGGACACTGACGCCGTCGTGCCTTCCTTGGCCATTCGATCTAGATTGGACGTGTGGATCCGCTTCTGGCCGTAACAGCGAGATCGTCGGCGAGGATGAACACGATGTTCGGCGTCCGGACATCCTCGGCATACGCGATACATGCCGGGGCATGGATTGCCAAGACCGCGGCCAAGCCAATGAGCAGAAACGCGGAATATCCGTGTCTCGACGAAATTCGTATGGATGAGAGTTGTTCTCGACTGTGGGGAAATGAAGATTGCATCGGAGTATCTCGTTCAGGGAAGCGTGTTGGTGGGAATATCTGGCCCCATGGAATGTCTTCGCGTACTTTGTTCAAGTAATTTCGACAGACGTGATATGTCTTTCGAAAAGTCGGGCGCCTCCACGACATTGCGAGTTTCCATCGGATCCTTATCATGATCGTACAGTTCACGCGCGACGATCTTGTCGGTTTTCCATTCCCGCCACTCGACGTAGCGAAAACGGTCGGTTCGGACCGCGTAACCCATGATCTGGCCGTGACCATGGTGGCGATTTGCTTTTCGGGCACGCGGATACTGGCTGAAAACGGCTTGCTTTCCCGGTTGAGTCGGGTCGTTCAAAATCGGTTCGAGACTCTCGCCTTCCAGGCTGGCCGGGGTCTTCAGCCCGCATACGTCGACCAGCGTGGGATAAACGTCCACCAGCTCGACGAGCGCGTCGGTCTTCGTGCCCGTGCGCGCCTGGCCTGGAACGGAAATGATCAACGGCACGCGAGTCGCCAACTCGTACCTGCATCCGTGAAGTGTTTTCCGGCATAACGTGGCCAAATGCCTTGTTTTATCGTGTGATTTGTGGATGATGGCGTCCATCGCG
>JAFGIR010000099.1 GCA_016929515.1 Pirellulales bacterium | reverse complement strand
GCTAGCGGAGGGACTTGAACCCACAACCTGCTGATTACAAATCAGCTGCTCTGCCGGTTGAGCTACGCTAGCCACTCTCACGCCCAATACGCGAATCACTTAATATAATCAACCGCCCAGGCCATGCAAGGGGGATAGGGGGAAAATATTCATCGACTGGGCGGACCCCGGAAATTGACCCTCGATTCACGGACCGGCCGTGCGATTCCCAGGGCGCCCATGCCCCCGGGGCCACTTGACGAAGACACCCTGACCCTTCTGGGTATCCTTAATTTCTTCAGTGCGAGTAAGGCTGGGCCGTCAGACGAGTTGGGTGTGCGGGGTCTGGGTAAGATGCGGCCAGGGACAGTAACGTTGTCGGACCTATCACTATGCGAATGTTCCCAAGCGGTGTGTGGTCCGTATCCCTTTGTATTCTTGGACCAGTCAGCGATTGGCTTGACCGTGGTGAGAAACCCGGGCTAGGACAGGGTGTTTGTGGCAGAGGAGGCCGGTCCCCGCACTTAGGTGGGTGCAAGGGATATTCCACCGAGAGCCGGGCGAGTCAGTTGAGGCCCGGGATCTCGATTTTCTCTTCCTGTGCCGCTCGGCGCAACTTGTTCAACGCGCGAGCCTCGATCTGGCGGATCCGCTCCTTCGTCACTCCCAACTCGGCGCCGACCTGTTTGAGCGTCTTGGGTTCCTTGCCTTGGCTGAGTCCGAATCGGGTCACGATGATCTGCTGTTCCCGTTCGTCAAGCCGTTCGAGGATCTTCTCCACTTGATTTTGACGCCGCAAATGGGCCGACTCTTGCTCGTGCTGGTCGCTGCGAGCGTCCTCTGTCGCGGCAAACATCTCGCTCTGGCTCGTCCGGAACCGGTCGCGACGACGATGTTCGTCGGGGATGGTTCGGGCAAAGTTCTTCATGATGGCCCAGCTGGCATAGGTGCTGAACTTATTGCCTCGGGCGAAGTCGAACTTTTCGACGGCTCGAATGAGCGAGATGTTGCCGTCGCTGACCAATTCGAAGAAATTTTCGGCCGGCCCGACGTGCCTTTTGGCAATCGAGACCACCAACCGCAGATTAGCACGGATAATCTCGTTCTTGACGGCAACCGACTGATCGTGAAGCTTCTCGATCTGCTCCATCAGCGCGGCGCGCGGTCGCGAGGGATCGAGCTGGTTTCGCAGCTTGCTGGCTTTGTATTTCAGGTAATTCATCTTGCGGAACAAATGGCCTTCCTGTTCACGGTTCAGCAGAGGCACCTGGTATAAGCTGGCCAGATAGGATGGCAATCCGCTGGGCAAGCGTGCTTTGCGAACCACCTGATCGTTCTTGGGCATGGGGCCAAGAATCGATTTTTCGGCAGCTTCGGTTCGGATTCGCGCGAATTGCTCGTTGTCGATGTAATCCAAGGGCAACGTGGCGATCCGATGGGCTCTCATTTCGCCGATGATGCGATAGACGCTGGTCTTCGTCCGGCAAAACCGCTTGGCCAGCACCTCGACCGACTCACCTCGCCGGTAGTGCTGGTAGATTTTCTGTTTGGCCTCTCCTTGCAGAGGGCCATTGAGGTGGGGGAAGATGGCCAGATTAGGATGGTCGCGGTCGAATTGCTTGAGCGTGTAGCGAATCGTCTCGACGCTACGGCCGGTCGTCCGAGACAGCCGCTTGGTCACGTCGGCCGCACAGCCCCCGGCGCGTGCCAGCCGTCGAGCGCGGCCGATGATCGTGTCTCGTTCTTCGTCGGTGAGCTGGCTGAATCGGGCCCCTCGACGCACGCGATCCTCGTTTTTCTTGACAAAACGCTCCACGGAACTCTGGAGGAAGCCGACCCGCTTGCGACCCCCGAAGACGAAGCGGCGGCTGATCAGTCCCTGGCGCCGCCAGCGCGAGACGGTTTTAGTCGAGACGTTGAACTTTTTGCTGAGTTCATCGATCGTCAACACGGCCTCGCCGGCCCCGTTGCTCGGCACATTGGCCGCGTCCGAAACGTCCTCGACAAAACGCTGCAAGTCGTGGCGAGCCTCCTTGCCGGTGAGGCGGAGATCGGGATAGGACTCGGGACGATAGTTCGTAATTCGGAAGCAAAGATACTCGTAGCTGTACGTTCGTTTGGGTTCGAGTTCCTCGTACAATCGTTCGGCCAGATTGACCTGCTCGATCTTCTTCTCGCGAGGCGCGAAACGAACCTGCTGGTCTCGCAACTGCCGAATTGCCGGGTTCACATAATCGGTATGCATCGCCTGACTCCTGCCCACGCGTCCGAAAGAAGTGGATGCCTCGGCGGCAAACGCCTTGATTCGGGTTGTGGGTCGATGGAGGAGATTCCTTTTTTTGCTGCTTGGATGACTCGTATTCCATCCCCGAAGGGTTATTTTTGACAGAATTGCCTGTTAAAAATATTTCAGGTAAAAATCCTCCTCTCGGAGGGGGGTCTCATCGGGCTCATTCGGGAAGCTCACTTCCTTTCACTACGAAAGTAAAGTGCCCTTTGATCGGACGGAAGTTCGCAACTTCCTGCAAATCGCGTCCGATTTTTCTGGCCCGATTTCGCCCTTGCCAACGTGTCTACTCAAGTAGATGTCGCGGATTTCGAAACGTTACAGAAATCTTCGCCCAAAACTGATTATTACGGCACCCCCACCATGGAGCTGGTGTGCCCAAAGTCTGCCGATCACTAGCCACTCGGACTACCCCAACGGGGTCTTGGTCGCCGTCGTTCGTTGCCGCGTGGCAAAATGGATAAGTTTCTCTGGATTTCCGGCCGTTCATGTTCCGGCCGCATTGCCGCTATCACCGGAGATTTCGTTCCATTCCCTTGAACTTGTGGCATGCCACCGGCCGATCAACCGACTACGGTCTGCCATGACGCGTTTGCCGGCGGTCGCGGACCGGAGGGGATCGGCCACCAAATCTAGCGGTGGGGGCTTGCCCACCAACGTACGCGTGATGGCCCAATGGTGGATCCAAGCCTGGCCGGAGACTAAACGACCACTGAAAGACCTAGGGATATAGCCATGTCGAAATGCATCCGCCTGCTGTTGGTTGCCACCGCGATTTGTGTCTTGTGGTCCGCCGGCCCGCCACAAGCGTGGGCGGCCGGCGATCCGGTCGCGTCGAAGGCGTCCAAGAGATCCTACACGTTCGAGAGTGCTCGCGGGCCGGGCGACGTCGATCGGGTGGCGGTCGTGCTCGAGGTTCAAGGCAAGTTGAAATCGCCCGGCGAGGCCAAGGTCGAGCAGTCGAAGATGGACGTCCGTGCCACGGTCGTTTACGACGAGCGGACCTTGGAAACGCCCGACGACGGAAAGGGCCCGCTCCGTTCGATCCGCCATTACGATCAGGCCGAAGCGCGACTTGACGTGGCCGAGGGCAACCTCGAGCCGAGGCTCCGCGGCCAGCGAAAGCTGATGGGCGTCGAGATCGACGGCGCGAAGGTCACGCTCTTTTCGCCGCACGGAGAGCTCACCCGAGACGAACTCGACTTGGTCGATCTGTTGGCCAACAGCCTGCTGGTCGACCGTTTTCTGCCCGGGCGCCCGGTTGCCCAGGGTGGCACGTGGACCCACGCCGACGAGTTGATCATCGCGGCGTTTGGCCTCGACCGGATTGCGAAAAACACGATCACCAGCAAACTCGCCTCGGTCGACGACGACTCGGCTATGATCGAGATGTCGGGCCGGATCAACGGGGCGATCAACGGCGTGCCGACGGAGATTGAAGTCAAGGGGAAATATCGCTTCGGCCGGAA
The DNA here is from genome assembly GCA_016929515.1 of Pirellulales bacterium. Taxonomy (GTDB): domain Bacteria; phylum Planctomycetota; class Planctomycetia; order Pirellulales; family Thermoguttaceae; genus UBA11386. The sequence continues at coordinate 2,607 of JAFGIR010000099.1, read as the reverse complement.
GACGCGGCGCGTCGACTGGTTCGGCCTGTTGGTACGCGAAAACCGCGAGGTCGGTCCCGTCGCCCCGGGCTTCGACGTCGTCGCCCGGCTGCGGATGCAGATCAAGCCGCGCGACGAGGCCGAGCAGCTCACGGACGCCGCGCTGGCCGATCTCCCGCTGAAGCCCAACGGCCGATTGACGCAGCTCGTCTATGCGCCGGACCAGGGCGGGTGGAGGTTCCAACACGATCGGCGTTGGTTCCTGACCGGCAGCGACCGGGAGCTGGCTTTCTTGCGGCTGATCGATCGGGGCGACTTGGTCGCCCAGTGCAACGTGGCGGCCTTGTCGCCGGTCGAGCCGGGCAAGCAGGCGACGCTCGAACAATTCCAGAAGGATATCAAGGAAGCGCTCGGCGAGAATTTCGGCGAGTTCGTCTCGGCCGGCCAAAAGGCCAACGATCAGGACTACCGCGTATTGAACGCGGTGGTGCGGGGCACCGTTTCGAGCCTGCCGATCGAGTGGCACTATTACCTGGTTGCCGACGAGCACGGCCGCCAGGTGACGTTCACGTTCACCGTCGAGGGTCCGCTGGCCGAGCGGCTCGGCCAGATGGATCGGCAGATGGTCGAAAGCCTGCGGTTCGACGAGCCGAAGGTCGCCATGCACGACAAATCCACGCCCTGAGGCAACTCGGCGGCCGCGTCGGCGACTGCCCACGCTCGCCACGGCTCGCCCGGCCCGGGCTCTCGCTGGGCCAAATTCGCGTCGCCACGAGACCATGCCCCCCGTTGGCAACGCGTTCTTTGTCTGGCCACGCCCTCGTAATCCGATGATTACTGGTTTGTGATTGGCCATGGTATAATGGGAACCGGCCCAGAATTTGGGCCGTTGGGTGGCATCGTGGGCAATACGGAAGGGAGCGCCGATGAGCAGGTCAAGCAGAATTCGTGCGGGGTGGTCGTTTGGGTGCGCGGCCCTTTTGCTCTTGTTGGCGGCTGCCCGCCCGGTCGCGGCCGACATCCGTCTGGGCTCCGGCGTCGAGTTCTTGTGCGAATCGGAGCCCACGGACGCGAATTGGACGATGAAATTCGTCGATCCATCGAATTTGCCGTCCGGTTGGGACAGCGCGGTCCTTCTTCCCGGCACGTTGCCCGAATATCTCTGGTGGCAAGGATGCTCGCCGGCGGTGGGCGGCATGATGTTTGCCCACTGGGACACGTACTGGGGCAAGAGCAATCTCTACACGTTCCACGACGGCAATTCGACCTATTGGGACAGCGACCACATGGACGCAACGGTCGAGGACGATTACGGCCGAAACGGCGCCTATCCCGATCGGGCGACGCACAGCATCGTGGCCTCTTGGGAACACCATCGAGCCGGCCAGGGCATGGGCTTGACCTACGGCTCTTGGGACCGCAACCGCAACGGCACCGTCGATGAAACCGATCGGGCCGAGTGGGACTGCCTGGCCGATTTCATGCTGACCGAGGACGGTGCCACGTATCGCAGCGATATTGCCCAAGGGCTGGTCGACTACGCCGCTTGGGACGACCCGGCGACGCCGCTGAGCGAATCGTACGACGCTGCGGCCCGAACGGAATACACGGCCCAGGACGGGACGTGGAGTGAATATACCAGCGAGATCGACGCCGGCCGTTCGGTGCACGTCGGTCTTCCAGGCCACTCCGTTTTCGGATGTGGCTATTGGAACGACCCCGACGGAGTGTACGGGGCGACGGGCACCGACTACGTCGTGAACCGGACGACGTGGATCGGTAGCAGCGAGGGCAAGTTCGGGCTGATCGAGTTCAGCGAGGTCTACGCCTATACCGTGTTGCACGTCGGGGCCGCCGTGCCCGAGCCTTCTTCCTTGGCACTACTTGTGAGCCTGGTGTTTGCCACGGCCGGTTTGCCCGGCCGTCGAACACGCTAACCAACCGCGAATACCCCCTCCCCCGTATTTTCCTCCCTCCACTGGACCCTCCCATGAAACATTCCCTACTGATCCTGACGTGTGTCGTGTCGCTGGCCGGCTCGGGCTGGGCCGCGACGCCAACCGAAACCATCCGCGCGGCTCGCAAAAAGGCGGCGTCCAAGCCGCGGCCGATCATCATCAACAACGACGGCAACGACACGCGGCCCGACGACGAACCGACCCGCGAGAATTTCCTCAAAAGGCGCGCCGCGCCGCTGGCCAGGACGAAGACCAAGACGCTTTTCTACTGCGCGGGCGTGTGGGGCACGTTCACGTTTCCCAGCCCGGTGGCCGAGCTGCGCGACCACCGCGACCGTGCCGTGCCGGAATGGGCGGCTCATCTTTCGAAGGACGGCGGGCCCGATTCGCTCGGCACGATGATCGAGTTTTGCCACGGCCACGGCATCGAGGTTTTCTGGTCGTTGCGGATGAACGACACGCACGACTCGGCCGATCCCACCATGCTCAACCAGTGGAAAAAGGACCATCCCGAGTTGCTCTTGGGCAAGCACGGTGTCCGCTACCCGGCCGGCGCGCGGCGATGGTCGGCGGCCAACTACGAGCACGAGGTGGTTCGCGATCGGGTCGTGGCGTGGTTCGAGGACGTCGCGCGGCGATACGACGTCGACGGGTTTGAACTCGATTTTTT
>JAFGIR010000098.1 GCA_016929515.1 Pirellulales bacterium | reverse complement strand
TGCTCGATCGGGTTCTGCGTGGCGATCGTGAAAAACGGCTCCGGCAGGGCGTAGGTCTCCTGGCCCACCGTCACCTCGCGCTCCTGCATCGCCTGCAACAACGCGGCTTGGGTCTTGGGCGGCGTCCGGTTGATTTCGTCGGCCAGCAAAATGTTCGTGAACACGGGGCCTTCGACAAAACGGAAATTCCGCCGGCCGGAAGACTCCTCCTCCAAAACGTTCGTGCCCGTGATGTCCGATGGCATCAAGTCGGGCGTGAACTGAATTCGCTTGAAACGAATGTCGAGAATCTGGGCCAGCGTGCTGACCATCAAGGTCTTGGCCAGCCCGGGCACGCCGACCAATAGGCAATGTCCTCGCGTAAAGATGGCGGCGAAAATCTGCTCGATCACTTCGCTCTGGCCGACAATGATCTTCTGCAATTCTTCCTGCATCAGCCGGCGGTGCTGGCTGAATTCCTGCAGGACGTCTCCGAGGCTGCGGGGCTTGGTCGACATCTGAGGATCTGGGGATTTCGGGATCTTGGGATTCGGGGATTTCGGGATTATGGGACGCGCGCGGGTGCTCGGCGCGGCCGTGCCGATCTATACTTGTGCTACTTGCAGACTATACTCGAACTGGTCGCCGAGCGATAACCCCCAGCAAGCTGGGGGTCGACAACATAACCCGTGAATTCTACGATACTTGTGTCACAGATGCAGGACCTTTTCGGCCTGGGAAATCCCTTATGAGACACACGGCCGTCTACCTGGCGATTGCCGCGATTCTGGTCGGATCGATTACGCCGATTCTGAAGGCGCAGATCACGGCCGACCAAATCCGCACCGCCCTGGAAGGCGGCTCCCGTTATCTCAAAGGAAAACAAAAAGCCGACGGCTCCTGGCCCGACCCGATGGGCTACCCGGGCGGTATCACCGGCCTTTGCACCTTGGCGCTTTTGCATGCCGGCGCGACGCCCGAAGATGAACACGTCCGCCGAGCCCTCGGCTGGCTGCGCGCCAACGCACTAACCAAGACCTATACCGTTTCGCTGCAGACGATGGTCTTTTGCCGCGCCGAGCCCGACAAAGACCTCCCGCTCATCCAGCGCAACGTCGACTGGATCGAGCGGAACCAAATCGTCGACGAGCCGACGAAAGGTTGCTGGTCGTACCCGGGCCATCGAATCGGCGACAACTCCAACACCCAATTCGCGCTTTTGGCTTTGCACGAAGCCCAGCGGGCCGGAGCCAACGTCCACGAACGAACCTGGCGATTGGCCAAAACCTACTGGGAGAACTGCCAGAACCCCGACGGCTCGTGGAGCTATCAGAAGAAGCTGCGCGGCTCGGGCGGCTCCGGCCCAAGCACCGGCAGCATGACGTGTGCCGGCATCGCGTCGATGATCATCATCAACGACGCCGTCGGCCAACCCGACGCGACCGTCGCCGACGGACACGTGCAGTGCTGCCGACCGCACGTTCCCGACAACGACGCGGCCGAAAAGGGTTTCCAGTGGCTTGCACGGAATTTCTCGGTCACGCGCAACCCGGGCCAGACCGGCGATGACTATGCCCTCTACTATCTCTACGCCGTCGAACGCGTCGGGCGTATGACGGCCGAACGGTTCATCGGACGCCACGACTGGTATCGCGAGGGGGCCGACCATTTGATCCATTGGTATCGCGATGATTCGCGGCCTCCACGCGGGGGCCACGTCGTCGTGCCCGACTCGTGGGTCGGCCGCGGCCACGCCGAGACCAACGACCTGGTCGCGACGAGTTTCGCGATGCTGTTTCTTTCCAAGGGTCGCCGGCCCGTCCTGCTGGCCAAGGCACAGCATCGGCCGGGCGACGATTGGAACCAGCACCGCCACGACGTGGCCAACCTGACTCGCTACGTCGAGTCGAAATGGCGGCGCGACATGACCTGGCAAATCGTCGACCTCGATCTGGCCGACGTCGACGACCTGGTCCAGTCGCCGGTCATCTACTACTCAGGCAGCCGGAACCCGCTGCCCAAGAGCGAAGCCGACCGCCAACGGCTCGCCCAGAAACTCCGCGGCTATCTCGACCGGGGCAAGTTCCTGCTGGCCGAGGCCGGCTGCGGCGGCCGCGAGTTCGACAAGGGCTTTCGCGACCTGATGCGACGCGTGTTTCCCGAACGCGCGTATCAGCTTCGGCTGTTGGATGCGTCGCATCCGATTTGGCGGGCCGAGGAACCGGTCAAGCCGGAGCATCTCCGCCCGCTGTTGGGTATCGATTTTGGGTGCCGCACGAGCGTCGTCTATGCCCCGCCCGATCCGCCCGACAGCCCACGTCCCTCGCTCTCGTGCCTTTGGGAATTGTCGCAGCCGGGCCGGGGAACGACCTACCCGGCGCCGGTCCAGGCACAAATCGACGCGGCCCGCGCCTTGGGCATCAACATCCTGGCCTATGCCACGAATCGCGAGCTGCAGTACAAGGACGAGATTCCGGCCGTGCTTGCCCGCTCCAACCGAGACGCCCTGGCCGAACGGGGACAACTGGCCGTCGCCAAGCTGCGTCATCCGGGCGGATGCAACGCGGCACCCCTCGCGCTGGTTCATCTGCTCGAGCAAGCCGAGAGCGAACTGAAGTTGCGTACCGTGGCTGAAGAGCGACTGATCAATCTGACCGACGACTCGCTGTTCGACTATCACTTGGTTCTCATGCACGGCCGCACGGCCTTTCGGCTGACGCGCGCCGAACGCAAACGGCTCCGCCTCTACGTCGAGCGCGGCGGCACGGTGTTGGCCGATTCGATCTGCGCGAGCAAGGCCTTCACCGAATCGTTTCGGCGCGAGATGGCCGCGATCTTCCCCGACAAGCCGCTCGCGCGAATCGCGCCGAACGACCCGATGCTCACGACGGCCTACGGTGGCTACGATTTGAAGACCGTCACGCGAAACGACCCACAGGCCTCCGACCGCAAACAACCGATCCGCTCGACCAAGCGAAAGGTCGCGCCGGCGCTCGAAGGCATCCGATGGGACAACCGTTGGCGCGTGATCTTCTCGCCTTACGACATCAGTTGTGCCCTGGAAAAACACAACTCGTTGGAATGCCAAGGCTATCCGCACGACGACGCGGCCCGCATTGCCCTGAACGTGCTGCTCTACTCGCTGCAGCGAGCCGACGGCAACCAAGCGCCGGCCGGACGCTTCAACCGTGCCGCAGGACCGGATCGCTAAGCGGCTCGGGCAAGTTGTCTGCAACCCTCGGACGACACGCCGCGGAGCCAGAAGCGGCGCTGGGTGTGCGAGTTCTCTCCTTTCTCATCTTTCATCCGGGCCGGCTCTGAACGTGAAGCAACGGCGACCTTTCTTTCGGTAGTCAAAAGTGGTGGTCGGGGTTACTAAACCCGGGAGACGAACATTAGGAGACTCACACCCCGTTTGACCCGGGGGGGTGCTTCCTGGTTTAAATAAACGAAAAACCACGTCTTCCATAAACCTAACAGTTGCAATAGCTTGTGTGATGGCATGACACGCTCGGGCCGCTGGCGGCACCGTGGTGTTCGCTCGTACAAGTGCGACGATTTCACAGATTATACGTTTTTACCGGCTGCAAAAGCTTGACGAACGGCCCAGTGGTTGGGTAGTTTATTAGATGTTACACCTTGGTAGTTTCTTTTCCCTGAGATCCGGACGGTGGTGGTTTTCTGACCGCGATCTCACAAACGATGGGGGTTCTGTCTATGATGTTATCGCGATCGGTCTGGCAACACGGTCTCCTTATCGCAGCGGTTGTCGGGCTAAGTTGGATGGTTGCAGTTCCCGCGGGGGCTGCGCCGCTCTTGCAAGACGGGCTGGTCTCCGTCTGGAGTTTTGATGAACTAGCGGGCGCGACGACCGCTGTGGATACCGGTGGTATCAACAGCAACGATGCGGTTTTCACGCCTGGAATGACCACGACTGGCAGCGGCTTCACCACGGGAGGTGTCTTCAACAACTACCTTCAGTTCAACGGGACTTCCGATGCCGATGCGAGCATGGCCATGATCGACGTCGATCCGTCCATGTATATGACGGGCGGTCAGATGACGTACGCCGGATGGGTAAAACTGGATATCGACCCGAATAGCCAGTATACAGCCTATGTGGGCATCTTCGATTCGCAGGCCGACGATTATGCGCTGTATACCCAGAAGGACACCGGCGAAATTCGCATGAAGCTCGTCAATCAGGCAGGCCAGGCGGCCCGGCCAATTATTCCCACGGCGACCGTTGATCCCATTGTCGGGCATTGGGCGCATGTGGCCGTCGTTTATGACGGTACGCAGAGCATCTCGACGAAGATCTATTGCAACGGCGTTGAAGCCGGCTCGATTTGGGGACTCGCCGGCGCGCTGCAAACCGGCCAGCAGAGTTCCTTCGGTGGGGCGTATAATCCGGCTACCGGCTTGTATGGAGGTTGTCTCCATGGCGGTGTCGACGAAGCCGGATTGTGGAATCGGGCCCTGACTCCCGATGAAATCTCCTACCTCTACAACGGTGGTCTCGGCAACGAGATCATGGCGGCCAACCCGGAAGTCGGTGGAACGCTGGCGGATCTCCCCTATACTACGGTTGACTCGGCAACGCCGCTGATTCGCTATCAGTTTGAGGGCAACTTGAACAACAGTGGCGGTTCGCTCGGCGCTAGCGGAAACGGCAGCAATGACGGATCGGGTGCTAATCTTTCCTTTGCGTCCCCTTCGCCAGGATCGGATAACTATGTCAAGCTGACCAACGGCGATATCACGTCAGGTGGCGACCGGATCGTCGTTCCTTATGATGTGTCAAGCCTTACGAACGGTTCGTTGTCGTTCTGCCTCAGGTCGGATCAGGAGTACAACTACAACTCCATCTTCAATTGTCCGGCGAACAACGGCGATTGGGAAATGTGGATCTATAGCTCTAATACGGCCACGAATAAGTACAAAGGACGTATCGACTTGAATGGGATCCAGGTTAACCCGGGACTCCATCAAGCCGGGAACGGTATCTCTGAGTGGAACCACTACACCATTACTTGGGCCCAGGATCCCACCAATTCGGCCAATTCTTACATGTGTCTGTACCTCAACGGCGAGTTGGTGAGCGCGTCGACCTCGGGCTGGCAGCCTTCGGGTAACGAATTCTATCTCGGTGGCGGCAATGGAAACGACTATGCCACCTGGAGCATGGACGAATTCCGCCTTTACGGTGCCACGCTGAGTGCCGATGCGGCCCTGCAGGTCTACAAAGACTCGATTGCCGGCGTGCCGGAGCCGAGTGTTCTCATCCTGCTCATGGGCGGCCTGCTCGCGTTGGCCGTTCGACGCCGGTAATTGATTTGGCCCACGACGGCTTCGCCGCCGTTGGCCATGACAAGACGACGACTCCAACGGGGTCCGGTGATTAACCGGGCCCCGTTTTTTGTCTTTGGAGATCTGACGAAGACCACATGGTGATAACGGGTAACGTCGGCCAGATGAATCAGGCAAGCTCAAATGCGAGCGATGTCCGCCGCCAAGACGCTGTCGGCACGCGCCTCGTGTCGATCGCCGCTCCTGCGAGGCGGCGGACGCCAGCCCGGCCGAAAAACCTAACGACACGCCGGCGCGGAGCTGAAAAGAAAACGTTTGCTTGCCGCGGTTCGCGATAGGGGCTACAATCGGCCGGGCGTTGGACCACGCGGGAATCTCAAGAGGGTCCTACGATGAGCGACAAGCAACCATCGCGACGAAGCCTGACGCCGGCGCTGCTGGCGGCCCTTCACGGCGCGTTGTGGATCGTGTTTTGGGGGATGATCTTCCAGCAAGTCGGCTCGTTCCAGAAGATCTTCATCGACTTCGACGTCGAGTTGCCCGTGATGACCGCGTGGGCCATAACGCTGGCGAATTGCCTCCATGGCTACTGGTATCTGATCCTGCCGGTCATGGCGGCCCTTTGGGTGGGTGATCTGGTTGTGGTCTACGCCCTCTATCAGCGTCCCAAGCTGGCCGTGTTGAAGTGGCTGTGGCTGATCGCGATGTTCCTGCTGCCGCTGGGCGCGATCGCCTGGATCGTCGTGGCGCTCTGGATCCCGCTCATCTCGTTGACACAAAGCCTGAGCTGATCTTTCGGCGTTACTCTCCAAACACCCTCACGACGTGGGTAACGGGGGCCACCCGGGCTCGATCGCTTCTCTTTCTTGCCCTCCCGATGTGAACTTCTTTCGATTTCACGATTGGCGCAAGAGGCCACGCGTCGATCGCTCCGCCAGGGGGGTCATCGTCACGTGCCGACCGCTGTCGGTCGGCGGTCGGAACTCGGTTTGGCTCCCTTTTTTCGAGGGTGTCGGCCTGTTCAAGCTGCGGCTGGAACGCCCAACGGACGTGGACGAAATCGCGAGAAGCACGCCGTCGTGCCCACACTCTGGTGATTCTCGCACACCCAACCGACGCAATCCACATTGCCGGCGGCGGCGTGGTCCGGTGTACAACGTGGCCGTTTCGCGGTATAAAGAGTCTTGTTGGTTTATTGAACC
>JAFGIR010000097.1 GCA_016929515.1 Pirellulales bacterium | reverse complement strand
CTTGCCGCGTGTTTCGCAACAGCAGCTTGATGGAAGAGCCTTTTTTAGTGAATACCAGTTACGAACGTTTTCTCAGAAAGTGCAGACCTCAATCCCGACATGCTCGATCCCAGCCTCGACACCGACGCGATCGTTCCTCGGTTCGTCGTCCAGAATATCCCCTCGGGCGTGGCCGGACTGGTCATCGCGGCCTTGTTCGCCGCCGCCATGTCGAGCCTGGATAGCTCGATTCACAGTGTTGCGACCATTTGGGTCACCGACGTCGTGGCTCGCTTCCGCCCGAGCACTTCCGACCAAGCGAGGCTCCGTTGGGCGCGGCTGCTGACGCTGTTGTTGGGGCTGTTTGGAACCGGCACGGCACTCTGGATGGCCGCCGTCCCGATCCAGTCGCTCTGGGATCAGTTCTTGACGATCGCCGGTCTGTTTGTCGGCGGCCTTTCCGGCCTTTTCATCCTGGGCATCTTCACGCGTCGAACGAGCGCCGTCGGGGCGTGGATCGGCGCGCTGGGCAGCATGGTCGTTTTGTTATGGGTCGTCAACTACACCCGCGTGCACTTCTTCCTCTACTCGGCAATCGGATGCACGGCCTGTTGCGCGATCGGCTACTTGGCAAGTGTTATATTCGTCCAAGCAGACTCCAAGTCGCTCGATGGTCTGACCCACGTCTCCCGCCGTTCCCGGAATCCATGAAAAAGGTCCATCCGGCGAAAGTGTATATCGACTGAAAAAATGTCGGCACATTGGTCCGATCTGCGGTTGCTTCAATGACTTCAGGCAGGAGAAGCCGGCATGCCCACGAGCTTGTTGTACCAGGGATTCGGGTTCCGTGGGTAGAGTTTTGTAGGTGTATCGGTCGGCGAGCACGGAAAAAAGGCTGGCCACAATGCGGTCCGATGTGCGATTGCTTCGTTGCCGCGTTTCTTCATCCGTGTCTTTGGCATGGCCCTTCGTGAGTACACCGGCGCTAGACCCTTCGGGAAGAGCCCGCTCTTTCCGGCATCCAATACCGCGACTTGTCTATCGATCGATTCCACCCACAGCCTGCGACTCACCGATCCCAGGAATCCGTCGTGTGTTCGAGTTGACCTCGCGCATCCATCTCACGGACCCAGTGAATTGACGGACGGAGACCTGCCGACTATAATCCGTGACAGTCTCGCGCGTTCCCATCTTTCGCCGGCCTGGCGACTTCTCCGAATCATGATGACGCACACACGGAAAACGACAAAATGAACGCCCGCATGCAAGACCATGTCTACAGCCTCATAACGTACATGGTTGCCCTTCTTCTCGTTTCCTTGGCACCGATTCGCGATGCCGAGGCACAACCCGACAAGCCCAACATCGTCATTTTCCTTGTCGACGACATGGGAGTCATGGACTCCTCGGTGCCATTTCTCACGGATGATACGGGCAAGCCGAAGCGGTATCCGCTCAACGAATTCTACCGTACTCCGAACGTGGAACGGCTTGCAACGGAGGGAATTCGGTTCACCAATTTCTACGCGATGAGCGTCTGTTCGCCGACACGCATCTCCCTGATGACCGGGCAGAATGCGGCCAGGCATCACACGACCAACTGGATCAACGCGGTCATGGACAACCGTGGTCCCTGCGGTCCGCCGCAATGGAACTGGAAAGGTCTGCGCAAGGGTAACGTGACCCTGCCGCGACTCCTTCAGGCGGCAGGCTATCGAACGATCCACATTGGCAAAGGCCATTTTGGACCGCGAAAGTCCGAGGGCGCCGACCCGAAGAACCTGGGCTTCGATATCAATGTCGCCGGTGGTGCGAATGGAGAACCGGCAACCTACTACGGCATGAATAACTACGGCAATGGCCGGAGAAAGGCACACAGCGCCGTTCCCCATCTGGAGAAATACCACGGCACCGAGACCTTCCTGACCGAGGCGCTTACGCTCGAAGCCAAGTCGCACGTCACCGATGCCGTCAAAACCGGGAAACCCTTCTTTCTCTATCTGGCTCACTACGCGGTACATGTGCCGCTGGACTCCGATCCGCGGTTCGCCGCCCACTACAAGGATTCCGACAAACCGGCGCCCGCCCAAGCGTTTGCCACACTGATTGAAGGCATGGACAAGTCGCTCGGCGATCTGTTAGTCCACTTGGACAATCTCGGGGTAGCGGATAATACACTCATCTTCTTTCTTGGCGACAACGGTACCGACGCACCGCTTGGGGACAGGAACTCCGTGGCGTGCGCCGCGCCGTTGCGTGGGAAGAAAGGCACGCACTACGAAGGCGGCACTCGCGTGCCATTTATTGCTGCCTGGGCAAAAAATGACGGCAACAACCCGTTCCAGAAGCGTCTTCCCATCGCCGCGGGAACCGTTCAGAAACAGCTAGGCACCGTTTGTGACCTATTTCCGACAATCCTCTCGCTTACCGGTGTTCAACCACCGTCGGACCACGTCACCGATGGCTCGCCGCTCGACGTGCTTTTGACGGGCAAGCCCGATCCGGCGCGCGAGGAGGAATTCCTCATGCATTTTCCACATCCACGGCATCGAACGGAGTACTTCACCTGCTACCGGCATGGCGATTGGAAAGTCATCTACCACTACTTTCCGTCCGAGGATTCCGAAAACTCTCATTACCAACTCTACAACCTTGCCACGGATCCCTTCGAGTCGAACAATCTCGCTACCTCCCGGCCGGGCCAACTTCGCCTGATGATGCAGCAATTGATCGCCAGCCTGAAGAAACACGATGCCCTGTACCCCGTGGACAAGGAAAACAGCGGCAAAACGCTCCAACCGAGACTGCCTTGAATTAAGACTGGGCGCGCGGTACGCGGTTGATTCGTTTTTCGCCAAGCCTTTTTCGGTTGCCGTGTCAGCCTATCCGCGGCCGTATTTCCGGCTTTCGTCGAGCATCGCCAGGTAGTGATCCAGAGGCATATAGTTCGGAATCGAGTTGCCCGAGCCAAGCACGTATCCTCCACCCGGCTGGCAGACGTCCAGCGTTTGACGAACCCGCTTCCGAATCTCCTGTTCGTCCCGTCGGCAGAGGAAGTCAACGTCTATTCCGCCGAGGATTCCAATTCGATTGCCGTACTTGCGCTTCACCTCGGTAACGGGCATAATGGCGTCCTCGAACGAGTGTTTTGCGTCAACGCCGACGTCTTCAATGAAGTCTTCCATGAGCGACTCCACGTTCCCACAAGAATGCAGGAAATACAGTTTTCCGTGCTCATGGGCGACGCGGGCCGATTTTTTGTGCCAAGGTAGGACCAATTTGCGAAGCCATTGGGGCGAAAGCAGGGTTTGAGACCTGAACCCCAAATCATCGCTGTCAAAAATCGCTCCGACACGGGCAAACTGGCAGAGCACCTCGGTAAATCCGACACACAACTCGCCCGCTTTCTGCGCCACCGCCTCGACCAGTTCCGGCTCGTCGCACAATTTCAAGCAGAGATTCTCGTAACCAAACAGTCCGAACAGTCGCTCGAATACCTGGTCGTTCCAGCAATACACGGCCATTCCCTCGGGTAGGTTCTTTTCACACCATTGCAGAGGACGCGTATCGAGGTTTTTTAGACTCGGCCAGGGATATTGTTCAAAGTCGTCCCATGAACTGATCGGACCGCGGTGTTCCTCGATCCAATTGCGAGATCGTTGCGTTTGCCCACCCTTTTCGTCGGTCTCGGCAGCCTTGTTCCAATGAATGGTGAACGCAAAGCCGGGCACCGCTACCGGAAACATGTCGTAGCCGAGAAAACGGTGGACAGCAGTATCTCGCTGTAACCGATAGTTGGCTTCGTTCGGATTCAGCTTGCCCACCAGGTCGAACCGATGGGCAACCGCCGAAATGACTTCTTCATCCAGGAGTAGCTCGATGTTGTGGACGCGAGCGGGCTCAGCCTGTCGCAAGACACATCGGCGGAAGCCTTCAAAGTCCGGTTGTGTCTCGATCTCAAAAAAATCCATGGGTTCTTTCCGATTGGGGCAACCCGGTGTCAGGAGACCAAAGCACTTTCGAACAGCTTTGTTTGCCAGCGCAGAATGGTCACAGCATCCTCATAGCGCGCCCCGACCGGTACCGTCTGGAGTCCCCGCACAACGCGACAAAAACACCGCAATTGCTCGGCCATCATGTTGTTGGGTCCGGCAGGATCGGTATTGAATTCGAACGGCATCAACCACCAAACACGGTCGTCACAAACGAACGTGGGTCGAGGGTTCGGGGCCAAACGGCCGAACCAGCCCTCACCGAACACCTCCAAACGGTCGAATCCCCCGGGCTCCATGCTCGATGGCGTCAAGTAGGATGCACTCAGGGAGGCAACCGCGCCGTTGTCCCAAACCAGTTCGGCCAGCGACAAGTCACAGGTTCCGTCACTGCCACATGAATTCCTCGCATGGAAGGCAACCGGCTCGGCGCCACCGACCAAAACCAGCGTCATGCAAAGATCGTGCGTCATCAACAGGTGCAGTGGTATCTCGCCAGGATACCACTTGGCTTTCTGGCTCCCACGATGCCGCACGGAGTTGATGTAGCGGATCGGCCCGCGACCATCGACTTCCGACAACAGGCGTCGAAAATCGTCGTTGAAAAGCATGATGTGGCCCATCATCAGGTTTCCGGAATCGTCGGTCACGTGGCGACCCAACGGCTCGGTGTCGGCAAGCCGCTGGGCGAGGGGCTTCTCCAGAAGGACCTTGGCCCCGGCGGAAAGAAGCGTGCTCGCAATCTCCACGTGCGAGGAAGTGCTGCTGGCGACGATCCACGCCTCGGCGTCTGATTGAGAGATCGCTTTCGACACGCTCTGCCAGCGAGGCACTTCCGGTAGCAGCAATCGAATGTTCTCCATTACTGCCGGATCATGGTCGACCCACGCCACGAGCCGAGATTCAACAATACTTGCCACGGTCTGCGCATGCTGCCGTCCGTAGCGGCCGGCGCCGATCACGCCGATGCGAACTGGTTCAAACATGGTACCAGCCATTGATGCGGATTGGTTATGTCGGGCTGAAAAGTTACGGGAATGGGCATGGCCACGGAAATCATAGCCTGGAACCATTCAAATTCCAAACCGTCCTGGTACGCAACGTCGTGGCTCGCTTCCTTCCGGAGACCGATCACGGTGAACGAACGCGGCCCGAACGTTCGGCCGACGAGCAATCACCGAAGCCTTTCGGAGGGGCAACCGTACTTCGACCTGGACCATCACCCGGCTTCTCGACGCCACGCGATCTTTCGTTCCACAGTTTCGCAAAATTCCCGACGGTGTGAAACCGCGCGTTTTCCGCTTTGAGTCCCGTGATCAGCGTATCGAGGGTTCTGACCGAAGCGTCACCCGTATTCTTCCAAATGAGGTCATGGAACTCGATCCGACATTCGTCCGTCGTGATGGTCCGAGGCATCTCGATGTATTCCCAGGGGTGCAGATAGAAGCAAGCCAAAGCGGGATTGCCTTGTTCATGCTGTCTTTGGGCTTCACGCATGATCATGCCGAGCACGGCTTCAGCCCCCTTGAGTCTCAGGGCAATCCAAGGATCATCCTCGAGCCAATCGTTGCCATCGCGCTCTCTGCCCACCATGTCGCCACCAAACAATGGGATCTCAAGGATCGCAAGATCACCTGACTGCGTCCAATCCTCGGCCGAAGGATAATAGGGAAGCGAGTGCTTTCGGTGACAAGCGGCCATGTAGGACGAATCGGCAACATAGCCGAGTTTTTCCAGTGCCTGGAGTGCCTCGTTGCTCGACCAACCACGCGGCGCGCGGAAGCTGACCGGCCGCGTTCCCGCCTTGGACTCCACCAGATCCGTGGCCTTCGCAATACGATTGAATACCTCTTCGGGCATCACCGGTTGCACGCCCGGACAACGAAAACTCGCGTTTCCGATGCTCTCATGATGCAACGTGTGGCAGCCGATTTCGTGCCCTCCCGCGGCTTGGACCTGGTGTGCCGATTCGGGGCAGTTCCGCAGGGCATCGCCGGTGAAGAAAAAGGTGCTCGGAATCTGATTTTTCGCCAGAATCTCCAGTATCCGACCGGTGCCCTTGGCGCATCCGACATAGTCGTCGGTCCAACTTCCGATATCGCTCTCCATGTCGAAGGAGAGCAGAACATGTAGATCGCGGTTATTCATGAACGTTTCCCTGGTTCGCCTCATTCCACTTGAGGCCCTGCTATCCTTCCATGTAATTTGGATCCCGTCAACTTCCGGAGCAAATCTTGTCAAGCTTGGCACTCAGCGGCACGGCCCCGTGCTCCGTGATTTCATACCCGGTTTCAATGCGCGCGCCGTTGTATTCGGGATGGCCGAAGAAGCTGACGTCGACACAAACCGTCATGCCCGGGGCAAGCACGTCGTTGCTGCCCGGACCGAAGAACGGAGATTCGGCTTCGTGCAAGCCGATCGTGTGAACGAAAGGACACACGAGGTACTTGGTGAAGCCCTCCTTCTCGAAGAAAGCCCTCGGCACCGCGTCGATTTCTTGACCGATTTTGCCGGGCACGAGTTGGGCCTTCGTCAAGCGAAACGCTTCTTGCAACAGGGCAAGACACTTTTTTTGCTGCGGCGTATAGTCGCCGGAGACGGGCAGCATGTCACCCATAACGCCCGCGTATCCCCGCACCTTGGGTGCAATGCCGACCAACACCAACTCCCCCGCTTCGAGCCGTTTCGAGCTTGCCGTGGGCACGACCGCGTTGGAACGTTTTCCGCTCCCCACGATCGGTGTGAATCCAAATCCGCTGGCGCCTCGGCTGCGCGCGGCATATTCGCCTGCCGCCGCAACCTCAATCTCCGTCGCCCCGGGAGCAATCTTCGACTTGATGGCCGCGTGGCACTCATCCGCCAGCGCGAACGCGGCCCGAATCTGCTCGCGTTCCCAAGGAGACTTCATGAAACGCAAGGTGACGTAATCATCCGTTATGTCCACCAACTCGATACCTTTGAATCCGTCGACAATCTGCCGATAGCAGGCCGCAGGCATTCGATCGCCTCCAACAAGACCCACTCTGTGAACAGGACCGAACGATCGGAGTTCCTCGAAAAGGGTCGCAAAATCCGTGATCGTGGCGTTGGGATACTCCTCGTCGGGCACCATGAACACCGGGAAGTTGCGAGTTTCGGTGATGGCGCTATCCAGTTTGGCGAACGGTTCACTCTCGGGACCGCCCAACAGCATGGGCTCACCGGTTCGCGGCACGAGCACGGCCCCGGACTCGAATTGCGGACACCAGCCGGTAAGATACCAACCATTGCCAATATTGAACTCGTCGTAGTAGACGATTCCGACGTCCAGGTTTTTTTCTCCCAGGATTTCCCTGAACTTCGCAAGTCTGAGATCCCGCTCTTGTTGTGGCAAATAACCCATGATGGTGCTAGCCTCCTTCTGACTCTATAGGGAATGGGTTTGTGGATCCATGAAGATCACTCGGGAGCCCGTGGTCCCAGGGTTTCCGCGAGAAACATCTCGACGTCCCCGGTTTCGTGAAACCGCGCGAACGTGGTCGCTGAGACAAGTTCGGAGCCTTTCAAGAAGCTGCCGTCCACATTCGCGCTGCCCACGGTCTCCAGTTCAAATGCTCTCATGCGCGTATCGGAGTTGTAGATACTGTAATTGTCGGCTGCCGAATAGGGACCATTCGGCTGGTCGTTGTCGGCGATGTTGAAGTACCGTCCGTCCGACATGCTTCGATCTTCCCTGACGCACACCACGCCTGTCGAGTAATTGCAGAAACCGATCAGCGAAGCGCCGGCGCGTGCCTTGGCTCCGACCTGTCCTGCTTTCGTGCCGTCTGTCCGATAGACGAAGCCTCTTTCGTGATAAGCGATCCTTTCGCCCGGATGTTCGTAGTAGTCGAAGTTGATGGCCGCTCGTGGATTCTCGACGGCGCAGAATGAGACCGTATGCTCCGAGGCATCGAATTGTTCGAGCGTCCAGGCCGCGATCAGGGCATCCTCCACCGGAACCGAGTTGAGCACCTCAAACGAATCCACCGTCACGTATGAGAGGAATCCCTCGAACGAGTAACCCTCCAGGCACGCGGGACACGAATCCGCCAAAACCATCTCCCGCCGCATAATCGCTTCGACGACCGTCTCGGCACGATTCGTCAACATGATCGTCTTTTCGATGATCGGGTGGTCCGGCGCATTGGACACGACGGTAAAGGGTTGAAGGTTGATGCTCTCTTGAACTCGCCACCGATCGCCCTCGTAGTTGAACCCGAATTTTCCTCCTTCGGGGGCGGGCCAAAAATTACCACCGCCAAAATTGTTGAACGGTCTGGTCGGGTCGGCTACCACGCCCAAGTCGATCCGATGCATGGACAAGCCGCCCACCTCGGCGAATACTCGGCCACCCATATCGGGACAGAGGGCATAGCCCGCCGTCCCAAGAGAATGGTGGATGACGGCGTCACCTTTTAGTCTCAACAATGCGCGATAGGCGTTCCGTGATGCACTCATGCGTTAGTCTTCGTGTTCGGTGTCGCTCTGGCCGTCGTTTTGCGTCCGAATGGACCTGAGCATGGAAAGAACATCTCCGAAGCCGCCAATCGAGACGGCGATTGCCAAACCGGCAAAAATGAACAGGTTAAGAACGAGAACGCACGTCCAAGTCTTTATCCAGAATTCCATCACGCTTCCTCGACAAGTGGTGGACCGTGACGATCGGAAAACAAAAGGGACCCGATCACCATCAGCACGAACGCCAATCCCGCGACGCACAGCGCAACTTGCGGCGTGGGCAACTCAAGATGGCGCAGGGTCTCCATCCGCGACGGGCCAAGAAGGGTGTCGCAGTGGGTGGCGACCGCAAGACTACCCAAGAGTCTGCCGACCAAGGCCTGCACCGGTTTGAATCCCAAGAAGGCGCCGAATCCCGTCACCATGGCAAGATAGGCGCCGACGCGACTGGCCCTTTTCCAATAGATGCCGAGGATCAACACCGGCGCCGCACCGAGCCAGTAGACGCCGCCGGCGGTGACCATGAAGTCCCACAGGTTCTGCCCCAACGGGTACCAGAGCCCAAAGACGAGGATGAACACGCCTTCCCCGAGAAGAAACAGGCGACTCAATATCAGGCGAGTTTTGGTCGACAGCCCACCCCTCGTGCAGGGAGCAATGACGTCCTGAATGAACACGGCGGACCAACAGAGCAGGTAGCTATCATGCGTGGAGAGAAAGGCGGCCAACATTCCGGCCGACACGAGTCCCATGAGTCCGGTCGGAACCAGTTGGCCCAAATAGACCGCCGTGGCCATCATCGTCCTTTCCGGATCCTTGCTCGCCGCCTCCGAGAGAAATACTTCCTTGAGCGACTCGTGCTGTGAAATGAAGACATAGGCGCAAACACCGAGGAAGATGGGGATCGTCATCCGCGTCATGAATCCGATCGACGAGGCGCTGATGATCCGTTTCACGGTCCGCGTGTTCTTCGCCGCGCAGGCTCGAATCACCGATGTCTGCCAAAGCGCGCATGAGGCAAAAGCGCCGAAGGCCATGTAGAGAACGTACGCCGGCCCGAAACCCTGCTCGTGGAACGGATTGAAGCCCGCCTCGCCACGTCCGGCGCTAACCGTGGAAATGATGTTATCCCACCCCAAGTGATAAATGCCGAGAAGGCATACGACTGTCAAGCCAATCGACATGACGACGAACTGAACGTAATCGGCGATGACAATCGAAACCATTCCACCCAGCGCCGTATAGAACAGAACCAACAAGACCATTCCGCTCATGAAGAGTTTCAGGTGCAAGGGGTTGGTCATGCCGGTCAACCCCATGACAAAGACGGCTCCCGCCTTGACGAAGAACCCCATCGAAACAAGCCCGGCAACAACGATGATCAAGCCGCCAAGGACGCGCGCCCCGCGGCCGAATCGTTTCTCGTAGTACTCCGGAATCGTCATCACCCCTGACCGGCGCAAGGGGACCAGGATCACTCCGGTGACGCCGACGAAAAGTGTGACGACCAGGCCGAGCACGCCAAGGTGCAACGCCGAAAAGCCGCCGGTGAAGCCAAGTTGCGACCCGCAAACCACGCTGACCAGTCCGAATTCGGTGCCAATCAACGTGGCCACGCCAAGGTAGGATTTCAGGGCACGACCCGCCACGACGTAGTCGGCCATGTTCGAGACGTAGCGATTCGCAACCAGGCCGATCACAATTGTCCCACAAAGGTAGACGGCCACGATAACCCAGTCTATGGGAGAGAAATTGCCGGATATCCCTTGGGCAGCAAAATCCATGAGTAGGACCTGAAAATGGGTACCTCTTGCCGCCGCCACCCTCTAGCAAGACACGGTTGTCGCGGACGCAAGTTCATTCATAATAATCGTTAATGTCAACTTCAAGCTGTCGTATTATGGGCATATGCGGTAGACGAAACGGGCTCGTTTCCTGGCATCTCGCCCACCGTGCCGTGTTCTGTTTTTTTGTGATACTTAGGTATTTGATTGACATAATGACCCTTTTATCATAAAATCACATTTCTGTCAACGAGTTGAGATCTTTGCTTATGGCGATTGAACGAGAAAACACGAACGAATCCACCAAGCGGGAATCGGCTGCCGTGCTTGCGCTGGCTGACAGAATCGTCGCGGATATCCGCGGACGTCAAATGAGCGTGGGAGATCGCTACCTCACGCGCGATGAGACACAGCGAACGTTTGGCGCCAGCACGGGCCTGACCAACCGGGCGCTCCGTTGGCTCGCCATGGAGAATGTGCTCGATCGTCGCCAACGGTCGGGAACGTTCATTGGTCCGAACGCTCCGGTTCAGTCCCCGGCAAGAGTGCGGACGATTCACGTGCTCCTACCGGCGGACAGACGCGATGTCTTTGGCTATCCGTTCGACATTGCCGTACGTGCCCTGTGCAAGGAGATTCCCGACGCGAGCGTGCAGTTCAGTTTCGTGCCTGAGCGAAACGAGGTGGAATACGCCAAAGAGTTGATCTCCGCGTCACAAATGACGGGACAGTGCTACGGGGTCGTGTCGATCAGCGGAACTCATGAATTGAACGCATACCTGGCCCAGACGCATGTCGCGGCCGTGGCACAGAGTTCGTATGTCCTGGATGCGGGGGCGATTCCGACCGTTGACCTTGATCTGCACGAGGGTGGGCGTTTGCTGGCTGAGTATCTGGTGCGGCAAGGGCACCGCCGAATTGCGCTGATACACGCCGCCCAACCGCGACAGGGGGACAACGAGTTTTTTGACGGCATCAGCGAAGCGATGACTGCCGCCGAACTACCCCACAATGGGCTGATTTACCGCTTCGTACCCCCTGGGGTCGAGACCATCGCGGCAGAGACGCATCGTCTGTTGGACTCGGAAGATCCGCCCACCGCGTTCATCGGCCGTGTCGGAAGCATTGCGAAAGTGATTGCGGACGCGGTCGCGACACGAGACATGCGAGTTCCGGACGACGTGGAAATCACGTTTATCGACCACGCGACGTCCACGGCCGAGCGCTCACCGCATCCGCATGTGTGTCCAGAACCGACCTTTGAGGAAACGATTGCGATTATCGCGAAGATGCTCCGCGATCTCGTGGAAAATAAAAAACTAAAAAGCCGGCGTATTCTCGTCCCGGTGCGGTTTCATGCTCGGAAAAGTCATGCACACGAGACCACGCAAGAACGACACAAAGAACCATGACGAACATAGGAAAACAATCTCGAACACATTGCATCATCGGCAGCGTCCCGTATTGGGTGACGCTGTGTTCGACGGTGGTTTTTTTCGTAGCCGGGTCCGCTGCGTCCTGGGCCGAGGGCGGGGATGCAGCACCGGCGAAGGACGTGCTGTTTGGCCATTTTCCCGATCGGGCCCATGCGGTCGTCTGGCGAAACTGGCACGCCGTCGAGCCCGAGCGGATCGCAACGGTACTGGGTACCTCGGTCGAAAACGTCACGGCGATGGCCGAGTCGATGGGGCTGCCGCCGGCGATCGCGATTCCGCCGGAGCAGAAGACTCGCGGCTATTTTTGCATGACGCTTTGCCGCCGCAACTGGCACCTGTTGCCGATGGATCAGTTGGCCACGTTGCTCGATACGACGCCTGATGAGTTGCTCCGCCTTCTTCAGGTAGAGGAAGCCGCCAACTGGCACATTTTGGGTGATCGGAAACCGGCGTGTCCGCCGGTGAAATACCAAGTCCCCGATGCCCAAGCCCGGCAGCGAGCCGCCCAGATCAAATCGGTCGTCGAGGAGTATTTCGGGGACGCATTGCGCCAGTCGGGTGAACCACGGTTCGCGTTTGTTCATCGCCTTGCCGAACCCGAGCCGTCGTCCAGCCGTTCCCGGCCGCCGGCCACCGCATCGGATTCTCCTCGTATTGCCCATTCTTTTCTGAAGACGTTCGGCGATCCGTTGATGGATCCCAAGATCGACATGTATCCCGAGGGGCTCCTGCAGCGGTTGGCCGACCAAGGGATCAACGGGATTTGGCTCTACGGTGTGTTGCCGCGCTTGGCGCCGGGCGGATCCATCTTTCCCGAATTCGGCGAAGGCTGGGAAACGCGTCAAGCCAACCTGCGCAAGCTGGTCGAGCGAGCTGGGAAGTACGGTATCGGCGTGTACCTTTACATGAATGAACTTCGGAGGCAACCTCCGGAGTTCTTCGCCAGTCGCCCGGAGATGGCCGGCGCCAAAACGCCCTTGGGCAACCGGTGCATATGCACTTCCAACCCGGAGGTCCGGAAGTGGATGGGCGACGCGCTGGCCAACGTCTTCACCAATGTCCCCGACTTGGCCGGGGTATTCACGATCACGGCCTCTGAGACACCGACGAATTGTGCCTGGCTTGGTGAGAAGTGGAAGGCAAGTTGCCCTCGGTGCAAGGACCGTAGCTGCGAGGAGATCATTGCCGAGGTCAACAGCACGATTGAAGAGGGCGTGCATCGCGGCAACCCGGACGCCCGGGTCATGGCCTGGGACTGGAATTGGCCCGGCTCCGTTCCGGCCATTCTCGACCGGTTGCCCAAGTCGGTCTGGCTCATTTCGGTCAGCGAGTGGTCGTTGCCGATCGAGCGTGGCGGGGTGAAGACGGCGGTGAACGAATATTCGATGTCGGCCGTGGGGCCCGGTCCGCGGGCAACGGCCCATTGGACCTTGGCGAAAGAGCGGGGCATGAAGACCGTGGCCAAGATGCAGTTGGGCACGACGTGGGAGGCATCGTCGATTCCCTATTTGCCCGTGCTCGATCTGGTCGCTCGGCATTGCCACAATGTGGCCGCCGCCAACGTCGACGGAATTCTGGCGAGTTGGACGCTGGGCGGCTACCCGTCGCCCAACCTGCGTGTCGCGCAGCTTCTCGCGGCCCGCCCAACGCCCAGCGTGAACGAAGCGCTCGACCAGGTCGCCCTGGAGTATTTCGGGCCCGAGGGAGCCGCAGCCGGTCGCCGCGCGTGGACGGCGATGAGCCGCGCGTTCGAGGAATATCCTTATAGCCAGCGGCTGATTTATCTTGGTCCCATGCAGCTCGGGCCGGCAAATTTGTTGTATGCACGGCGTACGGGACTCCGCTCGACGATGGTCGGCTTTCCGTTCGACGACCTGCGTCGATGGCGCGGCCCGTATCCACCGGACGTTCTTGTCGCGCAACTTGAAAAGGTGGCGTCCGGCTGGGCCGAGGGAATCAAGGCGTTGGAAGAAGCCGTGGCCAAGACGCCGACGGAGCGAAAGACCCAGGCCGAGGAGCAGCTCCTCTTTGCCCGGGCCGCGCGACTCTACTTCGCCAGCGCGGCCAATCAGGCGAAGTTCATCATGGCCCGAGAGGCGTTGGCTAGAGGAAAACTCTCCCTGGCGGAGAAACAACATCAGCGGGAGATTGTCGATCGCGTGGTCAAGGACGAAATTGCCCTGGCACGCGAGATGTATGCACTGACGAAGCAGAACTCGTGTATCGGGTTCGAGGCGGCCAGCGCTTACTTCTATCTGCCGTTGGATCTGGTGGAGAAGGTGGTTAATTGTCGGTACGTGTTGGACAAAAATACACGAGGAACCGCGGAAAGGTGATTGCCGAACAAGGCGGTCCGGAATGGGAATGGGAATGTCGTCCCGCGTAGCTCGACGACACGCGATTCTTGGCACCATTGACGGTCGCCGCGCGAGACACCTGCTCCCACATTTGAGGGAAATTCCTCGTAAAGCGAGATCAGACTAAACCAAACCAATTTCGACAAGCAGTTGCCTCAAACGGGTTGATACGTTCACCAGTTATCAACGAAACCGAAACGGCGGCATTGGTGTCGCAAAATGCAGGAAGTATGTCGCAAAATGCCCTGGTTATTTAAGTTTTCGCTAACGAGAATAGTAATTGTGACACCGTTGCATAATGCATGAATCTGCGGGCTGAAGAATGTTGGGGGCTTGTCTACACGTGTTCTGCAGCGTCTGGGGTCTTTGACGCGATTCGGCCAGACGCGACGCAAAGACGGGGCAAGTTTGGGAGTGGAGCCATCGTTGAACTGAATGACCGGGGGTAGCTGGACCGCTCGCGGCGCGCCAGTTTCGCTCTCGTGAGCTGCCGCGCCTGATACGGGAACGAGAAGAGGTAGTACGATCACGACTTCCCTCACGCACGTCCAGGAGAACGAAAAATGAAGACCGCAAAAGCGTGGCTAGGTGTCTTGGTTTGTGTCGGCGGTATGTGTTGTGTCACTCATCTCCACGGTCAGCCAATCCCGGCCAGCATCGTGGACACCTACACCCCCAACGCGTACAACGCGGATTTCTCGATGGGGTGGCGTTTCACTCCGACGCAACCCTTCAAGATCACGCATCTCGGAGTGTTTGACGTCAGGGAGGACGGCGTACCCGATCTTGATGGCGCGGGTGGTCAACAGGTGAGGCTCTACCCTTGGGGTGGCGGAATGTATTTGAGGGAAGGCGTGGTTCCAACGACGACTACCATCCCGGCTCCCGACCCGGAGCCGTCAGGCACGCTCAACGCATACTATGTCGAACTGGACGAACCGGTCATCGTTGACGCCGGCGTCGAGTACTTCATCGCTGCTCGGGTACCGCCAACGGACAATTGTTACAACTGCACATTCCTCGATGAGGAATTGAGGCCCTTTGAGCGATCCTGGGGCCATGCCACCGACGTCAACTATTACGAGATTCCCGACGAAGCGATTGACAATAATGTCGGTCGCCTGAATGGCGACACCTTTCCGATTGGCCCGAACGGCGATCCCAGTAACGATGTATATCACTGGTACGGCCCGACGTTCAAGTACGAACTTGTGCCACTCATTCCGGGCGATGCCAACTTCGACGAGAAGGTGAACGAGGAGGATGCCGGAATACTGGCTGACTACTGGGGCGAAATCGGCGGATGGGGGCAAGGCAATTTCGATGACGACGACGTCGTCGGCCCGAGGGATGCCGCGATCATGGCCGCCAACTGGTACTACGGCATGCCCGCCGAAGGCGCGACATCCGTCCCCGAGCCGAGCATTTTTGTGCTGGCACTCGGCATGGTGGCTGGGCTGATCCTGACACAACGCAAGAGGTGAAGTGCGAAACAGTGAGAATCCATATTCGGCGCCCTTCAGGCTTCAACTGTCGGTAGGGTGGGACAATCTCGCAACACATCTTCGGGAAAGGAGCGTTTTCGACTTGCAAGCCGGCCGAAGTCGGCGGATGAATGAGAAAAGGCACCTATTGTTGGACAAACCGTATTACTGAACTCTCGCAGTGGAGGAAAAATCAGATGAGGTTCATGAGAGTTGTTTTATCTACTCTAGTCTGCGCGGCGGTCGTGGCTTGCGCAGGCAATCTCCGGGCCGATTCGATCCCGGCACTTTCGTTCGCGGCTAAAGGAACGACCTACAACGGTCTCAACTATGTCGTTGGAGCGTGTTTCTCGCCAAATGTGGATATTGTCCTGACCCATCTTGGCGTAATTGACGGGGATCTTAACGGAATGGAGGATGTTGATGCACTGGTTGGTCTCTATGAGTGGAATCAACCGATTATTGCCAGCGCTACCATTCCCTCGACCACAACGGCGGAGAGCGCGGGTGCCGTAAACGCGTACTATATCGACGTCGAGGACGTCACACTGTACGCGGGTCACCATTATTTGGTGGCTTCTCATTCCGCGGACTACTTCTATCTCGCTCCCACATCACCCGATTACACACCTGCGCCAGACCTGACTTATGGTCAGTTTACCGTGGGGAGTGACACTCGGTACCCGGGACAAGCCGAGCCCGGTGGGACACCGACGGCGCTGCCGACAAGCTGGGATACAGAATGGTCACCCAACTCTGCTTCTCCCTTCTTTGGCGGCACGTTCAAATACGAGGCGGTTCCCGAACCGTCCGCGCTGTTGCTACTGCTTAGCGGCATGTTGGCGGCAATGTGGCGAAGAAATCGTTAGAAGAAAAGAAAGAAAAGACTGACAGTCCGTGTGATCGGACGCACCAGAAAACCAAAAATGGTGCGTGTCGTCGGAGACTGGCCGGTTACCGAGCCGTTTGGGGTGCCGAGCTGTCGCTAGCGACAGCTCGGCACGGTGGTGTGCGGACGACGGGTGTTGTCGCGTTTCGGAAGGGGTGCGCGCCCTCGTGAAAAGCCTGTCTGATTTTTGCTACTATCAGGATCAAAAGATGTCATATCGAACAACAACGGCTTGCCTCGCGGCTGTCTTTCTCTCATGGCTGGTCGTCACCACGGCCGACGCGGCGATCACCCTCTCCAACTCGCTTAACAATGCCGTCTTTCAGCGAGACGCTTACGACATCGCCCAGGTGCCGCTTTCGGGTACTTACTCGGGCACCATCACGCACATCGAGGCTCGAGCCGTGACCAATGACGGTTACTACGGCACGGCCACCGACTGGACCGTGATCGATTCTTCGCCCAGCGGCGGCACCTATAACAGTTCGATGGCTGTTCCGGCGGGTTGGTACAATGTCGAGATTCGGGCAATGAACGGCGCCACCGAGGCCGGCACGGACACGGCCTCTTCGGTGGGCGTGGGCGAAGTCTTCATCATGGCCGGCCAGTCTAATTCGGCCAACTACGGCTCGGTGACGCAAACGCCCTCCGACCCTCGCGTTTCCTGCCCGAACGCAACCTACTCGGGTTGGCAGTTTGCCGCCGATCCGCAACCGCTGGCCACGGGGAGTAGCGGGTCGCCTTGGCCCGACTTCGGCAGCTTGCTAGTAGCCCATCAACAAGTACCCGTGGGTATGATTTCCGTTGGCGTCGGGGCGACGTACGTCCACCAATGGGTGCCCGGCACCGGCACCTACTACCCGAGAATCCAAAACGCGATCGCTTCGACCGGCGTAAATGGCTTCCGCGCCATCCTGTGGCACCAGGGCGAATCGGACACAATTGCGCCGGGAACGCCAGCCGAGACCTATGCTTCGCGTCTGAACTCGATCATCGCCCAGTCGCGAATCGACGCCGGTTTCGACGTGCCGTGGGGCGTGGCGAGGGCTTCCTGGCTTCTGAGCACGAGCGGCACGGGGACCCAGGAGGAGGTGATCGCCGGCCAGAACCTGGTCATTGATAACGATCCCCTGGTCTTCGGAGGACCCAATACCGACACGTTTCATTCCACCGGACTGACGATTCAGCCCGACGGAACCCATTTCAACGACGCCGGACTCATGGAACACGGTCGGCTGTGGAAAGAAGCGGTCGTCGATTTCTTTGGCATGACGGAGAATCCCTGGGTGCCACCGCCCGGCCCGACGGCAGCGGTGGAAATTCAAAGCGGAACTCATGCGGCCAGCGACCCTTACTCGCTCGGCTGGCGATTCACGCCGACCGAGACGATGGTGATTACCAAACTGGGCCTGATCGACGCGGCGGGCGACGGTGTCAACAACATCGTTGGCGGTGGCCAACCCGTGTCGCTCTTCGAGTGGGGAGGAACCGATCCCGGTGAGGGAACCTGCCTGGTCGCGACCTCCGTGCCCACCGGCGCGTCGCCCGAGATGGCGGGCAACTACATGGCCTATTACGTCGATATCGAGCCGATCACGCTGGAAGTTGGCAAGGAATACTTCGTCGCCGCTGAAGCATTGGGACAAGACTTCTTCTACAACGCCACGCTCGCCAACGACGATGGCCGGCCCTTCGACCGCGCGGCGTGTCTGGGCCGAGCAACTCCGACGGGATATCCCGACATGCCCAGCCTTGCGAATGACTCGACGTTCTCCATACCCGGTGGAGATGACGATTATTTCGGCGGTACCTTCAAATACTTCGTCGTTGTCCCCGGCGATGCCAATGCCGATGGCGTGGTCGACGAGACGGATGCTGCCACGCTGGCGGAAAACTGGGGCCAGAGCAATGCGACGTGGTTGATGGGCGACTTCGACGAAGACGGCGTCGTCGGTCCGGCCGACGCCGCGATCATGGGCGCCAACTGGGGATACGGAACCCCGGAAGGACAATCCGTGCCCGAGCCGACCACCCTCGTTGGGCTGATCGCGCTGGGCCTGCTGTGCCTTGCCGGCCGGTTTCGGCGTTAAGAGAGGACCTGCGAAATCGCGCGTGGGCCGGAACGAAGAAGTAGCACGATGGAGCAACCCGACCGTAAGACATGGGGCCAAACGGATTAGAGTGACCATTGGTTGCGTTCATGATTCAAGAATCATTTCTTTCGCCAGGAAAAGGAGACACACACGAACAACGCTAACGATTTGCACTGGATAACGGAAGAAGTGGCGAGAGGGGAGAAGAGTCACATCGATTTCAAT
>JAFGIR010000096.1 GCA_016929515.1 Pirellulales bacterium | reverse complement strand
CCGCACTTCGGGCACACCAGCCCGCTCATGTTTTCGAGAATACCCACGACCGGCAGCGAAACCTCGCCGCAGAAGGTAACGCAACGGCGGACGTCCGAAACGGCGACGTCCTGGGGCGTGGTGACGATAATCGCTCCGGCCGACTCGCCGACGAGTTGGGCAATCGACATGGGCTCGTCGCCCGTGCCGGGCGGCGAATCGACGACCAGGTAATCGAGCGGCCCCCAGACGACGTCCTTGAGAAACTGGCGAATCACGCCGTGTTTTCGGGGACCGCGCCAGATGACCGGTTCGCGGTTCGAGGGAAGCAGGAAAGCGATCGACATGACGGCCAGGTTCGCGTTGATTCTGACCGGCACGATTCCTTCTTCGTTTCCTTGAAGCCGGGCTCCCTCGACGCCCATCAGTTTTGGGATGCTCGGTCCGTGAACGTCGATATCCAAGAGCCCGACGCGCTGGCCGGCGTTGGCCAGAGCCGTGGCAAGGTTCGCGGCCACCGTACTCTTGCCGACGCCGCCCTTGCCCGAGAGAATCAGCAGCTTCTGGCCGATGTTGGCCATTCGGTGCTGGAGCATTCGTTCTTCGAGTTGTTGCGGCGACTCGTCAATGACGGGCAAATCGTTCGGGGGTTGCGTCATGGGAGGAATAATTCTCCGACTAATGGATCGTTGTTCGGGTTATCGCGGGACAAGCGGAATCACTCGGCCGAGCCGGTCGGAGACGTCCGACCAGAGCCGCCTCATGTCCGCCGCGGCACCGTTGTCGGTGAATTCAACCACGCTTTGCGCTTTGATCTGCGCTTGGGTTACCGCTCCATCATAGCGGATTCGCCCGACGGTTTCCACGCCCAGCCGCCCAGCCTCGGCTTCGATCTGCTCGGCCAGTTCAGGGTTCAAGTCCCATTTGTTGACGCACACAAGCGTCTTGATGCCAAAATGGCTGGCCAGTTGCGCGAGACGCCGAAAGTCGTGCATGCCGCTGAGCGTCGGTTCGGTGACGGCCAGCACCAGGCTCGCGCCGGTGACCGAAGCGATCACGGGGCAACCGATGCCGGGCGATCCGTCGATGATCACCAGATCGTATTTCCGCTTCACGGCGAGCTGCTTGGCCTCGGTGCGGATGAGGCTCACGAGCTTGCCGGAATTCTCGGCGGCGACGCCCAGCCGGGCGTGGACCATGGGACCGTGTCGCGTCTCGGAGACAAACCACTGGCCGCTTTCGGCCGGCGCGAACTCGATGGCCTTTTCCTCGCAAAACCAGGCACACACGCCACAGCCTTCACAGGCGATCGGATCAACCCGAAACGTCTTGGCAACGCGGCCGTTGCCGGGCCCGTTGTAGAAGATGGCGTCGTAGCGGCAGAGTTCCTCGCACTTTCCGCAGGCCGTGCAATGGCCCGGCATGATCCGCGCGCACGACCCGCCGGAGAACGTGTTACGGCTGAGAATTCGTGGTTTGAGAACGAGATGCAAGTCGGCCGCATCCACGTCGCAGTCGACCAGGACGGCCTTCTTGGCGAGCGCGGCAAACGAAGCGACCACGGAGGTTTTGCCCGTTCCGCCCTTGCCGCTAATTACGACCAGTTCATTCATCCGGCTTTGCTTCCCATGGAACATACTGATTTCAACAGATTGGCAAAAAGCGACTCGTAATCGGGCAAGGCGTCGCAGGCCATCAGCCCCCGGGAGTACGCCTCGGCGAGGCGTCGGTCGTCGGGAATCTCCTGCAAAATGGGGATGTGTTTCGCCGCGCAATACGCGAGGGTTTCTTCACCGGCGGAGCCCGCCCGGTTGATCACGACGCCCATCGGCAGCTTCAGCACGCGAACCATCTCGACGGCCAGCTTCAGGTCGTGAAACCCAAAGGGCGTCGGCTCGGTCACCAGCACGACGAAGTCGGCTCCGCGAACGGCCTCGATCACGGGGCACGAGGTGCCCGGCGGGGCGTCGATGAGGGTCAGCTCCGCGTCGAAACCCGTCGACTTAACGGCCCTGATGACCGGAGGGCTCATGGGCTGGCCGACATGCAACAGCCCGTGCGCGAACTGGATGGCCTCGGCGTGGCCCGTTTCGAGTACCCCGATTTCGAGCGACACTTCGCGAATCGCCTCGACCGGACAAACGAGCGAACATCCGCCGCAACCGTGGCACAGTTCGGGATAGACAAGGACTTTCTCTCCAATGCGAACAATCGCGCTGTATTGGCAAATCTCGCCGCACTGGCCGCAGAGCGTACACGTCTCGGCGTCGACCTGGGGAACCAGGTTTCCGACGGACGTTCGATCCGTGATCTCGGGTTTCAGGAAGATGTGGCCATTGGGCTCTTCGACGTCGCAATCGAGATAGGCGACGCGTTGCCCGCCCTGCGAAGCAACGCGCGCGAGATTCGTCGCCACGGTCGTCTTGCCCGTGCCACCCTTGCCGCTGGCTATGGCAATCTGCATGGAAATCCTATTTGTGAGGGCACTTCTTCAGGCAGAGGAACCAATCGAGACACCGGTAGTCGTCGCCGGCGTGGTCGACCCGCTCTTGAGCCTGGCCACAGGAACCGGGAGGCGGAACGATCACGTCGTCGCCGAGTTCCCAGTTCGCGGGCGTTGCAATCTTGTGGGCGTCGGAGTGTTGCATGGCGATCAGCAATCGCTTGATTTCCTGCATGTTTCGCCCGTTCGAAAGTGGATAGTAGAGAATGGCGCGGACGATGGCCTGCGGGTCCATGATGAAAACGGCGCGGACCGCTTGGGTAGTGCTTGCCGCCGCCTGGATCATCCCGAACTTCTTGGCGACGTCCATCGTCAAGTCGCTGATGACCGGGAACTTCACTTCGACGTTTTTCATGCCCCGGTATTCGATCTTCTCCTTAATCGTGCGGAGCCACGCGATGTGGCTGTACGTGCCGTCGATCGAAAGCCCCAGCAACTCGCAGTTGAGCGTCTTGAATTCGTCCGCCATGCTGGCGAAGGTCATGAACTCCGTCGTGCACACCGGCGTGAAATCAGCCGGGTGGGAGAAGAAGATGACCCACTTCCCCTCGTAGTCCTTGGGGAAGGAGATCATACCTTGGGTTGTCTCTGCCTCGAAGGCGGGCGCTTTTTCGCCGATCAGCGGCATCCGGCCGGTTTGTTCGCACATGGGGAGGTATCCTTATGTACTGGATTTGTCGGGAGCCAGCGCAGCGCAAAACGTGCAAGTCGACGCGTGCGAGGTTTCCGACAGTCCGTTCTTGGAGATTTACTGTTTCGACGCCGGTTGGGTTGCTCCCTGTAGCTCCTCAAGACGTTGCT
Organism: Pirellulales bacterium; assembly: GCA_016929515.1. Lineage (GTDB taxonomy): Bacteria > Planctomycetota > Planctomycetia > Pirellulales > Thermoguttaceae > UBA11386. Next base: position 8,685 of record JAFGIR010000096.1, on the reverse strand, counting down.
TGATTTGCTCAAGGGAATTGCTCAGCGAGTCCGCTTGCTGTTTGAGCATGGCGACCTCCTGCTCGGCGTTGAGCGGAGGCGCTGCGGGCGGTGCGTAATACGGACCCAGCGGCGGTTGCGCCGCGGCGCGTTGCCACCCGGTCAAACCGGTGGCGTAGAACTGGTTGCGTCGTCCGTAGCCGCCTCGACCAAATCCGCGTCCGCCGAAACCGCGTCCGCCTGGGCTATTCACAAATCCGGGCACTGGGTATCCGGCACAATAGCCGGCCGCGCGCCCCGTCATGGGTCCCATTCCCATGGGGCCTGTTCTATCTCCACCTGGCATGATTAGGTTCCTCTTCTAAAAGGATGTTACTGATTGTTCGCGCGGCCTTGGCCTTGTTGTCGACCTTGACCGCGACCTTTGCCTTTTCCTTGCCCCTGACCACGGCCTTGTCCCCGACCGGCGCCTTTGCCTTGACCTTTCCCTTTGCCCGCTCCGCAGGGGCCCATGCCTCTGCCCGTGCCGGGGCCTTGTCCTTGTGGTCCTGTCCCATCACCTTGTGGCATGATAGGTCTCCTTTTCGTTAAGTTTTGTTTCTATCAAAAAACCGAAGGCACCGTAGCGCAAGTCATTCTTCCTCGCCTGCGACCACCGAGGCTGTCGAACGCTCCAAGTACATCGTGCCCGTGGGGTAGCCCGTGTGCCGGGCGATGACCGGGCACTTGATCGTCAGCAGAAAAAATATGTCCTTATCAACCTCGTTGAGTGTTTCGTAGTTGCCCTGGCCCTTCGCAATGACGAGATCGGCCTGGTCGAAGTGTTCGCGAAACGACGGGCTGCAATCGTCGAGAATCGTGCCGGGCGCGTCGGAACCGTTGTCGATGATCGCGGCGACCTGATCGATTCCGGCCGTCTCGGCGTCGGCCAAAGTGGCATCGTTGATGACCGGAAAACCCCGCACGGCGACGGTCACGTTCGCGGGTTGCAGTTGCTCGATGAGCAGCCGGTCGAAGACGATCTCGCCCACGTTGTCCGCCAGATAGAGAATCTTGTCGGCGGCCCGAACGGCGGAGACGAATTGATCGACGTCTCCTTCGAACGGAGCCGACAGGGCACCGAGGATCGACTCGCGCACTTCGGCGTCGGTGAGCTGCGTCTTCACGGCCACGTCGATCACGTTCCCCGCGATGGCGAGCCGGACGGCCGTCTCGATCGGGTGGTCGGAATCGTCGAACCACTGCCGTAACGTGGGATACAACTTCAAGGCCATCTGGTTGAAGTGATCCTTCATCTCGCGGTAGGGATCGTTTTGGCCCGTGCACTCGCGGATCACGCGGTGAATATGCTGGCCCATCGCCGGTGGGCTGCGGCGGAGGTCCATCTCGGCCGCCGTCCGAAGCGCCTCGCGAAGGACGCGCTCGTGCACGGCTTCGTCCGAGGTTGCCAATCGGGCCGATTCGAGCGATTGGCGAACGAAACAGGGAATGCAATCGAAGAAAGTTCTCATGGGTGGGTCTACATCCAGTGTCCTTGGACGTTGGCTTTGCTGGCATCGGTGAGCTGGCCGGCCTTGAATTGGTTAACGGCTTCTCGGACGGTACCGGTTGCGCCGGGATAAATCTTGATATTGGCCGCCTGGAGCGTCGCGAAAGCCTTGGGGCCGACGTTGCCGGTGAGGACCGCTTCGACCCCCAGGTCGGTGATGGTTCGCCCGGCCTGAATCCCCGCGCCTTGCGCGGCGTTGAGGTTCTGGGTATTGTCGTGGGCTGAAAACTTCCCGGAGTCCGTGTCGACAACGACGAAGTATCTGGCGCGACCGAATCGCGGATCGACCGGGCTGTCCAAATCCGAGCCTTGTGCGGTTACAACAATTTTCATGGGAAAGTCCCTTTCGGTTCTAGTGATCACAGACGTTTTGACCGGAGGCTAGAGTGCCCTTGAGATAACTCAAGACCAGGTCCTCGGGTGGTTCGGGCGGAGCGCCGACAAGGACTTGAATTCCCTGTTCGGCGAAGATACCCTGGGCCCGGCCGCCCATGCCACTGGCAATCACAAGCTTCACGCCTTGTTCATGGAGCCACCGGGGAAGCACGCCAGGCTCGTGAGCCGGTGGATCGGCGTAACGAGAATCCAGAATCTTCTTATCGGCCGTGTCCACGTCGATTAAGGCAAACTGCTGGCAATGGCCGAAATGCAAACACAACCGGCCCTCTGCCACCGGGATCGCAATGACCATGTGGTTCGGATTCTCGAGGTTGGACGACATCAATCGTTCTCCTGCTGTAAAGAAGGTGTTTTGGTTTGCCCTAGGATACCACGGGTCATTTGCCGGGCTGCCTTCCGTTCATCTCATCGGCAAGCAGTAATAGGTGGCGACGGGACTCCACGTCCGTCCCGTCGGACAATCGTGAAAGTCCCAGTCGCCAATGCCAAGAACCCTGCCGTGTTTACGGCCCTACCACAAATCAACGACGGGGCATTGGCACCATTTCGCGAATATCGAGGTTGGTCTCTTTCTTGGTTTGTCAGGAATTGCGTGGACCGCCAGGGCCACCCCGCCGTCCACCGCCGTGTTTCCAGCCGTATCCCCCGCAGCCTTGCCCACTGCCGCCAGGACCGAATCGTCGTGTCACCCCGGCCTCGTCGCCCGGAAAACGCCGGCACCTGCACCGGCCACGTTCGCCGACGGTAGCCTCGGCGTCGAGGTCTCCTCGCAACAGGGCCGCCAATGCGTCTTCGACCTCGCCGGTCACCCAGCCGTAAACCGTGACACCCGCGAATTGAAGGGACGTGGCCGACCAACGGTCGATGCCGCCGCATATGACCGTATCCACTCCAAGTTCCAGCAATCGGTTGATTCGGTCGTAAGGAGCCCAGCCCTGGGCCGGCACTTCGCGACGCGTCGACGTTCCGTCTTCATTGACGGTGACAATCAGGATTGACTGGGCGCAGTCGAACCTGGGGGAGACGCGGGTGTCAAAGGTCGCAATGGCAATCGTCATGGGGAAAGACCTCTGTCTGACCTCAGTGCAATAAGCATACCGTCAGGAGGCTAATCCGTAGAATCATCGTAAGAGGTTGTGGGGTAAGGGGATACCGAATCCGAAGCATCATTGCGTAGACATGGCAGAGATTGCAATGGTGCAATCTATCGTTGAATGTCATTGCAATAGCGCAATGACGCACGATCGTGGCAATCACGGGTAGGTAATTCCGTACTTCTTCATTTTCCGCCAGAGCGTGGCTTTGTCGATCTTCAAGGCCGCAGCCGTCTTGGCTCGATGGCCACCGTGGCGTTGAAGTGTTTCGAGGATGGTTGCAGCCTCGGCCTGGACTAACGGGCCGGTGGCCGAATTGGATTCGGCGCGATGGCGGCCGGAGGTCGCTTGCAGCAACTCGGCCGGCAAGCAACTTATTGCGATACGGCTGTCGCGGCAAAGCACGACGGCATGTTCGACGATGTTTTGCAGTTGGCGCACGTTGCCCGGAAATTCGTAGTCCATCAGCAAGCTGAGCACGTCCTCCGAGATTCCGTCGATCTGTTTGCCTTGTTGGACGCTGTACTTGCGGACAAAGTGGTCGATCAGCAGCGGGATGTCTTCTCGGCGTTGGGACAACGGGGGCAGCACGATCCGGACCACGTTCAGCCGGTAGTACAGGTCCTCGCGAAACGTACCGTGAGCGACCAATTCGGCCAGCGGTTTGTTGCTGGCCGTAATCACCCGCACGTTGGTGCCGACGGACATTGTCGCCCCGAGGGGCTCATACTCCTTCTCTTGCAAGATCCGGAGCAACTTGACCTGTAGCGCGGTCGAGATGTCGGCGATTTCATCGAGGAAGAGCGTTCCTCCCTCGGCCAGCGCGAATCGGCCCGGCTTGTCCCGCTTCGCGTCGGTAAAGGCGCCTTTCTTGTATCCAAAAAGCTCCGATTCGAGGAGCGTGTCGGGCAAGGCGCCGCAGTTGACGGCGATGTACTTGCGGCGAGCGCGCCTGCTGAGGTTGTGGATTGCCTTGGCGAAGAGTTCCTTGCCGGAGCCCGTGGGTCCTTCGATGAGTACGGTGCTGTCACTGTTGGCGACGTCGGGCAAGATGCCGAGGATTCGCCGGATTTCGTGGTTCTTGCTGATGATGTCGTGAAACGTGTAGTGTTCGTCGATTTCCTTCCGAAGCGATTCGACCACGGAAAGATCGCGGAAGGTCTCGACGCCTCCGATCACCTTGCCTTGCTCGTCATAGAGCACGGCCGTGCTGACGCTCACGGGGATTCGCTCGCCTTGGCTGTTGAGTATGTTGACGCGCCGGTCGACCCGTTGCCGGCCGCTTGCCATCGTCTCGCGCAGCGCGCAGGCCGTCTGGCAGATGTTGGCGTGAAACACGTCGAAGCATTTTTGGCCCACCGCGTGGGCACGGGAAACGCCGGTGATTTGTTCGGCGGCACGATTGAAGGACGTGACGTTCCAATGGTCGTCAACGGTGAACACACCGTCGGCGATCGAATCGAGAATGACGTCCCGCACTTGTTTTGGTGAAGTGTTGCTCATGATGATGAGTAGATAGGGATTTTTGGCGGGGCGAAAACAGACGGATCGACGCAGGAAGCCACGAAGGAAGCTTCCACAAGTCGATTTGCGACGCTGCTAGGGCAGCGCCTATTTCGACAGGATGCTCGCCACCGTGGCGAGGAATTCCTGCCGGTCGATGGGTTTTGCGAGAAATCCCTCGGGCGGAGGAATTTGTTTTCGGGTGCTGATGAATTGCTTGAAGGGTTCCGGATCGCCGCCGTAGCCCGTGACGGCCGTAACGATCAACACCGGAATGGCCGATAGTCTTGAGTCTTCCTTGAGGTTGCGGTAAAAGCGAACCCCCGATTCCTCCGGCATCGAAATGTCGAGACACACGAGATCGACGGGCTCGTTGTGTAGCTTATCGAGGCCTTCCTTGCCGTTCGATCCGGAAAGCGTTTCATAGCCGTTGTCGCGCAGAAGTGTCTCAAGATAGGTCACGACGTGGGGCTCGTCGTCGAGTATAAGTATCTTCTTCGCTTGGGATGGTTTGGGCTCGGTCATCATCTTGATCCCTTTATCAACTTGACTGATGTCTTCATGGTCGAGAAACGGGGAAACGTTCGAAAACGTCCTGAAAGTCTGCCGCTGGCGTAGGTTTCTTGCCGTTCATCAGTCGCGCGAACGTTCATTGAGGATCGCACGGCCTCGCGGCGCGTGCGTCGCGTGGTCATGCGTTGCCCTGTTGTTTCAGAGCGTCGAGTGCCTTGCGGAGCGCCTCGGGGGTTGCGCTGCGCAGACTCCGTTCGAGCTCGCTCTTGAGGTTGATTTTGTCGGCCGTTTCATCGGTTTCCTCGATTCCCAAGGCCCGCTGAATGCTCCGGACGTAGGTCAGCGGATTCACCGGCTTCTCGAGGTAGGTGCCTGGCCCCGACATGACGCAATTGTCCAGCAGGTCCTGCAAATCGCCCTTGCCTAAGTCGTCCTGGGCGTGGGCCGTGACGATCAGCACGGGGATGCGCGACCACCGTTTGTGCCTTCTTAACTCGTGGAGCAGCTTGTGGCCCGATTTGTGTGGCATGATCAAGTCGAGCGAAATGAAGTCCGGCATCTCTTGCTTGATCATTTCCAACGCTTCGACACCGTCGCTCGCGGTGGCGACGTGGAAGCCGGCGTCCTCGAGCACGGTGGCGAGGTATTGTCGCACGTTAGGTTCATCGTCGACCACGAGAATGGTCTTGTCTTCTGCCCGTGCCATGGGGACGTCTCCTGAGCGTGTTTGCCTCGAAAGGCGAATAGTGGGGTTGCCTACGAGTCGGTGTCCTCTTCCGCAGGGGTCGGTTTCGGGAGTTTGTCGCGGGGAAATTCAAGACGAAAAACGGATCCTGCTCCTTCGGTTGAATCGAACGACACGTGCCCCCCGTGTTCCTGAACGATCTTCCGCGTGGTCAGGAGTCCGAGGCCTGTTCCCTTGCCCGTGGCCTTCGTGCTGAAAAAGCTGGAGAAGATCTTCTTGCGAATATCGTAGTCGATGCCGACACCGTCGTCGGCAACCTCGAAGACGAGGATTCCGTCGCGTTCGGTCGTCGAGAGGACCACGTTTCGGTTGGGTTTGTCGCTTACTTCGCACGCGTCCAGTGCGTTCGACACGAGATTGGCCAGGCACGTGTGGATTTCATCCTCGTCCATCAAGGCGCAAGCGAGACCCTCCTGGAGCTTCAGGCTGATCGTGATGCCCTTGAGCGCGGCCGTGTCGCGAAACAGCGTAAAGACGTCGGTGGCGATCTGGTTGGGATCGATAAGTCGCACTTCCGGCGTGCGCCCCTTCGCAAACTCCAAAAACTCCTTTACAAATGACGTCATTCGGGCCATGTCTTCCTTGAGCATCTCCCAGCCGTGAACCAGGCGTTCGGGGTCGCCTCGGTCGATGCCCGACTGAAGCATGTACATCCCGCCGTCGATACCCATTAGTAGATTCTTGACGCCGTGGGCCAGGCCCGCCACGGTTTGGCCGACCGCGGCCAGGCGTTCCGCCTCGATTTTCTCTTGTTCGAGCAGTTTGACGCGGGTAATGTCGGTCGACATCTCGACGATGTGCGAAATCTTGCCGTCCTCGCCGATCAAGGGGACCATGTGGACGAGATAGTGCGTTTGGTGGCCGCCGCGGACCACGCCGTACTCTTCTCGTTCGCGAACCAGCCCGTCGGCAAAGGTCTTGGTGGCCGCGCAGTTCTCGCAGCGTTCGGGCAGCCCCTTGTAGACCTCGTAGCAATAGCGGCCCTGCCAATCGCCGTAGTTTTCGGCAAAATGGGGATTGGCCTCGATCACCTTGAAATTGCGGTCGATCACACTGATGCTAATAGGCACCTGGTACCACAGTTTCTCATGCACCCAGTTTCGAATGTCGTCGGTAATCATGGTTTCTCTGCTCGACGCACGACGTGGGGCTTGGTGTCCTTGAATTGCGTGCCCTCGACGTCCCGGTGACAGGCGGCACACTCCGCCAGCCGGGATGCGTTCTCTCGGGGGCTGTGTTGCGCCGCCCGCGCGTGGCACTTGATGCACAGCCCGTGCATGGCGCCCATGTAGCCAACGGCGATTCCCTCGATCCGGTCTTTCGGCGGGGTGACGAGCGAGCCCTCGACGAGCATGTCCGCGTGGCAATCGGCGCAGGCGGCGGCCGTCTCCCGGTTCTTGATTTGTGCCGGGTCGCGGTGACAGTCGGCGCAACCTTCGTTGCCGCCCAGCTTGCTGATGTGGAAGTCATGGTCGAAGATATCGGTCGGCACGTACATGTCGCGGTGGCACTGGCCGCAAGACGTGTTGGTGTCCAAAGGCATGTTCTGATGATGGCACGAACGGCACGAGTCGTCGCCGCCGAGCATCTCGACGTGCTTGTGATGGGCAAACAGCACCGCCCGCCCGTCGCGGTTGCCGTCAATCAGCATCAGCCGGAGACGCTTGGCCCCGTCCGGCACGGGCGTTTCCGGCGTGGCCACGACGAGCTTGCGGCCCGCGTCGCCGTCTTGCTTGTTCACCCAAGCGTTCAGCGTTCGCGCCGCGGAAACCGGGGTTCGCTCGGGCTGCCGTCCCGACAGAACGGCTTGGGGAAGAAACGCAACGGCCAACGCCGCCGCGATGACGGCCGCGAGCGAATAACGCCGCGGGGCGCCGAGCGACTCCGGCAGAAACGCATGCGTCCCGGTCGGCCAGTAGTCGATTTTTTTGCGCGAAGGCGACGACGCGTTCGATTCGCTTTTTTGTTCCTTTGGATAAACACGCAGCTTCTCGACAAAAAAGATGTAGGCCAGCAAAGCGCAAGCCACGATGCCGACACTGACGGCCAACTCGATCCATGTCGGGAAGTAGGGCATGCGTCTTTCGAAAGCGACCACCGCGACGTTGAATCGGTATCCGGCCACGCCGAAAATAACCATCACGGCACAGATCCCGAGGCCCACCATGCTCGCGCGCACCCGGCGGAACAACAGGAGCGTGGCCGGAATCAGCGCGCTGAGCGCTATTTCCAAGAGAAAGACGAAAGCCAGCCGGGAGCCGTCCAGCGCCATGCCCAGGTCGCCTCGCACGAGCAGGTCGCCCAAGCGGAGGCCCGCGTAGAGAAACATGACCACGCACGCGGCGCTGCCGAGGACCGACAGCCGGTCCTTTCGGAGCTCACGGCCAAACAGCCACGCCGAAAAGAACGATTCGACCACGACCACCATCAGCCCCAGCCCCACGGCCGAGATGAGGAAGAGGATCCAAATCATCGGGCTGTACCAAAGCGGGTTGAGACGATAGGGCGTAATCAAAAACAACGAGCCCAGCGAGGACTGGTGCAACGTCGAAAGCACGATGCCCGCGATCACCAACGGAATCACGGCATGGTGCAAGAGCTTATGAATTCGGCGAAACAACGGGCGGTCGAACCAGGGCGATTCGAGCACGACCGGAGCAAACTCCAGCAGAAGCACCGTGAGGTAGAGCATCACGCACAAAGCTACCTCGAACAGCACCGAGTGAATCTGTGGATAGATGATCGGGTACCAGATGTGCCACGGCAAACCGAGATCGTAGAGCAACGCCACGACAAAACTGATGTAGCCGAGGCAAGCCGTGAGGATGGCCGGCCGGGCAAACGAGCGGTACTTCTCGCGGCCGAAGATGTAGACCGTGCCCGCCACGACAAATCCGCCGGCT
>JAFGIR010000095.1 GCA_016929515.1 Pirellulales bacterium | reverse complement strand
CAACCCGGCGCCGCTGCCACAGCAGAACGTCTGCTCCCGGATCGTGTTTTCCGGCATTTCATGAAAGTTGTTGCAGGCGCGTTTGATGCAGTACCGCGGCTCCTCCAGCAGGCCCATGGCGCGTGCCGGATTGCACGAATCGTGGAACGTCAGGCGGATGTGGTCGTTTCGCGAGGGATCGAGCTTGAGCTTGTCGTTCCGGATCAGGTCGGCCAGAAATTCCATGATGTGGACCATCTTGGTCGATCGGGCATTCTCGAACACGGTGCCGGTGATCGGCGAGCGGGGGACTTCGAGGAAGTCGGCCGGCCCGTTGAGCGTGTCCATGTATTGATGGATCACCCGCCACATATGGCCGCACTCGCCGCCCAAAATCCACTTGACGCCAAGCCGTTTGGCCTCGGTGTAGATTTTGGCGTTGAGTCGTTTCATCAACTCGTGTGAGGCGAACAGTCCGAAGTTTCCGCCGTCCGAAGCGTACGTGCTGAATGTGTAGTCGAGGCCCAACTCGTGGAACAGGAGCATGTAGCCCATGCACGTGTAGATGCCGGGGTCGGCCACGAAATCGCCCGACGGAACGACGAAGAGAATCTCCGCGCCCTTCTTGTTCACGGGCAGGTCGACCCGAATGCCGGTGGCCTCCTCGATGTCGTCGACCATGAATTCGAGCGTGTCCATCAGGCCGTGGGGTTGGATGCCCAGGTGGTTTCCGACCTGAAAACAGTTGGCGACCGGTTCGATCACCCAGTTGACGTAGAGCCCGAGCAAGCCGAGGAGTTCGCGGCCCATCATGGTGATTTCGGCCGTGTCGATGCCGTAGGGACAGAAGACGGAGCATCGGCGGCATTCGGTGCACTGATAGAAGTAGTAGAACCACTCTTTGATCACGTCGACGGTCAGCTCGCGCGCGCCGGCAATCTTGCCGAGCACTTTGCCCAACGTCGTGAATTCCTTCCGGTAGATCGACCGCAGAAGCTCTGCCCGGAGGACGGGCATGTTCTTCGGATCGCCGCCGCCGATGAAGAAATGGCATTTGTCGGCGCAGGCCCCGCATCGGACGCAAACGTCCATGAAGAGCTTGAACGAGCGGTACTTGCTCAGCCGGTCGGCCATTCCGTCGAGGACGGTTTTCTTCCAACCTTCGGGGAGCTTCCAGTCGTCGTCGGTAACGGCCCAGTCACGCGGATTCGGCAGGTCGAGGATTTTCAGATTCTTCGCCTTGCCTGGATAGATATAGCTTCCCCGCCGGAAGTCGACGGGTGTGTCGATCCAGTCCGTGCGCGGCGGGCGATAGTCGACGGCCAGCAGGTCCTCGGGCTTGTAGTATCCAGGTTCGTCCGGAGTAGACATCGCTATTCCTTTTCCACGGGGAGTCCAGCAGCCTTCAGCTTGTCTCGGAGTTCGTCTTCGTAGTCTTCGTAGCTGTGCACCTTGACCGGATAGTTCCAGGGGTTGATGTGCCGGCACGTGCGATTGGTGTTTGCCAGGTTTCGGGTGGGGCTCAGAAAGACTCCGCCCACATGGCAAAGCTTGCTAAACGGCAAGTAGGCCAGCAGCGTGCAGGCGAGCATCAGGTGGCCGAAAAACAACGGCGTGAGACCAGCCGGCACGGTGGGAGCGAAGGTCACCCAGCCCATGGCCAGCTCCTTAACCGCCTCGACGTCCGTCCGGAGAACATGCCGCATCAGTATCCCGCTCAGCCCGATGCCCAAGAGGAGAAACAGCGGAAAATAATCGTTGGCCAGCGAGATATAACGAAGCTGCGGCGAGGTCAATCTTCGCGCCAGCAAATAGGCAAGCGCCGCCACGAAGACGAACGACGTGACATAAAAGACGGGCAATCCGATTTCGTGGATTCCCTCGGCCTGTTGCATAAGCGTGATGCAATAGGGTACCGGCGCGGTGAAAAACCGAACGTGCCGAATCAAGATGATCAGCAACGACCAGTGCATCGCCAGCGCACCGAGCCAAAGCAAGAGAGCGCTTCCGTAAAGGAGCCGCCGGCCGTCGACCAACTCCGTCTTCGTGTTCCGCAAGAGCGAACGAAAAAGGAGGATTTCGAGGGCCATTCTTCCGAGCACGCCGAGCGTCGTGTCGGGATTCTCGAATTTCTGCTGCTCGATCCAAGGAAGCGACTTCTGCTGGCCGCAGGTCGTCGGAATGCGAAAGGGGACCGGAACGTTCGCCCAACTCATCACGCGGTAGACCATGCCTCCGAGAAACAGCACGATCGCAAGGCACGGGATCACCACGCCGAAAAGGTACTCCAGGCCTAGCATCGCGCCGAGCCAACCCAGCGCGAAGAGAACGCAAACGGCAGCCAGCGAAATCATGACTCTCATCGGAGACCCTCTTGGCGGACGCTTCCTATTTTCGGGCGATTTCACTTCGGATCGACTCGGGTTGCTCCCGGTTCATCGTCGCGGCGGTTGAGTCTGTCGGTGACCCACCAGACGCGCCGCTTCATTTCGTCGACTCGAATTTGGTAAACCTGCTCTCGGCACTCGACAAACATGTCGAACGCGGCAAGTGCGATTTCGTCGATCCTTTCGTCGAATTCAGTCAACTCGTGCTCGGCGCCCGAACCGCTGAGTTCCTCTCTCAGTTCCGCGCGAACGGCTCGCTTCAGTTGGAACACAAAGCCGACGGCCTGCGAGGCCGAGAAATCCTGCACGGCCCTGACTTTCATAACCTCATGCAAATGGGGGCGAATCGTCTCGGCATCCCCGCCCTCCAACAGCGCCTCGAAGATCCCTCGCGTCGCGATCCGCAGGCAGTGTCCGACCGGGTTGGCGAATGGATCTTTCTGACGTCCGAAGGCGGCGGCCGCCTCGTCGGAGTACGTGGCCAACACGTCGTCGAGCCATCTTTGCACGATGGCATCCCTGTTTTCCCGCAGGCGTTGGCCGAACGTTGTCATTCCGTTCCCCCGAAGCACTCGCAAAGGCTTGCCCGACGAATCGCGTTCGTCCGGCGTGGTGCCGGCGAGTGGTGGCCGGCCCCACACGCACTACACGCAACCGGTTGGCTTCGGCAGACCGGCCACCTTGCAGGCACCCTTGGCGGGGCCGCTGGGAAACAGGTCATAAATCTCCTTGAGTTTGAATCCGGTCGATTTGCAGAGTTTGCGAATCATCGGCGCCATGTTGTATTCGAGATAATACTCTCGCAGGTAGTTGACTACCTTCCAATGGTCTTCGGTCAAATTCTCGACACCTTCGGTTTTCGCCAGATCGGCGGCAACGGCCTCGTCCCACGCGCTAGGGTCTTGGATGAAGCCGTCCTCGTCGACCTCGACCTGCTTGCCGCCTAGTTCTTTGGTGTCCATGAGTGTTCTCCTTTTCTCATAATGAGGTTGATCGTTCGTCCAGGTGCCCCGATTGTCGCTCCGGGGCCAATCAGCTAATGTCAATGTCCACCCGCGGCGGATTCTTGAAAGTCTCGTGCACCGGACAGAACTCGGCAACCCGCCGAATGGCGGGCAGCCGGTCGGCGGGTATTCCCTCGGGCAACTCGACGTCGATGACAATAGCGGAGACCCGCTTCGGGGAGTCCGCCATTTCCAACGTCATGCTGACGCCGACGTCGCCCTCGTATCCGTGTTTCAGGCAGTAGCTTTGCACCATCATCGCGATGCACGCACCCAATGAGCCGGCCATTACTTCCACCGGGGTGGGCCCCTTATCACCACCTCCTTCTTTCTCGGACAAATCCGTGCTCACGTGGTGCGCGCGCACCCCGATCTCGAACTGCCGAGCGTCCTTCCGTGTAATCGAGATAAGATCCATCCGGCCGCCTCTCCTAGCTTAATGACTGGTAGTAACTCATCAGGATCTTCGCGACCTCGGGCCGCGCGAACTCGGGCGGCAGATCCTCGCCGGCCGAAAGCATCTCGCGGACCTTCGTGCCGGAAAGGAACACGAAGTCTTCCTTCTTGTGTCCCTCGGGTGCCTCGCGCATCATGATGACCTCGCCCACCACCTTCGAAAATGCCGTGTGGTCGGCCTCGAAGATCTTGATCTCCAACGCGCCCTTGGGGACTTCCTTGTGGAAGATCTCCTGGGCGTCGAATGGCCCATAGTAGCTGCCGACGCCGGCGTGATCGCGCCCGACGATCAGGTGCGTGGCGCCCATGTTTTGGCGGAAGACGGCGTGAAGGACCGCCTCGCGCGGACCGGCATAGAGCATGTCGAACCCGTAGCCGGTGATTTCGCACGAATTCGGCTGAAAATAGAGTTCGACCATCTTGCGGATCGAAGCATCCCGCACGTCGGCCGGGATGTCTCCTTCCTTCAGCTTGCCGAGCAGCATGTGGATCACCGCGCCGTCGGCCCCTTCGCGCTCCATGGCGATCTTGACCAGCGCCTCGTGGGCGCGGTGCATGGGGTTACGAGTCTGGAAGGCGACGACTTTGCTCCAGCCGTTCTTCTCGATAAGCTTGCGGATGTCGACCGCCGTCCGGAACGTCTCCGGGAAATCGGTGGCAAAGTACGAGTAGTTGAGCACCTGGATCGGTCCGGCGACGAAGATGTTGCCCACCGAGAGGAAGTTACTCACGCCTGGATGGGCCGTGTCGGTCGTGCCGTAGACCTTGGCGGCCATGGCCTGCATCTGTTCATCGGTCGCTTCCTCGATCGACTCAACGTCCTGGATGGCCAGGACGGGGTTTCCGTCGACGTTCGGGTCCAGCAGCGCGATGCGTTCGGCGCCTTTGATCGCGGAGGCGTCCTTGACGACGTTGACGATCGGCACCGGCCAGAAGAGCCCACTGGTTGTCTTCATGTTCTCGGCCACCGAGAGCGAGTCGGCCAGATTCATGTACCCGGTCAGGGGGTTGAAATACCCACTGGCCAGCATGACCGCGTTGGCGGCGGCCTGTGAACAGATCAACAGCTTCGGCAGGCCCTCGGCCTCCTTTTCGAGCGCGGCGCGTTTTGCATCGTCGGCGACATAAAGGGGATTCAACGAATCGGAGCCATGGGGCTTGATCAACTTGCTCATAACACGTTCCTTTCTTCTGGTCGGTTTGATTCAATCGTGATCGTTTACTTATAGATCTTTGCCTCGGTGGGCATGAGTTTGAACAGTCGCAGTCCCACGACGAACATGAATCCAATCAGGGCCAGCACGCTCACGGCCTGGAACACTTCGTGAATACTGGCCGTGTAGTGAACGATTCCCTCGTTGAGACAGTATTTCGCCCCCAACTCGGTGATGGACGTGATCTCCATGTTGGGAAGGAGCTCCGGCGGGTGTGTCTGGCCGGGAATGACGATGAGATATCGCTCGCACAGGACCCCGAACACCGTCAAGACGCACGAAAAAACGATCCACGGGGTCGATTTTCCCGTTCGTGGATGGAACAATACGACGGCCGGAATAATGCAGCCGACGACGATCAGTCCACCCCAGAAAAGCGTGCCATTGAAGGGGGTGAAGAGGAAATGGCACGCCGCCTCGCGCGAATCGGCCATGTAAAGGCGGTAGGCATTCTCGACAAACAGAAAATAGAGCACGATGACGATGAAGACGGCCAGAAGCCGGCCGAGTCGCACCACCAACTCATGATCCAAAGGCCGTCGGTTGAGCCGGAACAGCCCGAGTATCACCAGAATCATCAGCGCCGTGCCCGACGAGAGCGCTGCCGTAATGAAGCTCGGCGGAAGCAAGGGCGATTGGTACAACTCGCGGGGAACAAAGCCGAAAATCGCGCCCGTGCCGCTGTGGACCAACACGGCCCAGACGACCGCGACCACGGCGATGACCCGAACAAAACGCTCCTTCTCCCGGAGCATGGCCCAAAGATAGACGATGCAGATGAGAATATACGTATTATACAAGAACGGATTGATCGAAAGCATCGAAAGGAAATTGAAGTACGAGGCCGACGCGGTCAAATTGTCGAGCCGGCCCAGGTCGGTGAGAATCGACAGCAGCGCGGCGATCAGGAAAAGCAACGCGAGATAGACGGCGATCCGGGCGAACGGCTTGTACTCGATCTTTCCGAAGATCCCGTATAACGACGAAATCACCAGCGAGCCGGCCGACGCCCCGATGTAGAACACGCACAGGATGATCTGCAGTCCCCAGGGAATGCGGTTGGTCATCCCCGACAGATAAATTCCGTCCTCGTACATCCGCCAGGTTGAGTAGAGCCCGGGGACAATCAAGAGCGCAAGCGCGGCCACCAGCAAATAGAACTGGAGCGACTTCCCTTCGATCGTCTGGAACTTGACTTGCACTCGACTGCCTTTCCGCTACGCGTCTACAGACCGATGTAGAAAACCTTCGGTTTCGTGCCCAAGTCCTCGCGGAGCGCCTTGACGGAATTGTCGCGGATTAATCGCGAAACCCGGCTCTCCGGATCATTCAAATTTCCCACCGACAACACCTTCGCGCCGACCTTCTCGCACGCCTCGACGCAAGCCGGTTTCTCGCCGCGGTCCAACCGATGGGCACAGAACGTACACGATTCGGGTACCCCGTGCATGCTCTTTGCCCGATCGTGGTTGGGCCACTCCTCGCTTTCCTTATAGTTGAACGACCGGGCATCGTAGGGACACGCGATCATGCAGTACCTGCATCCGATGCACCGGTGTTGATCGACGACGACGATCCCGTCGGGACGCTTGTAGGTGGCCTGCACCGGACAGGCCTGCGCGCAAGGTGGGTCGTCGCACTGATTGCACAGCAGAAGCATCGGTTTTTTGGGGCCTTGCACCGGGTAGGTTCGTTCGACCGTCACCTTCCGAATCAGATGAACGTCCCATCGCGGATCCCCGTGATAGGCCACGTTGTTTTCCTTCCGGCACGCATCGAGGCACGCGGTGCAGCCGGGCCGGCATTTCGGTAGATCGACCACCATCCCATACTTGCACTCGGACGATGAGCCTTCCTCGCCGCTGGGCGTGCTGGTCGTCGTGGTCGAGCTACAAGCGGGCAGCCAGGGTAGGGCACCGGCGCAAGCGGTTCCGGCCGCCAAAACGCCGCCTTTTCTTAGGAATTCCCTTCTGTCCATCTCTCGTGGCTCGCTTTGCTAGTTGCACTTTTTCGCGACTGACTCGGGATCGAAATGGCAGCGAAAACAGTTGGGATGCAGGTTCACCGCTTCGTGGCACCGGTCGCAGAACCGCTCCCTGTTGCCGTGGCATTTCAGGCAGTTATTGATGGTGATTTCCTCGCCGTTGAGTCCCTTCTTTCCTCGCTTTCCCTCGCGCACCGCCTCGTCTCGAGCTTCCTTCAGAAGATCCATGTGATGATAACGCATATAGGTCCTCTCGGCGACGCAAGTGCCCTTGGGCAAGTCGAGAAAAGGCTCGGCCGCCTCCGTGTCTTGCGAAACGATCGGCTGAACCATGCTGTATCCAAATGGAAACAGAATGATCAGCACGATAATCGCCACGGCAATGGATTTGAGGTTATCGGTCATGCGTGCGTTTTGCGTCAATCGTTGGTCGGAGATGTCCTCTCGGATAATGGCTATTCGTTTGTCTCTTTTTCAGAGGTCTGGTCGATTATTGATTTCTCGGATTCCTTCGGTTCATCGGTGTCCTCGATCGGTACGTCGTCGTTCCGGCCCGAGTACTCGGCGTAAACCATGGCGGCAATGCGGTAGACGGTGTGGGAAAACTTCGAATACGGCAGATAGGCCAGCAGCATGAAAACCAAGACCAGGTGCCCGAAATAGGCGGCGAATCGATGCGGCTCCAGTCGGAGGTAGTGCAGCGCTTCGCAGACGAAGCCGCTAAGCACCACGAGAACGAACGTGGCCATGAACGCCCAGTCGGAGTACGTGTTGAGTGCTTTCTTGTCTTGCCGCAACCGCTCCCAAATCATCCACGCGCAACCGGCCACGACCGCCACGCCGCCCAGGTTGGCCAACATTCGCCAGGGATTCCAAAAATTAAATGGGTAAATCAGCTCACCCGGCACGAGCGGATTGTGCCCGGCGGTCAGAATCACGATCAGCACCCAAACTGCCACGGCCGACAGAGCAAGAAAACCGTAAAAGACGGCCATGTGCGACAGCAGCCGCGAATGCTCGGTCTTGCACAAGCTGAACTGGTCGTGCATCAGAACGTTTTTCAACACGGTCGCGATGCTCGATCGGAGGCTCTTCGTCGGCCTCGCGGCGTCTCCGTCCGCCGCCTTCATGGCCCGCCAAAACCGCATGACGCCCACGGTCATGGCAACGAACACGAGCACGCTCAACACGCCGAACAAGCCGATCAACACCGCGTGGGGAAGCCTCCACCAGTAGGGATAAAGGATCTTCTGACCGGCGGCCGGAGCTTTCTCGACCATCGCGGCCAGCCCGAGAATCACGACCGGAATGAGCAACAGAAGCGGAAGATACCTCGGCCGGCTCATCCATCGAGCGAGAAAGCTCGGAACGCTGTGCTCGATGACGGTTTCGCGCCGAATGGCCGCCATCACGTCGCCGGGCCGGGCCCCGCGTGGGCAGTGCGTCGAGCAATCGTTGCATTGGTAGCAGAGCCAGACGTCGGGATCGGCCACGAGCCGGTCCTTGAGGCCCCATTGGGCGGAAATCATCTCCTTGCGGGGAAAGAGCTGCCGTTTGCCCGACAGTTCGCACACGACCGAGCAGGTGGCGCACTGGAAGCACTTTTTGAGATCCTCGCCGCCGTCGTCGAGCAGATGGCGGAGGAAGTCTCGGTCGGGCTTTACGGAATAAGGAGTTGGCATTCCGGCAATACTTCGGCTTGCTGTCGAATAATCCAGAAGATATGAAACGGCGTCTTAGAAGCGGTTATCCCGAGCGAAATGAACGACAACCGATGTCAAAGTCCTCCCGTGCTGTGTTTCACGAACATTTCCAGGCGTAGAGCCGTTTTCTAGCGTCTAAAATCCCTTGAAGGGGTTCATTCCGATTTCTTCGATTTGTTTGGCAAATTCGTTGATGATCCGTGGCAGTTTGTGATATTCGGAGATCGAGAGTTGCTCGACACGGACGCGTTCCTCTTCCAACGCGAGTTGGAGCAGTTTTTCACGGATGTTTTCACCCCGGGTGTCCATCAACTCGCTACCGCGGATGAAGTGGCACTGGTAGTCGTCGCCCGACTTGCAACCCACGAGCAGAATTCCATCGTAACCGCGAGACAGGGCGTCGGCAATCCAGACCACGTTCACCGAGCCCAGGCAGCGGACCGGGATGAACCGTATGAAGGGGCTGTGCTGGATGCGATCGAGCCCGGCCAAATCCAGCGCCGGATAGGCGTCGTTCTCGCAAAGCAGCCCGAGCAGACGCGGCTTTTCTTCGTCTTCGTCGGGCACCTCGATCGATTTGATCATCGACGAGACGATGTCGACCGAGTAGTCGGCGAACGAGATGATCCGCTCGGGGCATGCCCCCAGGCAAATGCCGCACCGGCGGCACCGCGTGATATTCGGCAGCGGCGTTCCCTTTTCGTCCTCGTCGAGAGTGCCGAAGGGACATTCCTCGGTGCAACGTTTGCATTGCGTGCAGCGTTGCATGGCGAATTCAGGGTAGGAGCGGTCTTCCCATCGAGGATGGACGGTTGCCCCGCGCGAGCCCAGTTCGACCGACTGAATGGCCTTCAACGCGGCGCCCAGCGCGTCTTCGGCACAGGCCTCGAAATCGTTCGGCGCGCGAACGCAACCGGCCGAGTAAATCCCGGTCCGGCGCGTCTCGTAGGGAAAACAGATGAAATGCGAATCGGGAAAACTGTATTTCAACGCCGGCAAGTCGGGCCCTTGACGATAGTCGAGGTGCAACACATCGGTTCCCTCGTGGGCCGCGAGCCGCTCGACGGTTTGCTTCGCCCCTTCGAGCTGCGCCCCGGCCTCGCCCTTGTCGACGACGGCCTTGGCGTCGCGGAACTGGCGAATCGCCTCGCCGTCGGCCGCGGCCGGCACCATGCCGGTGGCCAAGACGACCAGATCGGCCTCGATTTGAATCTGCTTGCCGATCAGCGTGTTTTCCACGTCGACCACCAGGTTGTGATCGCCCGTCTCGTTGACCGAAACGACGTCGCCCTTGGTGAAGAAGATGCCCGAGTCTTCCTGGGCGCGTCGATAGAAATCTTCATACTGTCCCGGGGCCCGGATGTCCTTGTAGAGCACGTAGGCTTCGGTCTGATCGTCGAGTTCCCTGATCCAAAGAGCCTGTTTGAGCGTCACGCGGCAACAGACGGCCGAGCAGTAGGGCAGGTGGTCTTCATCGCGCGAGCCCGCGCACTGAACGAAAGCGATTCGCCGGGCCGGCTTGCCGTCGGACGGGCGCAGAATTTTGCCCGAGGCCGCCAGTTCTTCCATCTGGACGTTGGTGATCACGTTTGGCGAGCCGTAGCCCAGATGGCCGAGCCGCGAAGCGTCGTAGGGTTTCCATCCGGTGGCTTGAATGATGGCGCCGACGCGGAATTGGGTCGTCGAGCCGTTTGTTTTGAGCGAGACGTCGAACTGGCCGGGCTGTCCGCTGATCTTTTCGATGGCCGCGCCGCAGTGAATCTGAATGCGATCGTCTTCTTCGAGTTCCTTGACCCGCGAGGCCAGATCGACCGTTTCGAGATCTCGATAGGGCGGAGTTTTCGGAAACGACCTCGCGAAGTTGCGCAGCCAGCCACCCAGTTCGGGCTCTTTCTCGACCAGCACGACTTGGTAGCCTGCCCGGGCCGTTTCGAGCGCGGCCGTCATTCCGCTTTGGCCGCCGCCGACGACGAGGATGGTTTTGTCGATCTCGGTTTCGAACGGTTCAGGCAGGTGGGCCTTTTTCGCTCGGACAATGCCCATCCGCAGGTAGTCCTCGGCGAGCATTTGCGTGTCTTCGTCGTTGGGAGCGTGACTCCAGACGACCATCTCGCGGAGATTGACCCGCTCGGTCAAGCATCCGTCGAACGTGAACGTATCGGTGTTGAACCGGGGCGAGCATCCGGCGATCACCAGGGCGTTCGTGCCCGCGGCGATTTCCTTTTTGATCAGTTCGACGCCTTCGTCGCTGCACAGGAAGGGGTGGGACTGGCACGCGCTGACCCCGCACTCGCCGACGACCTTTTCCATCGCCTCGACGTCCAGCGACGCGCCGATATCGCAGCCTTGGCAAATCCAAACGGCCAGCTTCGTGTCTTTCTTTTCCACGGACTTACTCCACGCAGCTTTGCAGGGTCCCTTTATCCACGGACTTATTCCACGCAGTTCTGAAGCGCTTTCAAGGCGATGCCCGTCGCGTCGCGCACGCACGCGGCGACGTCAACCGGCCGCT
>JAFGIR010000094.1 GCA_016929515.1 Pirellulales bacterium | reverse complement strand
CGAAAGTAGCGTGGATTGACCGCAACTTTCGCGGAGCGAAAGGCGACAATCCGGCCAAGTTGCTCTTTCCGCAACAAAAACTACTTAACAGACCCTATGGCTGTTCGCCTGTCAGAAATCCGCCCGAGGAACACAGTTGTGCTGTCCGGTGTTTACTCCGATGGACCAGCGCGCAACCGACATTTCAGTCCTTCAGGTGAAACAGTTTCGATAGAGCATCGATCAAAGCCGAAGGAATGCCGTGGCGCGCTTCGTCGCGTAGCGACTCGATCGGGTGATGCAGGAGCTTGTTGAGCAGTCGCTCGAAGGCCTGATCGATCTCCTGTCGAGATTGCTGGTCCAACGCGGGCAGTTTCTTGAACAACCGCTCCAGTTCCGCCTTCTTGGGCTCTTGCCATCCCCGCTTCAAACTGGCAATCACGGGCCCGGTGGCCCGATGCCGCGCCGCCGCCAAATACTCATCCGTCTCTTGCTCGACGATCCGCTCGGCAAGGGGAAGTTCCTTCTTCCTCGCCAGAAGATTTCGTTCGCATGCGGCTCGAAGATCATCCACTGAGTAGAGGTACACGTCGGGCCGCTCGCCGATGAGTGGATCGAAATCGCGCGGCACGGCCAAATCGAGAATGAACAGGGGACCGTCTCCCCGTACCTGCTCGATTTCTTGAAACTGGGCCAACGTCACCACGGGCTGATTGGCCCCGGTGGTGCTGATCACCAAGTCGGCGTCGATCAAGGCTTGCCGCAGTTGATCCCATCCCAGCACGGAGCCTTGCCACCGTTGGGCAAGTGCTTCCGCTCGCTGCCGGCTGCGATTGATCACGGCAACCCTGTTCGAACCCTCATCGCGAAGATAGCGCAACGTTTCCTCGGCCATCTCGCCGGCCCCGATCACCAGAACCAACCTGTCGTCAAACCGCTCGAAAATCTGTTTGGCAAAATCCGCCACGGCCACGCTTGGCACACTCACCCGATGGCGATGAATGTCGGTCTCCGCATCAACGCGGCGAGCCACTTTGATCGCGGTTTGAAACACGCCATGCAACAGCGTCCCGATCGTCTCTTGCTCGACGGCCATCTCATAGGCTTGCTTGACCTGGGCAAGAATCTGCGGCTCGCCGACGACCATGCTGTCGAGACTGCACGCCACCCGAAACAAATGCACCACGGCATCCCGGTCGACCAACTCGAACAAATGCGAATTGATTTCGGTTGAGCCGAGTTGATGGAAACTCGCCACGAAGGCCGACACCGCGTTGCGGCAGGGCACCTCGCCGTGCTCGGTCGCTAAATAGAACTCGACACGATTGCAAGTCGACAGGAGAATCGCCTCGATATCGGGATATCGCCGGCGCCACGCGGCAAGCGCGGCGCGGACCTGCTGGGCGTCAAACGCCAGACGCTCGCGGATCTCGATCGACGTGTTGTGATGGCTGCAGCCAACTACCCGGAGCTTCATCTTGACCCTTCGTTCACCCGAGGCTTTGTTTCATGATTTCGAGTGGTGCTGCGTCGGAGACACACGATTGGGAGATCACCGCGATTGGTTGACGATGTCCCGAGGTTTGGCATGAAAGGCTGTATTTCACTGGACCGTCTCAATCCCCCGTGCGCGGTGTTCGACCAAAGTCCAACGCCCAGGACCACGACCAGAAACACGAAACTCACCAGCGTCAAGTAAGCCACTTTTCGTCCGGCCCGGGCTGGCTTGTAGAAGACGTTGACCATCGCGGCCACCAGCAACCAGAAGAACAAGCCGAACGTGCCGAGCACCACGGGATCGTTCCAGGCCACGCGACCGCCGTGGCTCAGCGACGTCAACACGAGTCCCGAAAGCACGCCCACGCCCAACAAAATCAGCGACACCACGATCGCCCGACTGTTGGCTCGCTGCAGCCATTCGAGGCTGGGAAGCCGCAGACCGCGGATGGGCGGCCGCTTGTGTTTCAGCCGTCTGGCTTGCGCCAAGTACATCAAGCCGGTGACCAACCCGAACAACACGACCACCGTCGCCAGCAGAATCGACGTGCCGTGCACCATTCCCCAGGTTCGCGAAGCGGGTCCCCGAGGATACGGCTCGGGCGCGGCCAGGAACGTCGCCACGCCGATTAATGCCAGCACCAACGGAAACAGGAATAATCCGAACGCCTGCTTCGGATAGTAGATCGTCAGATACAGATAAATGACGACCAGCAGCCATGCGGCCAGCAGGTACCAATCTTGCTCACTCGACAACGGCGAGCGGGGACGGCTCACCGCGCGATGGTACAAAAAGGCCGAGTGAGCCACCAGGCCCGCCCCGGCAAAACCAATCATCATCGCTCCGCGAACGCCGCTACGAAACACGAGACGCGAAATCTCCAGGACGAGCGCTATGGCGTAGCTGCCGGCGAAACAGATCGTCGTGATACCTGACATGGAGGATCTCCCGATTCCATTATAGCCGCTCCGAGCTGGGGGGTGCGTTCAACCGACGCCGCCTCCGCCCAAGCGGTCGAGCCGAGGCCGCGCCAACTCGACCAACCGATCGACCACCTGCTCGAGGCTCATCCCGTCCGTGACGACTTCCACCGCGTCGGCCGCCTTGACCAGCGGGCCCACGCAGCGAGCCGTGTCGCGGTCGTCTCGCTTGCGTTGGGCTTTTTGCACTTCTTCGATCGTGGCCGTCTCGCCCTGGTGGCGCAGGTCGGCCAACCGGCGCCGCGCGCGCTCCTTCTCGCTGGCGGTCAAAAAAAACTTGCACTCGGCCTCGGGAAACGCCACGGTGCCTTGATCGCGTCCCTCGGTGACTACATTCTGCTTCGCGGCAATCGTTCGCTGCAACGCAACCAACTGGGCGCGGACCGCCGGGCTGTCGGCCGAATAACGCGTGAGTTCCGTGACCCGCGGGGTGCGGATCTCGCGGCTGACGTCCTCGCCGTCCAGCAGGACTCGATCGTCGATCAACTCAATGTGGCTCGTCCGAGCCAGCCCGGCAAGCGTTTCGCCAGCGAGTCGCGACTTCCAGTCGACGCCTTGTCGCAAGCCGGCCAGGGCAACTGCCCGATACATGGCGCCCGTGTCCAGATATTGAAATCCCAGCCGGCCGGCCAGTGCCCGGGCCACCGTGCTCTTGCCCGCCCCCGCCGGACCGTCGATGGTGATGATCATATGGGTGTTCCCTCCGACAACTCGCGTCAGTCCTTGTCTCCGTCCCAATGGGCTTCGATTTGAACCCACCCATGTGTCTCAAGGTCGACGGCGATCCGATCTTCGTCGACATCGAGTTCACGGAGCGAGTTCCCAAGAAAATCCGTTTGTTGGGCCTTGACCGCTGGCCGGAACGACCGAAGATGCACATGCGTGGCGTGACCTTCGGTTTCCAGAAGCCGCACGCGAAATCCGGCGACTCGACCGCCGTCGATAAGCGGCTCCCAGCCGCTTGCCACCACGTTGGCGGCATCCACGTGAAACAGCCACCCCGATTCGTTCCGTGGCGGCGGCGCCGACTCGACGTGAATCGGGCGAGGCGAGAGAAAATCGACCGCCGCGGAAACCGGATGGGGTAGATCGATTCCAATACCCAGCCGAAACCACCGCGACGTCTCGCCGTGAACCACCAGCAGACTGTCCATCTTTCGCGACCCAGACCGCCGGTGATAGGGCAGGCCGCCCGTGAGAATCGTCGTCCGGCGTTTGCCTCCACGAATCTCCACGAAGTGGGGTGCTTCGAATCGCGATGCGCCGGTCGGCCAACTCGTCAGATTCACGCTTCGAGAAAGTTCGGCCGTCGGGTCGTCCCAGGCAAACCGAACCGCGTAGTACGAGTCCCAGGGATGGGGGCCCGGCTGACGCTCGGGCAGGAGTTCGATGTCGATTTCCAGGATGCGACACCCCCGGCGGACCCGCATCGTTTGGACAAAACCGGCCAACCGATTTCCGTGACGATCGACCAATCGGCCGCGGCTCGTGATCCGGCCTTCGGACGGATTGGCCGTTTCCACCTCGATACGTTCGGCCGCCATGCGCGAATAGGCCGTTTCGCTCTCCTCGGGCACGGCGCCGTCCGATTCGACGGCCAATTCGGGCGATCGAAACGCCAACTGCGCGGCAAGCCGGTTTCCGCGAGTATGGTAATCATGGATCGCGCTGACGGCGCCGGTCGCGGAATCGATGGTCGCTTCGAAAAACTCATTTCGCAGGATGTTCTCTTCCGCCAGCGGTTGGGGAGAACGCCGGCGCGTCCGACTCCAAAACCCTTTCCTCGGTCCCGGTGTCTCGGCTTGAGTCTCCCGAGGTGCTGTCTCTGGAGACGCCCAAGTGAACCCCATTGCCGGAACGTTGATGCTCGCCGGCACGCCCGGGGTGAACCGATCGGTGCCTTTTCTGGGCGTTTCATAGGCGCGGGCAAAGCTGCAAGGATTGATGCAGAGCCGGCCGAACGTTTCCTCATCGTCTCGTCGGGGCAGACTTTCGGCGAGTTGCGCGATGGCCTCGTCCAATGCGGCCCGAAGACGTTTTTCCAGTTGTTCTTCTTCCGCCCGCGAATCGCTCGAAACGCTATTGGCCAGATCGGCAACCGCAAACCGTAGATCGCTCGGATCCACGAATGTCTGCGAAGCATCCTGCTGCATCACTTGCGTCATGCACCGCAGCCCGCCGATCGTTTCGACGGTCGCCTGACGGGCATGGTAGCGAACCCAACGAGAAACAGGATCCCGTTGTCCGGTCTCAATAGACTCGCTCAGGTAGGGCGACCGATACTCGTCGGGACCGTACCGCATGGCCTGTCCAACGCCGGCGGTCTCCTCGAAGTACGCAATTAGACGGCTAAACTTACCCAATACGGGACTGTAACGGTTCATCCGCCGCAAGGCGTCAAGCCAACAACCGGCCGAGCCGGGCCAATGCGCGAAAACCGCCGTCGGCGCGTCGTCCAAGTCCAAGGCACTACCCAATTGTCGCGGCAATTGCAGAAAACTCCGTGGCTCCGACGCGTCGATCGGTACCCGGGCAAGCGATTCGAACGAAGCACCGCCGGCCCCCTCCCAGAGGATCTTGCTTTGGTCGCTCATCGGGAAACGCCCGCCGTCGAGCGTGAAGTGGCAGGCTGCCACGAATCCACAATGCTCGAGAATTTGAGGCAGAATCGGCGTGAGACCAAATCGCCGTCGGGCAAAGATCGTCGGGCGCTGGCCCAGGTGCTTCTCGTAGACTGCCAGCCCTCGGCGGATCTCGGCCAGGATAGACTCCGGGGTTGCCAAGGTCAACGTTGGCTCAACGAACTCACCACCCGCCACGTCAACCCTCTGCTCGGCCAGAGCCATCTTCAAGGCCGCAAGTGTCAGCGGCTCATCGGCCGCCATGGCACTCACGGTTTGGCCCGATATGAGCAACGTCGTAGGCGTGTCGCTCACCAGTTCATCAACCAAAGTCTGGCCCAACGTGCTCGGAGCAACCAACGTCAGATCGAGCATGTGCGACTCGGCCGGATAGAAGTACTCGCGAGCTTCGGCAAGGACATTGAACGCACTTTGCAGGTCTTCTCGCGCGGCTTCTTCCTGACCGCGCATAGTCGCCTCGGCGGCGCGCAGAGCACATTGGTCGAAGTGCTCCTTGTCGAGGCTGCCCATGTAACGCTGTTGTCGTGTCAGCAGTTCCACCTGCAATTGACAGAAACCGAGGGCAAGGAAATCGGCGATCAGATCGGTGTTGAGCCGGCTGGAGGAGAGACCTCCCATCGGGGGATCGAGCTTCGCGAGAACCAGGGCCACCGCCAAGTCACGATCCGCAAAATCGTGCAAGACAAACCCGCCCGAGGACTGGACCTCGTCGATCCACCCTTCCGGCACGAGCTGCTGGCTGGGCGAGGGCAGAAGCACCAATGCTTCGTCAGTCTCTCCGCTGTCGACGAAGTCCTGCACGTACCGCCACTCGACGGTCCGCCCGGCCGAGGTCATGATCGCCGGATGAAACGGCACCGTCCAAGCCGCCAGAAGCGATTGGGCTTCGGACGACCCTCCGTCGAGCGATAGATCTTCCAGACTATCGACGGGCAGCAGGACAACAACCTCTTTGAACTTCATGGAACAAAGATACCTGAGTTAGCAGGAATGAGGCAGCCCACGTGAAAGCAAATCAAGGCGGATGGGTTACCCCCTTTATGGTGGATACGGCACATTTTTTCGAGCCATAATCCCGAGAATGCGACTTTGCGACAATCTGTCCCCTCTTCGGTTGTCTTTCCAGCCAAAGTAGGGGGTTTTCGTTGACAAAAACATGTTGGTGACGATAACATAGATATGTGGAAGAGGCTAGCAGTCCTGCCTGGGCTGCTGTTCTTTGCGTCTGGATCTCGAAGAGCCAAAACGGAGCTCGGGCTCGTTCGCCGCGCTGAAATAGACATAGCTTATCTTGTTGCTCCGCCCAGAGGAACAGAGAGAGGAGTGTGCCTCATGGCTGGAACTAGTGCTGTTTGGGGAATCGATGTTGGTCAATGTTCCCTGAAGGCAATTCGATGCCGTCCGGGCGATACGTCCGGTCAACTCATTGCCGAGGCGTTTGACTTCATTGCCTACCCCAAAATCCTCAGCCAACCGGGAGCGGAGCCGGCCGAGTTGATCCGCGACGCGCTGAAGCTGTTCCTCTCGCGCAACACGGTTCAGGGCTGCCGCGTGGCCATCTCCGTGCCCGGCCAGAACGGCTTGGCCCGTTTCATCAAGTTGCCGCCGGTCGAATCGAAAAAGATCCCGGATATCGTCCGTTACGAAGCGCGTCAGCAGATTCCCTTCGATTTGGCCGACGTGATCTGGGATTTTCAGCAGATGGGCGGAGGGGCGGAAGAAGAGGGATTCGCGCTGGAGACGGAAGTTGGCCTCTTCGCCATGAAACGCGATCAGGTACATCGCGCGCTGGAGCCATTCAACGACGTCGGAATCGAGGTCGACGTGGTCCAGCTAACGCCGCTGGCGCTCTACAACTTTCTGCTGTTTGATCAAATGCAGCAGTTGCCGCCTGCCGACCAGTACGATCCCGACGATCCGCCTCCGTCCAGCGTGATCCTCTCCTTGGGTACCGACGCAACCGATCTGGTGGTGACCAACGGTTATCGCGTGTGGCAGCGGAGCATCCCGCTGGGCGGAAACCACTTCACCAAGGCTTTGACGAAGGAGTTGAAACTCACCTTCGCCAAAGCCGAGCACCTCAAATGCAACGCCGCCTCGGCGCCCGATCCCCGGGCTTTGTTCCAGGCGATGCGGCCGGTGTTCAACGATCTGCTCACGGAAATCCAGCGTTCCATCGGCTACTTCACGAGTGTCGATCGAAACGCAACGATCAAGAAGATCGTGGCGTTGGGGAACGCCATGAAGATGCCCGGCCTGCGTCGCTATCTCTCGCAAAGCCTCGGCGTCGAGGTGATCCGCATCGACTCATTCGAACAACTGGTGGGACCGGAAATCGTGGGCGCGCCGGCTTTCAAGGAGAACCTGCTCAGCTTCGGCGTCGCCTACGGCCTGGCGGTTCAGTCGCTTGAGCTGGGCCGCGGAACACTGAAAACCAACCTCTTGCCGCCGGAAATCCTGAAGGATCGGTTTGTCCGCGGCAAGAAGCCTTGGGCACTGGCCGGCGTCTCGATGCTCCTGCTGGGTTGCGCGATCGGCTACGCGAGCTCGTCGCTCGCTCTGAATGCCGTCTCCGAGGATAAGTTTGGCGACGCCGAAAGAGACATGGCCAGCGTTATCCGTGATTCGGAAGATCTGAAGAGAAAGGAAGTCGAAGCGCAAGAGGCTTTCGACAACACGCACAAAATCGGAGAACACCTGGTCGGCAACGTCGACAATCGTGTTCTTTGGCTCGAACTGCTCCGGGCGGTTAACGAATGCCTTCCCAGCGACCCGCCCGATAAACGCCCCGAAGACATTCACGCTCGAAACGAACTCCACATCGAGTCGATGGAATCCTGGCAAGTCGAGGATCTGTCGGCCGAGTGGTTTGCGAATGTGAAACAGTTCTATCAACCTCCCCAAGGCAAGGAGCAATCTGTTCCCGCTACCGACACGGCGGCCAATGCGAGCGCGACTTCTGGTGGCCCCACGGGGCCGGGTTGGGTCATCGAACTGAAGGGCTATCACTACCATAACCCGGAAGCAACGGCCGGGGGAGTTCGCGGCGGCCAGTACGTTCGCGACACGCTGATCCGAAACATCGAGGAAAACAGCATCGGCTTGCCCGCTATTGGAAGGAAAACAACCGTCGGCGATCAGGGAGAGCCCCAGAAGGAATTTGTGTCCATGGAGGAGTTGGGAATTTGCTACCCCGTCCTGGTCCACGAGAGCCCGATCGAGGTAGTGAACATCGAAGATCCGAACGCCGACGAGGATGACCCAGCCAAATCAAATATGCCTGCAATGGCGGACGGATTCGGCGGGCCGGCAGGGCCAGTACTAGGCGGCAACGCCAAGAAGAAAAATACTATTCCCGTGCGACGCGTGCAATTTATCGTGCAGTTTTGCTGGCAAAAAACACCACCAACCGTTCGTCTTCAGAAGAAGAAGGACAACTCAGCGACAACAAGCGATGGTGCCGGCACCTATTGAGCCTGACCGACGTGAGCGTCGAGAGGTTTTCTTGGCACAACCGCCCGCTTCGGAGAAATCGAGATGGATAAGGTGAAGATCGCTCTGGACCTATTGAAGAAGCACCATTTTTGGGTGCTCGTCGGCGTGGTCCTCGTGCTCGGACTTTCGATGTACGTGGCCGCCGTTGCCGACCTGCGGGGCCGGTGCGCCGAGCGGGTAACGGAACTCAAGAAAAACGATGGATTGGTGAGCGCGATCGCCCGCGAAATAGATCATCCGAACCTGCTGCGGATCGCCAAGTGGGAGAAGATGACAAAACAACAGGAACAGAAGGTTAACGAAGCGTGGCGAACCTTATACGACGAGCAGCAAAAACACTGTATTTGGCCAGACAAATTGGGCAGCGGATTCAAGGGAATGATCGAGAATCTGGGGGATAGAGAAATCCCCTATCGTTATCGCACGGATTATTGGAACGAGATCGGCAAGGCCGTTCCCGATCTTTTCAAACGCGTCAACTATCGCCACCTGGTGGTCGTCGGCTCCGAGGACGAAGCCGGCGAAAACGCCGTGCCGGCGGACGGACAAGAACCCTACGGTGCGGCGATCAACGGCGAGACCAATAGCAGATGGGAGGGCGTCGTTGAATGGAATAAGATGGATCGGCAACGGATTCTCGATGATTTCAAGTGGTCTACCATACCTACCGACACGCAAGTGCGACTCGCGCAGGAGGACTATTGGGTTTATGAGTCGCTGCTGACCGCTGTTAAGAACACCAACGGCGATGCGAGCACTCACTTTGGCGCGGCCGTCAAGGAGATTATCGCGTTGGAGATCGGGAAAACGGCCAGCCGATCCATTATGTCCGACAAGGGGCCCAGTCCGATGGCCCCCGGTGAAGGCATGGGAGGCTTGGAAAGCGGCATGCAAGGCGGACTTTCCACCGGTCTTGGCACGGGCGGCGAATCGGCCGGGTCGGTGGACGAGGCGCTCCGCAACTATCGCTATGTCGATGAAAAGATGAAACCGTTGGCTGCCAACGAGACCTCACCTAACACCTATACCGAATTCAAGATGATGCCCGTCCGAATGGAATTGGTCATCAACCAGCGCAAAATTCCCGACCTGCTTGTCCATCTTGCCAATGCAACCATGCCCGTTGAAGTCGTCCGACTGCGAATCAACCCCGACAAGAGCACGACGGGACAGGGAGGCCTGGGCGGCATGTTTCCCGGACCGCGAGGCGGCAGCGGCGGCTTGAAGCTGGGCGCGGGCCCCAGTGGTGGCGGGCTCGGCATCGGAGGTGGCGACATGCTCGGGGGCGGTGAAATGGGAATGGGCGGCGGAATGGAAATGGGCGGCGGAATGGGCGGCGGAATGGGCGGCGGAATGGGAACAGGATCTGGCTTCAGTAGTGCCGACGACGTCGACGACGAGACCAGCCCTTACGATGTCACCATCGAAATCCGTGGCATCATCTACCTCTACAATCCGCCTCCCACCGCGAGCCAGGAGGCCATTCAATCCACGACCGAGCCTACCACAACCAGCCGGCCCTTGCCAAACGAAAGTCAACCAAGCAAACCAGCGGAAAACGTCGGCCCCCCTCCGGCAATAACCACGGAACAGGAACCCGGCCCGCGGAGCGATAACCCATGAAAGCAAGACTGAAGTTTGATAAGAAGTTGATTCTTGCCTTTCTCGCCCAACATGGCGAGAAGATTGCTTTTGCCGGCGTCATTCTCTGTGTTCCACTGCTCATCTTCCTCGCTACGGGCGAGGAGAAGTTCAGCAAGGATCCGGCGGGCGTGAAGCAAACGGTAACGAAGGCCCGCGAGGCTATCGACAAGGCAAACGCGGACGTCCCGGATCGAGACGTTATTGACCCTTCGCAGGAAATTCGACGCATCAGCGGGCCGATCACGGTGAAACCGTATGAGTTGCAGGCGGCTCTGAACCCTCTCATCTTCGATCCCAAGACACTCCGCGGCGAACCGGTGCTCGACACGGTCAAGGAACTCCGCGGCACCGGGGGCGTGGGACGCTTTCGCGAACCCACCATCGGAATCGGTGGAACCATGGGCGGAGTGGAAACGGCATTGGCCGAGGACCAACCGCCGCTGGGACAGCGTTGGGTCGTGCTGACCGGCATCGTTGACCACGAGAAATACCGAAAATCGTTCCAAGAATGTTTCGCCAACGTTAAGAAGAACTTCCCAAACGACTATCCCATCTTCATGTACTACCGCGTCGAACGCGCGGAAGTGACCAGCGAAGACGAACCCATCAGCGAAGACCAGTGGAAGAAACCCTACCGCACCTTGAACGGCGAGTTCAACCGTTTTCCGCCGGCCCCGGACGACTTGGTCGACCCACAGTTCTACGATCCGGCACTTCTATTTCCTCTCCCTAATCGTTTCGACAGTCTCTGGGACGAGATCGTGGTCCACCCTCCGAAAATCCCCAAAAAGGTTTTCAACCAACCGACGGAAGACCCGGCCGAACCGGAGAAGCCGGTCGAAGACATGCCCGACGAACCCGGTGCATTCGATCCCAGCGGTCAACGAAGAGGCGGGATGGAGATGGGTGGCGGCATGGAGATGGGTGGCGGGATGCACGGCGGCAT
>JAFGIR010000093.1 GCA_016929515.1 Pirellulales bacterium | reverse complement strand
GTCGGTCCCGCCGGCGTTCGCCAGGGCGTAGACGTATCGGAATCCTTCGGCCCGATTGTAGAACCCACTGCCCGACAAACAAGCGTAGGTCGGCGTGGCTTCAAACGTATCGTTGCCGGCCGAGTCGTGGAGAACGGCCGCATCGGTCCCGCCCGAGGTTGCCTGGGAGTAGACATATTGGAATCCTTCGGCCCGATTATTGAACCCGCTGCCGGACAACTTGGCGTAGGTCGGCGTGGCTTCAAACTTGTCATTACCGGCCGAATCACGCAGATAGGCTCGATCGGTTCCGCCGGCGGCCGCGTAAGCGTTGACGTATTGGAATCCCTCGGCGCAATTGTGGAAGTTGGCGCCGTACAAATAGGTGTATTCCGGTTTGCCCATGAGTGTATCGTTGCCGGCCGAGCCGTAGAGACTGGCCGAGTCGGTCCCGCCCGCGTTCGCCAGGGCGTAGACGTATCGGAATCCTTCGGCCCGATTATAGAATCCGCTGCCGTGGAGTTCCGCATAGGTTGGCGTGGCGACAAACGCATCGTCCCCGGCCGAGTCGTGGAGAACGGCCGCGTCGGTTCCGCCCTCCCCAATCACGATGATGCTTTCGGTGTCTTCAACCGAGACGGAGTAATTGTCTCCGGTCAGCGTCGCCATGGTGGGGCGGGCGACGAGCGTATCGTTGCCGGTCGAACCGTTGAGCACGGTTGTATCCGCGCCTTGACCGCCGTCGAAGACCACGTGGGTTACTTCCGTCGAATTGAAGTCATACTGCACGTCGTTGATCGTGATCTGATGCCAGGACGCGGCCGCGAAGAGGAACCGGTCGTCGCCGTCGGTGCCGTGGACGGTCACGGTGTTTCCGTCTTGTTGGAGCAGATTGACAGCGTAGACGTCGGTGACGGTGGCTTGGCCGGCTACTTCGACACAAACGAAGAAGATCCCTTCGGATTCGACCAATTGGTCGATGCGTTGCCATCCATCGACGATCTCGGAAATGGCCAAGAGGCTGAAATTCTCGTCATAGAGAGTCACCGAGGCCGAATCGATCAGTGAGACGTCGGCCGCCACCGTGAGGTAGCCGTCGCGAGTCGTCTCGAACGAATACCAGTATTGGCCGGCACCCAATTCGAGCGAGTCGACGTGGGCATAATCAACCGTCCCGAGGTCCGTGGCGACTATTTGGCTGAGTCCGAAATCGACCGAGTCGGCAACCTCGCCTTCGGCAAGACTCAGATCGTAGTGGCCGACGGCCGGAAGGGTTTGCTGCCAACCTTCGGCCACGACCGCGACGACACGATAATCGCCGTCGGCCAGTTCCGCAAAGGAGTAACTGCCGTCGGCGGCCGTCGTCGTGGAACTCTCGACCGTTGTGACATTGAGCGACCAGGCATTGAGCGTCCCTTCGTCATAGCTCCAACGGTCGGTAATTTCCAACGTCCAAGTGCCGTTGGCTGCCGCGCCGTTGAAATCGGCCAAGGCCCCTTCGGGCCGGAAGGTACCGCTTGAGAGCGTGCTCGCGCCGTTGATATTCAGAACCGCCTGATCGTCGAGCGTCGTATTGGCCAGACCGGTTGCGCCGGCGCCCACCTCGTCGAACAACAATACACGCGTGCCGTCGGGACCGATGAGATAGACCTCCAAATCCGACGAGTACGTGTGCGTGATGTCCAAGGTGACATCCAGATCGGTGATCTGGCCGGCCATGCCGTTGATGTCAAAGGTCGACGTAATCGTTGTCAGATCGGTGATCCCTCGTGGCCCGTCGGTTGAACGAATCTCGGTGCTCACTTCGTCCAGGAAACCGTTCATGTTCGCATCCAAGAAGACGGTTTGCCCGGCGATCCCGGATTCGTCTTGGTCCTGAACTCCGTTGGCGTTGGTGTCGTTGAAGACGGCGCCCTGGATTTCGTTGGTTGGCTCGACGGCGGGCTCGGGCACGGCTCCATTGGGATTTTGGGCCAGCCCTTGCACCAGACCGATGTACCACGTGTCGTAGTAACCGTAGAAGTTCTCGAGATACCACCTGCCGTCCGAGTGTTCGACTTCGTAATAACGCAGCCGATCGGTCGGGTTGTCGCTGCCCTTGCTGTCGTCCGAATCGCTGACCCAAATACCCGTGTATCCGTTCGTATCGTAGTTGAATCCCCAGCAGGTAATCGCGTGTCCGCCGCCAGTGTCCGTATAGACTCCAAGACCCACGCCGTAACCGTCGCGCAGATAATCGTCGATGGTTTCCATGGCCGTTGAGTCGTAGCTGCTCGAAACGTAGTAGTTGTAGAAGTACTCGTCGGGATAGAATCCACCACCAGCCACGTCAACCTGGGACCACCCGCTCCAGCCCGCGCTGTTGTTGGTTCCGTCGAACCACCAGTCCCACCCGTATCCCATCAGTCCGCCCCGGTCGGTCCAATGGTCCTGAAAATAGCCGAACATCTCGTCGGTGTTGGTCATGCCGTTGACTTGCCCCCAACCGGTCCACGCGAGAACGTTCGAGGCCGTGGCTGCCCAGCACATCAGATCGTCTTCGTAGTTGGAGGGGGTTTTTTCGGCGTCCGACCAACTACCACCCCAGTGGTCGTAGAGCATGTAGCTGGCGCCGGTGGGCGTGGCGTCGCCCAGGGCCTCTTCGCCTTCGCCGAGGTAGGCGCTGGACGGACCGTCGAAACCGAGTCGCTCCCGGTCGAGATCGACGAGAACGTCGTCGTCGAAGCCCAAAGGTGCCTCGTAACCGGACGAGCCGAGCAACTCGTCGACGCTGCCCAGCGGCGAGGCCGACAAGAACCACCGCGGTTCAAGCGATTCGGCCGCTAGCGATCCCGCGCGGCCCTTCCGGCAAGAAGCTGTCGAGCAGTCCGCGCTCCGTCGCGCGAGAAAACGATCGACAATCTGTTGGGCAATACGGCTTCCTACCCGCCCCGTCAAACGAAAACGGCGCATGATGCGAACCTCACCTGTGACTTCATCAGCAAGTGCGCGTCGAACGACAACGCAAAATGAGACAACCCGCAGCCAACTACGACACAATACGCAAAACAGAAAGATGCCATGAACATGGTGTCCAGCCTGGGCCGCTCGGCGGCCACGGTTGCGAGATCAAGAGCGTGAACAAATGAAAAGACAAGCCCGGAAAAGGGTTTGCGGCACTAACCTATGCCGCCAATTAAGCATAGTTTACGAAAAAGGCAGGGTGGCCCGTCTTGCGAACCATCCGCACGACCCTACGTACTGATCAAGCAACCAGAAGGTTCGCGCGACCGATTTTGTTGGGCATGATGGTTAGAGTGGGCAAACAGGGTGGTGCCCAGCCCGTGGAATCGGCGTATCGGGTTCGGTCCGCGCGCGTTGGCTGGATTGCCGTCGGACAGCGTGCGCACCGGTCATGGGACACGAGAACGAGACAGGGTTTAATTCAGGTCTCTGATCCCAAAGAGAAACCGCACCACGCAATCAGACAGGCACCTCACGCGGGTCATTGCCCAACCTCTGCCCGCAACACGTTGAAACGTCAACTCGGCCCCTGCACTCGCAGAGCCAGCGGCACCCGGCCCCGACGACGCTCGACCCTTTCAGGGCCGACGTGTTCGAGCCCACGCAACCGAGCCACGGCAGCCGCGCCGGCACGGACGAACCAAACCGAAAGCGAGTGCCACGGGCCGTGCCCGTGTTTCGGACCTGCTGAAACGCTCTGCGAGCGACGCAGGATTGAGGGCATTGGCAGAGCTGGTGGCGGTTGGTGCCCAGCCTGCGATCAACAATCCTCTTCGTACCATGGAATTGCCATTTGCCGGACATTGCTGTGAACACGGGAAATATCTGCTGCGGCAATGCTCGGAATTCGCAGGTCCAAGCGATCGTCCTGTGGAAATTCTGTGGCTCCTATGTGTATCATCCGATCTTCCCAGATTGACATGGTGACTTCCTTACCACACTTGCGTAGGGCTGCCCGAATGTTCCTTCCGTCAAGTCCCTCGACATTGCGCCCTCCGGTTAACCCTTTGACTCGGAGGAGATTATGCATCCCACGCTCACCACTGAATGTCGACGCGGCAAGTCGCACGGAATCACCGTCATCTCGTCCAAGAAGCCAACAGTGCAGGTTGATGAGGTAGGGCGTACGTGGAAGTATTGCCTGATCCCAACCCTGGCGCAGATTGCCACGAACTGCCTTGCCGAAAGTCATCGTGAACGGATTTGTGCAATTCTTTCGGGTACCGAAATCTGGGAAGGCCGTTGGGTCCTCGGCGTACCGCCGACCATACTCGGATGCGATATAGTCGGATCCCAAGAGGCTCATGAGCTCGACGAACTGATCCATGAACAGTGGGTCTCTCGTGAGGAAGACCACGTCGCTGCCCTTGATCACGGCAGAGATCGCCCCGTACACCAATAGTTCATCGGCGGCAAACAGCAATGGATCACGGCGATTCAATTCACCTTGCCTCGCCAGACGTCTTGCACAGAGGCCTCCGTAGTGTTCGGCTATTGCTTCCATCTCCTCAGTTCTGCACTCACGGCCGTATTCCTTCCACACACGCTCGCGGATCACCTTCCCGAATTGCCTTCTCAGCGTCAGCAACGCGAGATAGCAGCCAAATCCATAATCATATGGCGCGTGCCGGCGTACATCAAACGCAAGCATCTTGCTCAGTGCTATCCGCTCGTTACATGTGAGATCTTCGGAACCGTCTACCACTAATCAACCACGCCCGGAGGGCGTGGGTTTGGCCTGCCCCGCAAAGCGGGGCGGATTACGTATCGAAGGCCCCGTTGGGGCCGGTG